>JBKJJC010000320.1:0-25827 GCA_046598245.1 Rhodoferax sp.
GCCTGGAAAACGACCCCTTGTTCAAGCTCGCCATGGCGCTGGAAAAAATTGCGTTGGAAGACGACTACTTTGTCTCACGCAAGCTCTACCCCAACGTCGATTTTTACTCCGGCATCGTGCAGCGCGCCATTGGCATCCCGATTCCCTTGTTCACCGCCATTTTCGCGCTCGCTCGCACGGTGGGATGGATTGCGCAGTTGAATGAAATGATTGGCGACCCCGAGTACAAGATTGGCCGCCCCCGCCAATTGTTCACCGGCGCTGAAAAGCGCGACGTGGTGCCCATCGCGCAACGCTGACCATTCTGTAAGCCGTGACCTTGGCGTCAACCACGCCAGAGAGAGCACACAGCCCCGCAACCTGCGAAGGTCGGCGGGGTTTTTTCATGACTGTAGTAGTTGGATTTCTAGCATTTAGCTATTAATTTGATAGCTATATAACCATATCCTACGGGGGCTATAGGCCGATTTACTGGAAATGCCCAGTAATAAGCATGGCTGGGCATGCTTACCATCGCGAAACACGATGGTAAAAATACGATTGCTGTAGCAGAATACGGTAATTCATCGCCATTTGCGATACCAGCTCCTTCCATGACCACCCCCAACCTGAGTTTTGCCCGCCGAATGGACTTGACCTCGCTTCAGCTCTTCGCGGCTGTCTGTGAGCTCGGCAGCATTGGCAAGGCGGCCCAGCGGGAGTTCATAGCCCCGTCAGCGCTAAGCAAACGGCTCAGTGATTTGGAAGCCACGCTGGGCACCGCGCTATTGCACCGCCACTCACGCGGTGTCCACCTGACGCCAGCGGGCCAGAACCTGCTTCACCATGCGCGCAGCGTGCTGTTCAGCCTGGAGCGCATGCAGGCTGAACTCAGCGAATACGCTGATGGCGCGCGCGGTCAGGTGCGGGTGCATGCCAGCATCTCGGCCACCATGCAGTTTCTGCCCGAAGACCTGGGCGCTTTCAGCCGCGCACACCAAGACATCCGCATCGACCTGGAGGAACACCTCAGCAGCGAAGTGGTACGCGCGGTGCAGGAGGGTGCGGCCGACTTCGGCGTTTGCAACACGGCCGATGGCGTGGGTGAGCTACAGACCCGGTCCTACCGGCAGGACCAGTTGGTGCTGGTAGTGCCCACGAGCCATGCGCTGGTGGCCCGGGACGCGGTGGCGTTTGAGGAAACGCTGGCCTTTGACCATGTGGGCCTGCACGCCAACAGCTCCATCTATGTGGCCATGCGCCAGGCGGCGGCCGTATTGGGCCAGACCATCAAGCTACGCATCCAGGTAACCGGGCTGGAGGCCATGGGCCGCATGATCCACAACGGCCTGGGCATCGGCGTGATGCCGCAGCAGGCCTTTGAACTGGTGCGCGGCGTCAGCCAACTGGCCTGCATACCGTTGACCGATGCCTGGGCCACCCGCCAGATCGAACTGGTGGCCCGCGATTTTTCGACATTGCCACGAACTGCGCGGCTGCTGGTGAACCACCTCAACGCGACGGCTCTACTCCGGTCCGAGACCTAAAATTAGACTACTGAAGGAAGACCTACCATGACCAATGTTGCGCGCACACTCTACGACAAACTTTGGGACGACCATGTCGTCCACACCGAAGACGATGGCACCGCCATCCTGTACATAGACCGCCACCTGGTCCACGAAGTGACCAGCCCTCAGGCATTTGAAGGCCTGCGTGTGGCCGGCCGCAAAGTCTGGCGCGTAAGCTCCATCGTCGCCACCGCCGACCACAACACGCCCACCACCGGCTGGGAACGCGGCTACGATGGCATCACCGACCCGACCAGTAAAGAACAGGTCATGACGCTGGACGCCAACATTGGTGAATTTGGGTCTGCTGCTTACTTTCCATTCTTGTCCAAGCGCCAGGGCATCGTCCACGTCATTGGGCCTGAAAACGGCGCGACCTTACCGGGCATGACCGTCGTCTGCGGTGATTCCCACACGTCGACCCATGGCGCATTTGGCGCACTGGCCCACGGCATTGGCACCAGCGAGGTGGAGCACGTGATGGCCACCCAAACCCTGTTGGCCAAAAAAGCAAAAAACATGTTGGTAACGGTAGACGGCATGGCCGCCCCCGGCATAACCGCCAAAGACATTGTGCTGGCGATCATTGGCAAAATCGGTACAGCGGGCGGCACCGGCTACACCATCGAATTCGGCGGCTCGGCCATCCGCGCGCTGAGCATGGAAGGCCGCATGACGGTTTGCAATATGGCAATCGAAGCCGGTGCCCGCGCTGGCCTGGTGGCCGTAGATGAAAAAACCATTGCCTACGTTAAGGGCCGACCGCTGGCCCCCGGTGCCAACGCCGCCAGCCCCGAAGCCGCTTCGGTGGAGTGGGACCAGGCTGTCGCCTTCTGGAAGACACTGCATTCCGATGCGGGTGCACACTTTGACACCGTGGTCGCGCTAGACGCCAGCCAAATCGTGCCGCAAGTAACCTGGGGTACTTCGCCCGAAATGGTTCTGGGCATAGACGCCCGCGTGCCCGACCCCGACAAAGAAAAAGACAGCAACAAACGCGGCGCCATCGAGCGCGCGTTGACCTACATGGGACTGGAGCCCGGCAAAGCACTGGACGATCTGTTTGTCGACAAAGTCTTTATCGGCTCCTGCACCAACAGCCGCATCGAAGACATGCGCGAAGCGGCTGCGGTGGTGAAGAAGCTGGGCCAAAAAGTTGCCAAGAACATCAAGCTGGCGATGGTGGTACCAGGCTCCGGCCTGGTGAAAGACCAGGCGGAGCGCGAAGGTCTGCATGAAATTTTCATAGCGTCTGGCTTTGAGTGGCGCGAGCCCGGCTGTTCCATGTGCCTGGCCATGAATGCGGACCGCCTGGAGCCAGGTGAGCGCTGCGCCTCCACCAGCAACCGCAATTTCGAAGGCCGACAAGGTGCCGGTGGTCGTACCCACTTGGTCAGCCCGGCGATGGCCGCGGCCGCCGCCATCCACGGCCATTTTGTTGATATCCGCAAGTTCAGCTAAGACCCGCCAGACAGGAAGAATACCTATGAACAAATTTACTATCCACCAGGGCCTGGTTGCGCCCATGGACCGGGAAAACGTGGATACGGACGCCATCATCCCCAAGCAATTTCTCAAGTCCATCCGCAAAACCGGTTTTGGCGAAAATCTGTTTGACGAGTGGCGCTACCTCGATGCGGGTTTTCCAGGTCAGGACCCGGCCAGCCGCAAGCCCAACCCAGACTTTGTGTTGAACCAGGCGCGTTATGCGGGTGCGTCCATCTTGCTGGCGCGTAAGAATTTTGGCTGCGGCTCTTCGCGTGAACATGCACCTTGGGCGCTGGACCAGTACGGCTTTCGCGCCATCATTGCGCCCAGTTATGCCGACATCTTTTTCAACAACAGTTTCAAGAACGGCCTGCTGCCCATCGTGATCAGCGAAGCGCTGGTCGACCAACTGTTCAGCGAAGCCTTGGCGTTCCCTGGCTACCAGCTCACCATCGATCTGGAGCGCCAGGTCATCGTCAAACCCCAGGGTGAAGAGATTGCGTTTGACGTACAGGCCTTTCGCAAATTTTGTCTGCTCAACGGTTTTGACGACATAGGCTTGACCCTGCGCCACGCCGACAAGATCAAGGCATTTGAAGCCAACCGCTTGGCACAAAAACCATGGTTAGCCCTCACCATGACTGCTTAAATAGCTATCATTAGTATAGCAATTTAGATGAAACCAATCATTGGTGCACGTGGTCTAACTCAATAGATTTAGAAAGTTTAAAGATGAAAATTGCAGTGTTGCCGGGTGACGGCATTGGTACCGAAATTGTGGCCGAGGCCGTCAAGGTCTTGAACGTGCTGGGTCTTCCGCTGGAAATGGAGAGTGCTTTGGTTGGCGGGGCCGCCTATGAGGCCCATGGCCACCCCCTGCCGGAGTCCACGCTCAAACTGGCCAAAGAGGCCGATGCCGTGTTGTTTGGTGCCGTCGGCGACTGGAAGTACGACACGCTGGATCGCCCGCTGCGCCCCGAACAAGCCATCCTGGGCCTGCGCAAAAACCTTGGCCTGTTCGCCAACTTCCGCCCCGCGATCTGCTATGAACAACTGGTGGGTGCATCCAGCCTCAAACCAGAGCTGATTTCCGGCTTGGACATCCTGATCATCCGCGAGCTGACGGGCGATATCTACTTTGGCCAGCCGCGTGGCCGCCGCATCGCTACCGATGGGCACTTCCCCGGCACCGAAGAAGCCTTTGACACCATGCGCTACAGCCGTCCTGAGATCGAACGCATTGCGCATGTCGCGTTCCAGGCAGCGCGCAAGCGCAAAGCCATGGGCAAAGAGGGGCGTGTTACCAGCGTCGACAAGGCCAATGTGCTGGAAACTTTTCAGTTCTGGAAAGACGTGGTCTCCGAAGTTGGTCTGCAATACCCGGACATTGCGCTGGACCATATGTATGTGGATAACGCGGCCATGCAACTGGTCAAGGCGCCCAAGCGTTTTGACGTGGTGGTGACCGGCAATATGTTTGGCGACATTTTGTCGGACGAAGCGTCCATGCTGACCGGCTCCATTGGCATGCTGCCATCGGCCAGTCTGAACAGCAGCAACCAGGGCCTGTACGAACCCAGCCATGGCAGCGCGCCCGACATCGCGGGTAAAGGCATCGCCAACCCTTTGGCCACCATTTTGAGTGCCGCCATGATGCTGCGCTTCAGCCTGAACCAGGAAGAGTCAGCCTTGCGCATTGAGACAGCCGTGCAAAAGGTGCTGGCCCAAGGTCTGCGCACGGCCGACATTTACAGCGAAGGCACCACCCGCGTCAGCACCCGCGAGATGGGTGATGCGGTTGTCAAGACCTTGCAGTGACTCGCTTACAATCGGCGCATGCAAACCAATCGCCCCGCCACACTGACACTGCCCTCCTGCGGCAGCACAGGCGCGTGGGCCGGTGTGTCGACAGCTCTGCCTGCGACCACCAAGACGACAACCATTAAAGGCTAAACAAGCCCGGTCCGTCGCGCCCCTACCCGGCCAGACGAGCCGGGCAGATCAAATTCTGTTGAGTTGAATTTTTTTCTGAAAGGGCAATGTCATGAAAGTTGGTAATCTCGTAGGCCTCGTAGGCTGGCGCGGCATGGTGGGTTCGGTTCTGATGGACCGTATGGAAACCGAAGGCGACTTCGCGTTGATTGAACCCATGTTCTTCTCCACGTCCAATGCCGGTGGTAAAGCCCCGGCCCAGGCCAAGAACGAAACGACGCTGCAGGATGCCTTCAATATTGAAGCCCTGAAGCGTTGCGACATCATCATCAGCGCCCAAGGCGGTGACTACACCACCGAAGTGTTCCCCAAATTGCGTGCCGCTGGCTGGAACGGCCACTGGATCGATGCCGCGTCCACGCTGCGCATGGACAAAGACGCCGTCATCATCCTGGACCCGGTCAACATGCCTGTGATCCAAAAAGCCTTGGTCAATGGCGGCAAGAATTGGATCGGCGGCAATTGCACCGTCAGCTGCATGCTGATGGGCGTAGGCGCGTTGTACAAGGCCGGTTTGGTGGAGTGGATGAGCACCCAGACTTACCAAGCGGCCAGTGGCGGTGGAGCCCAGCACATGCGCGAACTGCTGACCCAATACGGCACCCTGAACGCTGAAGTCAAAGCGCTACTCGACGACCCCAAGAGCGCCATCCTGGAAATAGACCGCAAGATCATCGCTAAGCAGCGAGCACTAACTTCCTCCGAAACAGTCAATTTTGGTGTGCCGCTGGGTGGCTCGCTGATTCCCTGGATCGACAAGGACCTGGGCAACGGCATGTCCAAGGAAGAATGGAAAGGCATGGCCGAGACCAACAAGATCATGGGCATGGGCGAAGGCTTCAGCTCCCCGGCTATCCCTGTCGATGGTTTCTGCGTGCGGGTGGGCGCCATGCGCTGCCACAGCCAGGCCCTGACCTTCAAACTGAACAAGGACGTGCCTGTGGCCGATTTGGAAGACATGATGGCCGCGGACAACGAGTGGGTCAAGGTCGTCCCCAACACCCGCGAGGCTACCATCAAGGACCTGACACCGGTCGCGGTGACGGGAACCATGACCATTCCAGTTGGGCGCGTGCGCAAGCTCGCGATGGGTCCGCAGTACGTTGGCGCTTTCACCATCGGCGACCAATTGCTCTGGGGAGCCGCGGAGCCATTGCGCCGGATGCTACGCATTTTGCTGTCTGCCTAATTAAATTTAACGCGGGGGTGTCGACACAGATTACACTCCCGAGTCGTTGTCGCAAGGCAACAAAAAAGTACCAGGATCATGGCGGGCTGCCATCGCTAACAAAGTTAAGCGCTTTCTTAGCTTGTCAGTCTAAGACATTGATGTTATGGTACTTTTTACGTTTTGAGAGACTGGCTTTTGGGCCGCAAAGAAGCATACAAATTGCTGCTCGCGTGAGCTGCACCGGAGGCATATAAATTGATAGCAAAGTCACATCGTTGGCAAAAAACCGCTGTAGCGGCTGCGGCCATTGCGCTACTCGGCCTTTCCACCCCTGGGGCTTGGGCGCTGTCGCTTGGCCGTATTACGGTGCAGTCCGCGTTGGGCGAGCCCTTACGGGCGGAAATTGAAATACCGGACATCAACGCCGAAGAGGCGTCGTCTTTGAAGGCTAGCGTGGCATCGCCCGCTGCATTCGCCGCAGCGGGACTGGAATACAACGCATCCATGACCAGTTTGCAGGCCAGTTTGCAGCGCCGCGCTGATGGGCGCGCTTATTTGCGACTTAGCAGCGACCGTCCTGTCAATGATCCCTTTGTAGACATGATTATTGAGGCCAGCTGGTCGTCTGGCCGCATTTTGCGCGACTACACCATGTTGTTTGACCCGCCCGTGACGCGCAGTCAGGCACCGACTGCCACTACGTTGCCTCAAACTTCTCAGTCGAGAGCGCCCAGGGCACCTGCCCCGTCAACCCCCGCCGTTGTAGAACAAGCGCGCAGCACACCGGCCCAACGCCCCGTGGTCAGCAGTCAGCCCAGGCCCGCAGCCGTTGCGCCGTCAGATGATGCACGCCGCGTGGTTGTCAAGACAGGTGATACCGCCAGCAAGATCGCATCCAATGCAAAGCCTGCTGGTGTGTCCTTGGACCAGATGCTGGTGGCACTATTGCGTGCCAACCCGGACGCTTTTGTTAACAGCAACATCAACCGCATCCGCGCGGGTGCCGTCGTGGATCTCCCTAGCACCGAGCAAGCTCAGGCTTTGTCGGCAGCAGAAGCTACGCAAACCGTCATTGCACAAAGCAAAGATTTCAACGCGTTCAGGCGCGAGCTAGCAACGAATGCACCAGCGGCGGCTGTCGCCGCTCCTGCACGCAAGACCAGTGGCGCCATTGATACGAAGGTAGAGGACAAAAAGACTGCCTCCGTCGCGCCAGACAAATTGACTCTGTCCAAGGGCTCCGTTCAAACCAAGACTGAAGACGCAAAAATTGCCAAAGAGCGCGCAGAGAAAGACGCCGCGGCACGCGCGACCGAGCTGTCAAAAAACATCAGCGACCTGAAAAAACTGGGTGCTGCCAGCGCGCCAGTTCCCGCATCTCCAGCCGTGGCATCGCCGTCTAAACCTGCAGCGGCGACGTCCGTGCCAGCCATTGCAGTTACCGCGCCGCCGCCCGTCCCGGTAGCCCCTCCGTCAACTCCGGCAGTCCAACCTTCGTCCCCGATTGCACCGCAGACTCCCATCGCCACGGCGTCCGCACCTGCTTCTTCTGCCGTAGCGGCGTCTGCACCCGTCACCCTGACAAGTGCTCCAGCCAGCGCGCCAGCCTCGGCACCGGCCAAGCCCAAAGTGGTGGTACCGGTTCCACCGCCCGTGGAAGAACCCAGCCTCGTAGACGAATTGTTGGGCAACCCCTGGCTACCGTTTGCAGCGGGTGGCTTGATCTTACTGCTGGGCGGTTTTGCGTTCTGGCGGAATCGCCAACGCAAGAAGAACCTGTCCCATATGGACAGTTCTTTCCTGGAAAGTCGCCTGCAGCCGGACTCGTTCTTTGGCGCCAGTGGGGGCCAAAGGGTCGATACCAACAACGAAAATTCGGTCACCGGCTCGTCCATGGTGTATTCGGCCAGCCAGTTGGATGCGGCGGACGACGTAGATCCAGTTGCAGAAGCCGACGTTTACTTGGCCTATGGACGCGATTTGCAGGCGGAGGAAATCCTCCGCGAAGCAGTGCGCACCAATCCCGGCAGACTGGCTATTCACACCAAATTGCTCGAAATCTTTGCCAAACGCCGCGACGCCAAGAATTTTGAAGCCACGGCGACGCATGCATTCCAGCTGACCGGAAACAACAACCCGGATTGGACCCGCATCTGTGAAATGGGCATGGGTTTTGACCCTGGTAACGCCTTGTACCAACCCGGTGGGGCCCCCTCAGCTAACGGCAGCAGCACACAAGCGATTGCACCTGCTGGCAACTCCACATTTGGCAACAGCACTATTCCGCAGCCTGCACGCGCCGAAATCGTTGAATCTGCGTCTGGCGTCGATTTGGATCTAGACCTAGACTTTTCTCTTGATGATGAACCTGCACCCGTCGTGCAAGATCTGAGCAAGAGCGAATTCACCCAGACCAAGGTTGAACAAACCATCAAGATGACGGCTGTATCTGCCACTGACGCCCATGCGCCAATGGACATGGGTATGGACTTCGAGATGCCCCTCGACGAACCCGTCGCCGCCCAGATCCGTACACCCGAGCCCCTGCACGAAGCACCCACCGCCTTGCCGGAAATTTCGTTGTCCATGGACTTGGATGAACCTGCCATTGACTACCACCCCGTGGCGCAATTCAATGTAACAGAGCCTGCTCCAGTTGCCCCGGCCGCACCCGTTGCCGATGCAAAAGACTCTGGCATGTTGGAGTTTGATATGGGTTCCTTGTCGCTGGATCTCGACGGCCCGGTCTCTGAGCAGCACACGGCATCGGATGGGCTGGGCGAAGATCCACTGGAAACCAAGCTTGCGCTGGCCGACGAATTCGTATCCATTGGTGACGAAGACGGTGCCCGTGCGCTGATCGAAGAAGTCGTGGCAGAGGCCACCGGTGATATGCGCGCCAAAGCGCAACGCGCACTCGCGAATCTGAGCTAAACCCGCCCCGAAAGGGCGGTGCTCCTGACGCAAACATACTGCCGTGAGGGTCGCGCTTGGCATCAGCTACAACGGACAAGCCTACCAGGGCTGGCAAAGCCAGCTTTCGGGCTTAACCGTTCAAGACAAGCTGGAAAAAGCACTCGGCAAATTCGCAGCCCAGCGCGTGACTACCCTGTGCGCCGGCCGCACCGACTCCGGTGTGCACGGCATCATGCAAGTGGTTCACTTTGACACCCTGCTGGAGCGCGACACCCACTCCTGGGTGCGCGGCACCAATGCCAACCTGCCCAAGGATATTGCTGTGCAGTGGGCCGTTATTCCACCTGATGGATTCCACTGCCGTGCCTGCGCCGCCTCTCGCCGCTACGCCTATGTTTTGTACGAATCACCGGTTCGCCCCAGCATTGACCAGGGCCGCGTGGGCTGGGCGTTTCGCGCGCTGGACATGGATGCCATGCGCCAAGCTGCCGACATCCTGCTGGGCGAGCACGATTTCACGTCGTTTAGGGCCTCCCAATGCCAAGCCTTGAGCCCCGTCAAAAACTTGATGGAAATCGCCTTTAGTAAGCGTGACGCTTACTGGCGTATCGAATTTGAAGCCAATGCCTTCCTGCACCACATGATCCGCAACATCATGGGTTGTCTGGTGCTAATTGGCCAGGGCAAGAAGCCCCCAGAGTGGATGGCCGAGGTACTCGCCGCCCGAGACCGCCGCGTCGCAGCGCCCACCTTTTCGCCCGATGGCCTGTACTTCTTGGGACCCCGCTATGACGCGCGCTGGGGCATACCCGACCGCGCACCTGCGTATGATGGACTGCCATGACACTCCCTACACGAACCCGTATCAAGATCTGCGGCCTGACCCGCGAGGAGGACGTTGACTCTGTGATCAGTGCAGGGGCAGACGCGATCGGCCTCAATCTTTACCCCAAGAGCCCTCGGTACGTCAGTGTGGCTCGCGCTGCCGAATTGGCCAAGCGTCTACCTCCATACATCACCCCGGTGCTCCTATTCGTCAATGCAATCGCTACAGAAGTAATAGCGGCATGCTCAATGATTCCGGGGGCTACCGTCCAATTTCATGGTGACGAATCCCCCCAGGACTGCCATCTGGCCACACTTGACAGCACGCGCCCTTGGGTACGCGCCGCGCGCATTCCGCTGGGAGATGGCGCTGCCAGCTTCGACCTCGTACAATTCGCCAACGATTACTCAAACGCCCAAGCCATTCTGCTCGACGCCCACGTCGACGGATTCGGCGGCGGCGGCAAGGCATTCAATTGGTCACTTCTTCCTCCAAGCGTCAACGCTCACCTCGTCTTGAGTGGTGGACTCACACCTGCAAACGTGGGCGATGGAATAGCGCAGCTACGGCACCGCGGTAAATCACTCGCGGTAGATGTGAGCTCCGGTGTTGAAGCCGTTGACGCTCAGGGCAGACCTCTCAAAGGCATTAAGGATGCCGAGAAGATTTTTCAGTTTGTCGCGGCTGTTCGGGCTGCTGACGGGCTGTAGAACTCTTCGTTGCTGGGACTCCCCACTCTCTCCCCCCGCCCTCTCTCGCCCCACTGGGCGAGAGAGGGAGCTTTAACAGCCGATTTGGTTTTTTCGCGTCGGCTGCGCTTCTACTAAACATCAACCCAATTTGAGTTTTCTGTATGTACGACTACCATCAACCAGACCCGACTGGCCACTTCGGGAAATACGGCGGCAGCTTTGTCTCCGAGACACTCACCCATGCCATCAACGAGCTGAAAGACGCTTACGCCAAGTACCAAAACGACCCCGAGTTCCTCGCGGAATTTCAGTCCGAACTGGCCCATTTTGTCGGCCGCCCTTCCCCCGTGTACCACGCGGCACGCATGAGCCGTGAAATGGGGGGTGCACAAATCTTTCTGAAGCGTGAGGACCTGAACCACACCGGCGCCCACAAGATCAACAACACCATTGGCCAAGCCATGCTCGCCAAGCGCATGGGCAAGCCGCGCGTGATTGCTGAGACCGGCGCTGGGCAGCACGGCGTGGCGACAGCAACCATCTGCGCCCGCTACGGCCTGGAGTGCGTGGTCTATATGGGCAGCGAAGATGTCAAACGCCAAAGCCCCAACGTCTACCGCATGAAGCTGCTGGGCGCGACCGTGGTGCCGGTCGAGAGCGGCAGCAAAACGCTGAAGGATGCGTTGAACGAAGCCATGCGCGACTGGGTCGCCAATGTAGACAACACCTTCTACATCATCGGCACCGTGGCCGGGCCACACCCCTACCCAATGATGGTGCGCGATTTTCAGAGTGTGATTGGCAATGAGTGTTTGGTGCAGATGCCAGAGATGCTCAAGGCAGCTGGATGCACATCCGAACAACCCGATGCGGTGGTTGCCTGCGTTGGCGGCGGCTCCAACGCCATGGGCATCTTCCACCCCTACATTGCCCTAGAGGCTACCCGCCTGATCGGTGTAGAGGCGGCGGGCGAAGGCATGGACAGCGGCAAACATTCCGCGTCGATCCAACGCGGCAGCTCCGGCGTATTGCACGGCAACCGCACCTATGTGCTGCAGGACGACAACGGCCAAGTGACCGAAACCCACAGCATCAGCGCCGGCCTGGACTACCCTGGTGTAGGCCCAGAACACGCCTTCTTGGCCGACCTTGGCCGCGCCGAATACGTAGGCATCACCGACAAGGAAGCACTGGATGCTTTTCATTACCTGTGCCGCACCGAGGGCATCATCCCCGCGCTGGAATCCAGCCACGCTGTGGCCTACGCGATGAACCTGGCCAAGACCATGCGGCCCGACCAATCCATTCTGGTCAATCTGTCGGGTCGCGGTGACAAGGACATCGGCACGGTTGCCGACTTGAGCAATGGCGAGTTCTTCTGCCGACCCAGTTGCACCGGGCAATCTGTTAAGGGAAATATGCCTCTAGCCCCCGTACATGCTGCCTTATCTGCTATCAAGGTGGTAGCATGAACCGCATCGACACGACTTTCGCAGCACTCAAAGCCCAAGGCCGCAAGGCGCTGATTCCCTTTGTCACTGCTGGATACCCGTATGCCGACGTCACCCCCGAGCTGATGCACGCCATGGTGGCCGGCGGAGCGGACGTCATCGAACTGGGCGTGCCCTTTTCCGACCCCAGCGCCGACGGCCCGGTGATCCAGAAGGCGGGCGACAAGGCGCTGGCTTTTGGTATCGGACTGGTGCAGATACTGGATATGGTGCGGGAGTTTCGCAAAACCAATACGACGACGCCGGTTGTGCTGATGGGCTACGCCAACCCGGTGGAGCGCTATGACCAAAAGCATGCGTCGCCAGGTGTCTCCAGCCCATTCGTCAAAGATGCCGCAGCGGCCGGTGTGGACGGCGTACTGATCGTCGACTACCCGCCCGAAGAGTGCGAAGCATTTGCCGCCGACCTTCGCGCCCACGGTATGGATCTGATCTTTTTGCTAGCTCCTACCAGCACGGACGCCCGCATGGCACAGGTGGCGCGCGTGGCCAGCGGATACGTGTATTACGTGTCGCTCAAGGGGGTCACCGGCTCTGGCGCGCTGGACACCAACGCGGTAGAGGCCATGCTGCCCCGCATTCGTCAGCACATCAGCGTGCCGGTGGGCGTAGGCTTCGGGATACGGGATGCAGCCACGGCCAAGACGATTGCCAAAGTGGCCGATGCAGTGGTGATTGGCAGCAAAATCATCCAGCTATTGGAAGTCCAGCCACGTGACCAAGTCGCGGCGACTGCGCAGACGTTTTTAAGTGAGATTCGAAGCGCTATGGATGCGGGGTGACGGTTGGCTTTCGCGGCGCAGACCAAGCGGCACAGCACGGACGACCCTGCCGCTTGGGCCCTGCGGGCTGCTCTGTGGTGCTCAGGCCGATCGGGGTCTGGCTAAACTCGCCCTGTGGGCTCAGACAACGCCAGCCCTGATCCGACCGGCCTTGCGCTCCTCGGCCACGCAGAAGGGATCGTCCGCGCTGTGCCGCTTGCTCGGCTTGGGTGACTGGCGTGCTGATAGAGTCCAGTGCAGTTGTGGGAAAAATGGGAGGGTAGCAAATGCCATTGAATGACCTGCGATCACGACACCAAGCGAGTACGTTGCGGGGTTTATTGCTATCTGTATGTGAGCCGTCTGCGCAATATCTGCGAGGGCTTGCAGCCAAATTCACTACCCTTTTGACCAGAATATCCTGCAGCGGATTGCGGTCTGAATTACGTTGACATTTAAAGTCCGATAGATCCGCACACACATATGGCAATACCTGATTACCAAACTTGCATGCTACCGTTTCTGCGGCATCTGGGCGACGGCAAAGAACACTCGCTGCGAGATACGGAAGAAGCGCTTGCTGAACATTTCAACCTTACGTCCGCAGAGCGGGCGGAACTGCTACCCAGCGGACAACAAGGAATTTTTAGAAACCGAATTGGCTGGGCCAGGACGTATTTAAAAAAGGCTGCATTGGTCGAAGCCCCGAAGCGTGCAGTTTTCAAAATTACTGGACGAGGCCTACAAACATTGGAATCGAATCCAGCTCGCATTGATGCAAAATTTCTCGAGCAATGGCCTGAGTTTGTCGAATTTAGGGATATATCAAAAGGCAACGCTGAACTTGTCCAACCAACAGAATTGCCTGTCGCCCAGACAACGCCGGAAGAAGCGATAGAACTTGCATACCAAGGCCTGCGGGAACAACTCGCTCAAGAGCTGCTAGCAAGAATTTTGTCTTGCACCCCTACCTTTTTTGAACAACTCGTTGTCGAGCTCCTTGTGAAAATGGGCTACGGTGGTTCGCGCCGAGATGCAGGTGAGCGAATCGGCCAGACCGGCGATGGTGGCATCGACGGCATAATTAAAGAAGATAGGCTTGGGCTCGACACAATCTTCATTCAAGCTAAACGTTGGCAAGGGTCGGTCGGTAGGCCCGAAATACAAAAGTTTGTCGGCGCGTTGCAAGGCCAGCGAGCCCGTAAGGGCGTCTTCATTACAACGTCGGTCTACACGGGAGAAGCTATTGACTACGCTTCGCGCATCGACACGAAGGTCGTTCTAATCGACGGCAAGCAGCTATCGGCACTAATGATCGACTTTGACGTCGGCGTTTCTGCCGCAGCCTCCTATGTTGTTAAACGTATCGACTCTGATTACTTTGAAGAAAACTAGTGCGACGTTCAACCCGGCCCTCAACCGTTCGCCACGAAAACCCCAAAGCGCCCGAGGCTGCGCTCCGTGCCACCCTTCGGCGCTGCCGAGCAGCGCAGCGGCTGGCGGATGAAGAGGCTCAGGTGTTTGAGCCCGTAGGGCGAGTTTCTGAGCCTCCCGCCGGACGCGAGCAGCGCAGGGTAGTCGCGCAGCGACCAGCGTCGTAGGGTGGCACGGAGCGCAGCCTTGGGCGCGGCCTGAGCGCTAAGATAACCAGTTGCGCCAATGTCGGATAATCCGTTATTCTGTTGAAAGCCCGCCTGGGCGATGCACTGGAGAGACCTATCTATGAGCTGGCTAGAAAAATTACTACCCCCCAAAATTCAGCAAACCGACCCGGCCGACCGCCGCAGCGTCCCTGAAGGGCTGTGGGTCAAGTGTCCTAGCTGTGAATCCGTGCTGTACAAGACCGATCTGGAGCAAAACCAGAACGTTTGCCCCACCTGCAGCCACCACCACCGTATTGGCGCACGCGCCCGGCTCAATGTTTTTTTGGACAACGAAGGCCGCTTCGAGATTGGCCAAGAAGTGCTGCCGGTTGACCCGTTGAAGTTCAAAGACAGCCGTAAATACCCCGAACGCCTGAAGGAAGCCCTGGAAAACACCGGTGAGACCGATGCGCTGGTGGTCATGGGCGGTGCCGTGATGGGCATCAGCCTGGTGGCGGCCTGTTTTGAATTCGACTTCATGGGCGGCAGCATGGGTTCGGTGGTTGGTGAGCGTTTTGTGCGCGGCGTAGAAACCGCCATCGAGCAAAAGGTGCCATTCCTGTGCTTTACCGCTACGGGCGGTGCGCGCATGCAAGAAGGTCTTTTGAGCCTGATGCAAATGGCCAAGACCAACGCGTCTTTGACCCGTCTGGCTAAAAAGGGCCTGCCCTATATCAGTGTGTTGACCGACCCGACCATGGGTGGTGTCAGTGCCGGTTTTGCTTTCTTGGGCGACATCGTGATAGCGGAACCCAAGGCCCTGATCGGCTTTGCCGGCCCGCGTGTCATCGAATCGACCGTTCGCGTAACCTTGCCAGAAGGCTTTCAGCGCTCGGAATTTCTACAAACCAAGGGTGCGATCGATTTGATATGCGACCGCCGCGAGTTGCGCAAGACGGTGGCCAATTCGCTGGCCATGTTGCAGCGCCAACCCGCTGACGCGGTGACCTAAAACAACCTGACACAGCGGCCAAGACTGGTGGGGCTAGCTTACAAAATTTGTGGGTTGCCCTGCCACATCGCGAAGCACAGCGCAGTCGCAAAGCTGACCCACAGCAAGTAGGGCACCAGCAACGCGCCAGCCAGCTTGCGTATGCGCCAAAACGCAAAAGCCGTATAGGCAATCAGCACCCACAGCAGCACGATTTCGGCAAATGCCACTGCGCCCATGTGCCAAACGAAGAACAACCAAGTCCACAACCCGTTGGCCGCAAGCTGCACCACAAACACACTGAGTTCTATCCGGGCTTTGTGCCAGCCCCTTTCCTTCCAGACCAACCAGGCGGCGACGCCCATCATGGCGTACAACGCGGTCCACACAGGGCCAAACAACCATCCTGGCGGGGCCCAACTGGGTTGAACCAGCTGTTTATAGAAATCTCCTGCGTTAGCTGACGCCAAGCCACCCATAGCGGCAGCGGCAAAGCACAAAGCCAACCATCCCAGCAGTCCCAAAATAGTGCTGGTCGAGGGTCGGTTGGTTGAAGTGTTTTGCATAGGAATTATTTTCAGAAAGCGTCAATTCTTCTAATGCTTAGGAATCCAGTCTGTGCGTTACGACACAGGCCACACGCATTTGCTTTACCTATAACGCAACCAGAATCGCGGCCTGCATACTGCCCAGCACAATGCCTGCAATCTGCAGGATGACTAATAAAACCAGTGGCGACAGGTCGATGCCCCCCACCAAGGGCACGACCTGCCGTATCGGGATCAAAAGGGGCATCACCAGCCGCTCCAGAAAATCCGCCGCGACGGATTGGGCCTGCACCCAGGACAAGATCGCGTAAATGATGATCAACCCGGTCATGCCCGTGACGGCCATGCGCACCAGGCCAAAGCAGGCCAACACCACCACAGACAACAGATTGGCGGCCATGCCGGTAAGGCCCCATAAAATCAAAAACTGCGCCAACTGAATCAAGAATGCACCCACCAGACTGGCCAGATCCCAACGCCCCACAGCCGGAATCACCCGGCGCAGCGGCAACACCAGCCAGTCGGTCAGCGCAAAAATGAACTTTGCTAAAGGGTTGCCCGAGCGCACCGACATGGGAATGCGCTGGTACTGCATATACAGGCGCAGCAGGCAGGTTCCGGCGATCAAACCGGCTGCCACTTCTAGCAACAAGGAGGTGATTTGGTAGAGCATGGTGTCCAATGAAAAGGGCGTTTGCATCATATACGCAGCGGCCCTTCTAGGCCGCCGCGCCGGGCCGCCCCAAGCAAGGCAGCGCCCCTTCGGGGGGCAGCGCAGTACGCGAAGCGACAAGCGTGGGGGCTTAGAACTTAGAATCTAGGGTTCTGGCTGGCAAAAGCGGCCCTCTTTGACCCACTCTGTTCACCTCCATGTCTGACTCCACCGCATCTGCTCCCGCCCCCGCACTACAAGACGAAAACCAGCTGATTCTGGAGCGCCGCGAAAAACTCAAGGCCATTCGCCAGCAGCAGGTGGACGGCAAAGGTGTAGCCTTTCCCAATGACTACAAGCCCAGCCACAAGGCCGAGGCGTTGTTTGCCGAGTTTGACGCCAAGACGACCGAAGAGCTAGAGACACAAGGCGCAACCGCCAAGGTGGCGGGCCGCATGATGCTCAAGCGGGTCATGGGCAAGGCCAGCTTCTGCACATTGCAAGACGCATCGTTTGGAACCACCGGCGGGCGCATCCAGATCTACGTCAAGGGCGAAGACATCGGTGCCGACGTATATGCGGCTTTTAAACATTGGGATTTGGGTGACATCGTGGCCGCCGAGGGCCGGGTCTTCAAGACCAAGACCGGCGAGCTGTCCATCCACGCCACCAGCGTGCGCTTGCTGACCAAGAGCCTGCGCCCCATGCCCGACAAGTTCCACGGCATGGCCGACCAGGAGACCAAATACCGCCAGCGTTATGTCGATCTGATGACGGATGTGGAAGCCCGCAAGCGCTTCATGGCGCGCAGCAAGGCGGTCAGCGCGTTGCGCGACTTTATGGTGGCCAACGACTTTTTAGAAGTCGAGACGCCCATGCTGCACCCCATCCCCGGCGGTGCGAATGCCAAGCCTTTCAAGACCCACCACAACGCGCTGGACCAGGAAATGTTTTTGCGCATTGCGCCCGAGCTGTACTTGAAGCGCCTGATCGTCGGCGGCTTTGACCGTGTGTTCGAGATCAACCGCAGCTTCCGCAACGAAGGTATCAGCGTGCGCCACAACCCCGAGTTCTCCATGATGGAGTTCTACGCAGCGTACTGGAATTACCAGGACCTGATGGACTACACCGAGGCGCTGATACGCGATGCCGCCCAGCGCGCCACTGGCTCGTTGCAACTCACCTACGCTGGCAAGCCGGTCGACCTGAGCCAGCCCTTCGAGCGCCTGACCATCGTCGAAGCCATCCGCAAATACACCGACGCCGGCGACAACGTCAACGATGCCGTATGGCTGACCAACGCCGTCAAGAAGCTGGGCCTGACCGAAGCCAAGAATCGTTTGGAAGGCCGCACGCTGGCCAGCCTGCAGGTGCTGTACTTTGAAGAGACCGTGGAAGAAAAGCTGTGGCAGCCCACTTTCATCATGGAGCACCCCACCGAGATTTCGCCACTGGCCCGCGCCAACGACGACCGCCCCGAGGTGACCGAGCGTTTTGAGCTCTACATCACCGGCCGCGAATTCGGCAACGGCTTCAGCGAGTTGAACGATGCCGAAGACCAGGCCACCCGCTTCCAGGCCCAGGTCAATGCCAAGGACGACGGTGACGACGAAGCCATGCACTACGACGCCGACTTTGTGCGCGCCTTGGAATACGGCATGCCCCCCACCGGCGGCTGCGGCGTGGGTATTGACCGCCTGATGATGCTGCTGACCGACAGTGCCAGCATCCGCGACGTGATTCTGTTCCCCGCTCTGCGCCGAGAGGTTTGAAGCCTTTTAGGCCTCTAGCCCCCGTGCAATCTACCTAGTTTGCTATGAATAGCGTAGCAATCATGCAGTGGAAGTTTCTGCAAGGCTACCCACCCGACACGCTGGCCCAGGTACAGCAGATGCTGGACGGCCAGCGCACTGGGGCCTGGCTGTTGCAAAAGTACCCCACTGCCCACGGCGTACGCACCGACCGCGCCTTGTACGACTACGTGCAGGCGCTCAAGACCGAGCACTTGCGCGGTGCCGATCCGGTGAACAAGGTCACGTTTGACAGCAAGCTGCAGATCGTCCAACACGCGCTGGGCACGCACACCACGGTGTCGCGCGTGCAGGGCAGCAAGCTCAAGGCCAAACGCGAGATCCGCATCGCATCGCTGTTCAAGGACTGCCCGCCCGAGTTTCTAAAAATGATTGTGGTGCACGAGCTGGCCCACCTGCGTGAGCGCAACCACGACAAGGCTTTCTACAACCTCTGCACCTATATGGAGCCAGGCTACCACCAATTGGAATTTGCGGTGCGCCTGTACCTGACGCACCTGGATGCCGTGGGCACGCGCTGCTGGGCTGCGGCTGACCGCAACGCAGCCTGAAAGCCAGAGCGCCGGGACTGACGGTCAGGGATGCAGCAGCATCTGGCAGATTTCGTCCTTGAGCTTCAGGCGTTTTTTCTTCTCAATCTCCAGCGCGGCATCGGTCATGGCGGCGCCTGCACCGCCCGTCGTCTCCACTTTGGTGATCGCGTGGTTCAGCAGGTCGTAATTCTCAAACAATTTGGCAAAGTGCGCGTTACTGGCCTGCAGGCCCTGGATTTTGTCCTTGAACTGGGGAAACTCGGTGACGATGTCATGTTTGAGCAGATGCATGCGAGTCCTTAACAAAGTGTGGCGTTGGAAAGCGTGCGGGCTACCGGGTCAACCCCGCGCGCAACGGTTTGAGCAGGTCCGCCAAGCCATTGTGGTCGATCTCATGCATTAGCGCCAGCAAACGCCCAATCTCACCCTTGGGAAAGCCGGTGCGCGCAAACCAGTTCAAATAGTCGCCGGGCAGGTCGGCTATCAGGCGCCCCTGGTATTTGCCAAACGGCATGGTGCGGGTCACCAACAGGGAAAGGTCTTCGGCTTGCATGGCTGGAGCATAGCGCAAATTTGCTATTGTTTTGATAGCTGTTGAGGCAGCGGTTTCGGGGGCTATGTGCCACAATGGCGTGAAGCACAAGCCCCACAGGCAAAGTAAAAGGATTCACCATGTCGCGTCCCCATGTTTGGGCCAGCAAGATCGTTACGCTGATTCAGGGTGGCAACACCCAGGCGGCGTTGGCGCAGATCAAAGTCGCCCCGTCCGTCACCGATGTCGAGCAGTTGCGCACCCTGCTCACCAATGCCAAGCTGCTGGCCCGCAACCCGTTGCTGGACGCGGCCACACAGGACCAGATTGCCGCGCTCAAGGGCTCACGGCTGCACCGCTCACCGTGACGGTCGGCGCAACCAAATCGCCCGGAAGAAGTAGGGTGGCGGTCCGAAACCTGCTGCTACCGGTATCAGCCCTATTCATCTTGATACTGACCGCTTGCGCCAGCAAAGCAGGCTACTTTCCGACCGAACCGCTACCGCCGCCCAACCTGCAGGCAGAGGGACAGCAGTCGGGGTTTGTCACGGTGCGCGTATTGCTGCATTTCAACGCGACCACGCTGGCGTTTGACGACGAGAACTTTATTACCGCATTGCAAGTCCAAGCCCAGGTACCCATGCACTATGTGGCTGCCGTGTCAGCCGACACCCACATTTACGGCTTAGAGCTGCCCAAGACACAAAGCCCCATGCCAGCCTTGCAGCGGCTGCAGACCCTGCCCTCGGTTGCTCGGGTTGAGATAGATGACAAGGCCAAGGTCCAATAACCTAGGGGTTGTGATGTTCAGAATTCGATTTTTTGTAGCGGCGGTGTCTGCCACCGCATTGACCGGTGTTTCGCTCTACGCGCTGGCCCAAGGCGATGCAAAACTTGCGTCTGTGTCACCCGCGCAGGCCAAGGTGCGGAGCACGCAGTTGGGCGCCATGCCGCGGATGAGCCGCGTCATTGTGCGCTTCAAAGATGCCGTGGATGGGAGCAAACACGGGGCCTTACAAGTGGCATCGTTGCAAGACCGTGTGCGGGCCCTGAATACATTCGTCGTATCCAGCAAGGCGGGTGGGGCGACGCTGTCGTATTTGAAGTCGGTCTCTGGTAATACCCATGTTGCCCAGACCAGCGAGCCGATGGACCATGCCGCGCTCAGTGCACTGGCCCAAACCCTGGCGCAAGACCCACGGGTGGAGTATGCCGAAGTGGATGAACGGGTGTTTTCACATTTCGTGCCCAACGACCCGTTTTACACGGCACAACAGGGCAATCTGCAATCTCCGTTTGTATTTACCGGTGCGGCCAACTTGCCCAACGCCTGGGGCCGCAAAGTCGGTGGTGTGCCCGTCAGCGGCGCCGGTGTGACGGTGGCCGTGCTGGACACCGGATACCGCCCGCATGTTGATCTGGCCGCCAACATCGTGAGTGGTTATGACTTCGTCAGCCAAGACAGTTTCAACGACTTCACCACCGCCAACGATGGTGATGGACGTGACGCGGATGCACAAGACCCGGGCGACTGGAATACCCAGGCTACTAGCCTGTGCGACGTGGAAAATTCGTCCTGGCATGGCACCCACGCGGCCGGCATCATTGGCGCCGCGGGCAACAACAACACCGGCGTGATCGGTGTGGCGTACAGGGCCAAAATTTTACCGCTGCGCGTGCTCGGGGTCTGCGGTGGTTACACGTCAGACACCGCTGCAGCCCTGCTATGGGCCGCCGGCCTGCCGGTGCCGGGCATACCGACCAATGCCAACCCGGCCAAGGTCGTCAACATGAGTTTTGGGCGCAGTGGTACCTGTTCGCAGACCTACCAAAATGCCATCCAGGCTGCCGCCAATGTAGGGGCCATCGTCGTCGTCTCCACTGGCAATGACGCGTCCACCACAACCATCACGCAGCCCAGCAATTGTCAGAGCGTGATTGCGGTCACTGCCCACACCAGTTCAGGCGCCAAAGCAGAATATGCCAATGTAGGCACCGGCACCCACATCAGTGCACCGGGCAACAGCATCTATACCCTGAGCAATACCGGCAGCACAGTCCCCGGGGCGGACAGCTACAGCGCCCGCTCAGGCACCAGCTTTTCCGCGCCCCAGGTGGCGGGCGTAGCGGCGCTGCTGGCACAGATCAAACCAGGCATCAGTCTGTCAGAAGTGAAAGCCCACTTAGCCAGTTCTGCACGGCCTTTTGCCGCTGGCACCTACTGTGTGGGCCGCCCCGAGTGTGGCGCGGGATTGCTGGATGCCTTTAAAGCGGTCTACACCCTGTTGCAAGCGCAAGGCGTGGCCAACGCCGCACCGCTGATGGCCGCGCTGCCCCAGCAGTATGTACTGCCGGGTGGGGCACTGCAGTTCACCACCAAGGCAACCGATGCTGAAGGTGATGAAGTGGCGTTCATTGGTAGCGGTATGCCCAGTGGGGCTACGTTTAATGCGGTCACGGGTGTCTTCAACTGGGCCAAGGCACAACCGGCGGGAGACTACACCGTCGTGATCCAACCCACCGATGGCGCCACGCTGGGGGCCAGCGTTTCGGTCAAAATTTCGGTGACCACGGCAATCCCCGTGCCGCCAGTGGTTCCTGTCGATCCGGTTACACCGGTCACGCCAACGCCTCCGATCACCTTGACACCGATCCCCAGCAGCAGCGGTGGTGGTGGTGGCTCGCTAGGGTGGATCGATGGGGCAGCGGGTCTGTTGCTGTTAATGGGTACTGCCTGGGCCCGCAGAGCCGCGCCGCCGAAATTGGCGCGCGTATAAACGCACGACCATCGGCGCAACCAGTACCGCCGCCAACACGGCGACCACACCACCCAAGGCTCCAGCCTCGTGTGCCGGGTAATAGATCGCAAAACCCAGCCAGTCAGCTGCCGAGGGCGAACCATCAAAGTGCTGCACCAGTAGCTTGGCCGCCAAGCCCAGCAGCACGCAGCAACCCAGAATGTGCATGCGCTGCCGAGTCATCGGTGCTGGCTGAGGTGGTGGCGCTGTCAACATCGCGCAAGCACTGCCAGCCAGAAGGCCATGCAGCGCGCCAGAAGCCCCGGCATAGACCGCGCAGTTGGGGTCAAGCATCAACACCAAGGCCACACCGGCGTAGCCACCCAACAGGGCCAGCGCCAGCATGTGCCCGCTGACCAAACCCTGAAAAACCCGCAACAAAACCACCATGCCCAGCGCATTGGCAGCGGCGTGCATGTTCCCCAGGTGCACCCATTGCGCTGTCAGCAATTGCCACCACGCGCCAGCGGCCCACGCGGCGCGCTCAAACTGCCAATGCTGTGCTGCACCTGGCAGCCACTGCACGCCCAGCGTGACGACCACAAAAGCCAGCGACCACAACCCTACCGCCCCAGTCCACAGGCTGTTGTGGCGTGGGGCCATGTCAGGCAATCCAGTCCAGCGCGTGGATGTAGGCTGGCTGCACCATCAATGCATCCCAGTCCACGGCAGGTGCCACCGGCAGCAGCGCACGGCGGCGTAGCTCGCTGGCATCACAGGCCTGCCAATGGCCTTTGACCTGGGCTTCGGTCAGCCCGGCGATGAGTTCGTCGATGGCGCTGCCACCGCCGTCGCTGCTGGCCAATGACTGGTTGCACAACAAAACCATATCGCAACCGGCGGTCAGGGCGGCCAGGGCGGCTTGGGTGTAGCTGACCGCCTGGCCGTCGATGACACGGGCACCGTCCATGGACAAATCGTCGCTGAAGATGGCACCGCCAAAACCCAACTGGCCGCGCAAGATGGCGTTCAGCCAGGTGCTGGAGAAACCGGCTGGCCGCGCATCCACCTTGGGGTAGACAACATGGGCTGGCATCACACTGCGGGTCACCGTGTTGAGCCAGCGGTAGGGCGCGGCGTCGTCGGCCAGAATGGTCTTGAGGCTGCGCTTGTCGACGGGAACCGCGGTGTGCGAGTCGGCGGTGACAAAACCATGGCCGGGGAAATGTTTGCCGCAGTTGGCCATGCCACTTTGCAGCAGACCCTGCATCAGGCTCTTGGCCAACAGGGCCACCACGCGCGGGTCGCGGTGGAAAGCGCGGTCGCCAATGACACCACTCTCACCGTGGTCCAAGTCCAACACCGGGGTGAAGCTCAGGTCCACACCGCAGGCACGCAGTTCGGCACCCAACACATAACCGCAGGCGGTCGCTGCATTGGTGGCATCCATCGGACCGGCGTGGTGTTTGGCAGAGGGCGGTTGCATCCACATCTCGCCCAATACACGCATGGGGGGCAGGTGGGTAAATCCGTCTGTCCTGAAGCGCTGCACACGCCCGCCCTCGTGGTCCACACAAATCAGCAAGTCGGCGCGGATTTTCTTGATGTCTTGGCACAGGGCGGTAAGTTGTGCGCGGTCTTGCCAGTTGCGGGCGAACAAGATCAGCCCGCCTACCAGCGGGTGCTTGAGGCGCTGGCGGTCCGCTTTCGTCAAGTCAGTACCTGCAATGTCGATGATGAGGGGCGCGTGGAAGGTCATGCTGGTCGTCCGGTGTGAATATTGCTACCAATTCAGTAGCTAAATGTCTATATTGTACGGGGGCTATAGGCCAATTTGGCTCGCAATCACTTGGGAGATGGTCGACCACTGCAACGGGTCAGAACAGGCGCTGACTGGTTGGGTACCGCCACTTGGTGCATTATGGGTTGCTGCGCAAAGAACGCCTGCCACCAACTCAAAAATTTGCCCACCACCACACCATGAATTTGCAACAACTCCTGGGCACGGAGCTACCCATCATCCAGGCACCCATGGCCGGCGTACAAGCCAGTGCGCTTGCGATTGCAGTGTCCAACGCTGGCGCGCTGGGGTCCCTGCCCTGCGCCATGCTGAGCCTGGACGGGCTGCGGCAAGAACTGGCCGCCGTCCGTGCCCAAACGGATAAACCGTTCAACGTCAATTTTTTCTGCCACACGCCGCCCGAGCCCGATGCCCAGCGTGAAGCCGCTTGGCGCAGCACCCTGGCACCCTATTACGGCGAATACGGCATAGACCCCAACACGATTGCCCCAGGGCCGGGGCGTATGCCATTTAACACCGAGGTGGCCGACGTCGTGGCCGCATTTGCACCGCCGGTAGTCAGCTTCCACTTCGGGCTGCCCAGCGCCGGGTTACTGGCACGGGTGCGTGGCTGGGGGGCCAAGGTGTTGTGTTCGGCGACCACGGTCAAAGAGGCTCTGTGGCTGCAGGCCCATGGCGTGGACGCTGTCATCGCCCAGGGTCTGGAGGCGGGTGGCCACCGCGGGCACTTCTTGGGCGACGACCTCAGCGAGCAAATGGGCACCTTCGCCCTGCTGCCGCAACTGGTGCGTACCCTGCGGGTGCCGGTGATTGCGGCGGGCGGCATTGCCGACGCCAAAGGTGTGGCTGCCGCGCTGGCGCTGGGCGCGGTGGCTGCACAGGTCGGCACGGCCTACATGCTGTGCCCGGAAGCCACAACCAGTATCGTGCACCGCGCCGCACTACAGAGCGACGCCGCACGCCACACGGCACTGACCAACCTGTTCACCGGCCGCCCGGCGCGCGGAATCGTCAACCGTGTGATGCGCGAGCTGGGTGCCCTGAATCCGGTGGCGCCTGAATTTCCGTTGGCCACCGCGGCCATGGCGCCCTTGCGGGCCAAAGCGGAAGCCCAAGGGCTCGGCGACTTTTCGCCGTTGTGGTCGGGCCAGAACGCCGACGGCTGCAAGATAATACCGGCTGCAGCGTTAACGCGGGCGCTTGCAAGCGTCTAACGTCGCGCTTGGGCCAGAGAGGAGACCGGTGTTGCTGGCATGGTCCACGGACAGACCATGGCAAAATTGGGCCGCGTGCCGTCTGAAAGACGCGCTGCCTCTGTACCTATCCATACCCACCACCATGTCTACTTTTGAAATTGAAGGCGGCGTGCCGCTGCGCGGCACCGTGCGCGCCTCCGGCAACAAGAACGCCATTTTGCCGATGATCGCAGCCTGCATATTGACCGACCAAGAGATGGTGCTGGACAACGTGCCCGACATTATCGATGTGCGCCACATGCTGGACGTCATCGCCGCCATCGGTGGCACTGTGGAGCGCAGCGGCCAACGCGTCAGCATCCACGTGGCACAAGTCAACACCAGCGAGATCAGCCGCGAACTGTGCAACAAAGTACGCACCTCCATCCTGTGTGTGGCGCCGCTGCTGCACCGTACTGGCAAGGCCAAGCTTTACCCGCCGGGTGGCGATGTGATTGGCCGCCGACGACTGGACACCCATTTTTATGGCCTTCAA
>JBKJJC010000318.1:0-13929 GCA_046598245.1 Rhodoferax sp.
AACTGCCAGCTCACAGAGCCCATGTAGGTTGGGCTACCCATGATGATGGCGTCCGCCGCCGTCAAGGTGGCCCACTGCGCTTCGGTCAGGTTGCCATCCGCATCGATGGCGACCAACTCTGCGTCTGCCCCCTGCGCGACACTTTGCGCCATGCGCAGGGTGTGCCCATAACCCGAATGAAAAACAACTGCTACTTTTGCCATGGTTTACTCCAAAAAAAATGACTAGAAAAGCGTCCGCACCATGCGGCTGCTGGGGGAATCAGGCTTGCAAATCAAAGACCAAAACTTCTGCATCAATGGCATGCGACAGCACCACGCTGGTCTCGTGCTCCAAAAGGGCTGCGTCGCCACTGGCAAGGGCTTTTCCGTTCACTTGCACCGTGCCGCGCACCACCTGCACATAACTCTTGCGCTGGGCATTCAGGGTCACGCGGGCGGTCTCTTCACCATTGAGCAAGGTGCCATACATACGGGCATCTGCATGGATCAACACAGAACCATCGGCCCCATCCGGTGAGGCCAAAAGGCGCATCACGCCCTGCTTTTCCTGGGGCGGATAAGTTTTTTGCTCGTAACTCGGTGCAATTCCGGTCACATTCGGCTCAATCCAGATTTGCAGGAAATGCGTGGTGTCGTTGGGCGCGTGGTTGAACTCGCTGTGCTGCACGCCCCGCCCGGCACTCATGCGCTGCACATCACCCGGGGGAATGCCTTTGACATTGCCCATGCTGTCCTTGTGCGCCAGGTTACCGGCCAGCACATAACTGATGATTTCCATATCGCGGTGGCCATGTGTGCCGAAGCCGGTGCCGGGGGCAATGCGGTCTTCGTTGATGACACGCAAATTGCCCCAGCCCATGTGCTCAGGATCGTAATAACCTGCGAACGAAAAACTGTGAAATGACTTGAGCCAGCCATGGTCGGCATAACCACGGTCAGCGGACTTGCGTACGGTCAACATAGTGTGTGTCCCTTTCGATGGTTTGAATTTTGCGGCTGCCAAGCGCTATTTCCATCCACGCTGATTGATGGCATCATTCAAATAATTTCAATTTACTACGCCCATTCATGCAAACTGCACGCGATGTTCTGACCCCGGACGCATTGGCCATGCTGCAGGCTATCGCGCAGGCCGGCAGCTTTGCCGCCGCGGCCCGTTCCATGGGCATGGTGCCCAGCGCGCTGACCTACCGGGTGCGCCAGATTGAGGACGCACTGGATGTGCTGCTGTACGACCGCAGCTCTCGCCAGGCTAAGCTGACGCCGGCCGGTACCGAGTTGCTACAGGAAAGTGCCCGCTTGCTGCAGGAAATCGATGCGGTGGCAAACCGCGTCAAACGCGTGGCCACCGGCTGGGAGTCACAACTCACCATAGCCGTGGACACCGTCATCTCCAAAGGCACGGTGATGGAGTTGTGTGAGAGCTTTTTCAGCCTGAACCCGCCGACCCGCATCAAGCTGCGGGACGAGACGCTCAAGGGCACGCTGGAGGCACTCACCTCCGGCCAGGCTGATCTGGCCCTGGGCGTGGCGCTGGACGCAGCCAATATTGCAGGCATCCAAGGCAAACCGCTGGGCAGTATGGAGTTTGTCTACGTGGTGGCTCCCCACCACCCACTGGCCGACGCCACCGAGCCACTGAGCGACGCGTTGATCCAGCAGCACCGCGCCGTAGCAGTAGCCGATTCCATACAGCGCGGGACTGGCGCGACCTTTGGTCTGTTGAGTGGGCAGGATGTGTTCACGGTCGGCACCATGCATGCCAAGCTGGACGCCCAGTTACGCGGGCTGGGCGGCGGCTACCTGCCGCGCTGCATGGCCGGTGTGTACATCGACGCTGGCAGACTGGTCGTCAAAAAGACCGAGCGCCCGCAACGCCAGGTGCCGCTGAGCTTTGCATGGCGCGGCGCCACCACATCCACCCAGGGCCGCGCCCTGCAATGGTGGCTGCAGCAGATGGAAAGCCCCACAACACGCGCCGCATTGCTGGAGCAACACCGCGGAAATTCCTGACCTCGCCCGCGTCACGTATAAACTGGCACAAACAACTCAACTCTTGGAGACAACCCGCATGACCGCACCCAAACACATTGCCATCGTTGGCGCAGGCATGGCCGCTGTCACCTGCGCACGCACCCTGGTGCAGGCGGGGCACCGCGTCACTGTGTTCGAGAAGAGCCACACCGTGGGCGGCCGCATGGCCACACGCAACAGCGCCTTTGGCACCTTTGACACCGGCGCCCAATACTTCACCGTGCGTGACCCCCGCTTCATGCAAGCCATGCAAACCACGCCTGCAGTCAGCAAACGCTGGAGCGCCAACACCGTGCAGGTGCTGGACTCGCACGGCCGCGTGGCGGCTGCCGGCCTGCCCGCGCGCGAACCCCATTGGGTGCCAAGCCCCGGCATGAGCACCTTGGTGCGCCGCTGGGCACAACCGCTGGTCGCAGCCCAATGCCTGGAGCTCAGCACCCAGGTCACCCACATCGAGCGCGATACCTTGAACAAAGCGCAGTGGCAATTGCGCACCGAGGGTGCCGGTGACAGCCGCCATGTTTACGGCGGCTTTGATGCGGTGGTGCTGGCCGTGCCCTCACCCCAGGCGCAGACCCTGTTGGAGACTGCCCCCAAAGCCGCCAACCTGTCCAAGAAAATCAGCCATGTCACCGTGGCCCCTTGCTGGACGCTGATGCTGGCCTTTCCCCAGGCCATGCAGCCGGGCTTGTCGGCGCTGGGGCCGCAGTGGAACGCCGCGCGCAGCACCCACCACCGTATTGCCTGGATGACCCGTGAATCCAGCAAGCCCGGGCGTGGCGCCGTGGAGCGCTGGACCGTGCAGGCCAGCGCTGCCTGGTCGCAAGAACACATCCATGACGACCCCAAGCGTGTGCAAGCCAAGTTGACCAAGGCCTTTGCCGAAATCACCGGCATCCGCGCACAAGCCGCCCACGCCGACACCAAACGCTGGCTCTACGCCAAGACCGACCGTCCGTTAGGTCAATCCCACCTGTGGGATGCCAAAGCTGGCATTGGCCTGTGCGGCGACTGGTGTATAGGCCACCGGGTGGAAGATGCCTTCGTATCCGGGCTCGAACTGGCGTTAGCCATCGCATGATTGGGTGTGGCGGCTACAACCTACAGGGGTAGATTCGCGCCCTCCCCCACCGGAGCGCTGCATGCCGGCTCGCTGGTGGCGGCGCTGGCCAGTTGGCTGGACGCACGGGCCCATGGCGGCCAGTGGCTGGTGCGCATAGAAGATATCGACACACCCCGCACGGTGGCGGGCGCTACCGAGCGCATCGTGCAGCAACTCAGCGACTGCGGGCTCTTGTCGGATGAAGCGGTGGTTCTGCAGTCCACACGCTCTGCGCTCTACCAGCAAGCGCTGGATCAATTGGTCAACGCCCAGCGGGCATACCCCTGCAGTTGTTCGCGCAAAGACATAGAAATCGCCCTCCAGGCAATAGGCACCACGCGGGCACGCCACGCCCCATTGGTTTACCCCGGAACCTGCAGGCAGGGCCTACCACCGGCACACCCGGCAGGTGGCACGCCCAGTCCTACATCCCCAAACCATGCTTGGCGCCTGCGGACAGAAGGTTTTGAGTCAAATCGACCTCTAGCCCCCGTGAAATATAACGATATTGCTACTATAAACATAGCATTTTATTTGATACGGTGGCATGACAGATGGCTGGGCGAGCAGCAGCAGAATGTTGCAACCGAGGTGGGCGACTTCGTCCTCAAGCGCGCAGATGGCTGCTACACCTACCAACTGGCTGTCGTCGTAGACGACGCAGCGCAGGGCATCACCCACGTAGTGCGCGGTATGGACCTGGCGGACAACAC
Organism: Rhodoferax sp.; assembly: GCA_046598245.1. Taxonomy (GTDB): domain Bacteria; phylum Pseudomonadota; class Gammaproteobacteria; order Burkholderiales; family Burkholderiaceae_C; genus Allorhodoferax. The sequence continues at coordinate 3,852 of JBKJJC010000318.1, forward strand.
AGCGCGCCAGGTGCTGCTGCAACAAGCGCTGAGCCTGCCGACGCCGCAGTACCTGCACACACCCTTGGTGCTCGGTGCCAATGGCGAAAAACTGTCCAAGCAAAACGGCGCGCAGGCCTTGGATACATCCAGCCCCGCGACCGCACTGGCCGCGTTACAGCAAGCGGCCCATTCTCTGGGCCTGCCCGCCGCCACGCACAGCAGCATTGCGCAAGCGTTGACCGATTGGACTGGCGCCTGGCGCAGCGCCTACCTGGACACCGCCGCCCGCATGGAACGCGCCACGTAGAGCAGGCACACCACTCAACAGCACTTGTCCCGCGAGACACACGGGCCTGATACCAGGATCGCCTAGGCCAGAATCCCCGAAAATCCGTAGGCAACTGGGACAGATTTGGATGGATTTGGACAGATTTGGATGGATTTGGATTTGACGTCAAAACAGGGAGGACTGATGCGCGAACAGTACTTTGGTCTTGATCACCACGAATTTCGCACTACAGACGATATCCATATCTGGCAATAGTGCGATCTGTGAAAATTGCATTTTTTTCAGCGCGTCCCTGCCATGACCTACAACCCAGAATCTGCCACTCACCAAGGGGCTATTGAAATAGCTGTTACTTGGTTGTCAACTTTGCACCGCAAAGGCTGGCAAAACGCCTTCATGAATTTGTACCAAGAGTTGCTTTCAGAAGATGATCTCGCGAAGCTTGCAACGCTCGATTCTGACGTTATCCAAAGCATTGAAATCAACATCAATGAATGGTTGCTGGCCGAGGGTGATATCCATGCCCGTGGCGGCGTCCGGCGCATCAATGATTACCTGCTCAGCCCCGCAGGGCCGCGTTTGAATGCCGCACAACGTGACTGGGTTCAGCAGTTGGGCCAGCGCCCGCTGCGCCTGTATGACGTGACGGATGTGGTGCAAGGTCAACAAATGACACTCTGTGACGCGCTTGACAAAGAAGCCGAGCCGATCGTGGTGCGTGAGCGCTCCGGCACGCAAGATTTGAAGCCGGGGGAATTGCTAGGTTGCCGCATCCTGCGCGTGGGGGACCATTTCCAAATGTCGGGGGCGGGTTATTTGTTCACATTGTTTAGCGGGCAGCGGGTGTTATCGATGGTACGTGAGCATGGCAAAAATCTCGGCCCACAGATAGATGCGCCCAGGCAAATGGGCTTGCTAATCATGCTCGAATGGCTACAGCACTGGCTGAAACCGGCACCGATGCCGACCCTGATCGACCACTATTCTGGTGAACCGATGAAGATGATCACCGACCATTACCGTGTTGATGATGAATTGGCATTGGCGCAGGCTCTGGCCACCCAGAGCGATGTAGAGGGCGACCGGCAAGAGGGGTGGTCGCGCCACATGGACTGCACGGATGGACAGGTGCGCGCCAGAGTGCACATCAATCCTGGCAAAAAGTCGAATCAATTGGAACTTTTTTATAGGACACAACGGTATGCCGATGATGGGCGAGTGTGGTTTGAGTCGCTGGTGGGTAAGAGCGTCACGTTTGTAAAGCGGCAAGTGCAAGAGGCTGCCGATGTAATGTCTAACGTACAAAAACAAGGTGCCATGACATCGTCCAAAAGTGGCAGGTCATCGTCTGCTTCAGCTCCTTCGCTTGATGCGGCCACCATGGCGCAGTTGATGTCCAAAGTGATACACGATACGTATGCCAACTGGACCGACGAACCAATTGCGGCACTTGATAACAAAACGCCACGCCAGGCCATCAAAACGTCTGCCGGTCTGGAGCGAGTTAAAGGGCTATTGCGCAGTTATGAGGCCAGCGAGACATCGCAGGCGGCGCAACAGCGGCGCAGCGAAATATCGTATGATTTTTTGTGGGCCTCGCTTGGATTGACGCGATAGCTTGGCCGGGCCAATTTAATCTGGCATGGCTGCAACCCGCGTCCGCACTCTCCCCCAGTTCCCGTGCGCCGCAGTCATCCCGCAGTGGTGGTCCGCGTGCCGGGGTGATGTGCGGGCTTCGGGCTCGATGCCGATGTGATTCAGAATCTTGTGGATGTCGGCGCTACAGCCAGGGCTTGCACGCTGCACAACCGATCGGTGACACGCCATGCCCTACACCGCCAAGCCATGTCTGGAGCCTCCGGATCGATGGTTTTTAGTCAAATGAGCCTATAGCCCCCGTGAAATATAGCACTATTGCTATCATAAACATAGCGTTTTATTTGACACCGTGGCGAGACAGATGGCTGGGCGAGCAGCAGCAGTAGCGTGTTCCAACCGAGGTGGGCGACTTCGTCCTCAAGCACGCAGATAGTGGCAACACCTACCAACTGGCTGTCGTATTGGACGCGGCCGCGCAAAGCATCACCCACGTGGTGCGCGGCATGGACCTGGCAGACAACACGGTGATGCGGCAACAGGCGCTGACCGATTGGACGAGCGCCTGGCGCCGCGCCTACCTGGACACAGCCGCGCGCATGGATCGCGCCACGTAGAGCAGGCACACCACGGTCAACACCACGCCCACCAACACACCAGGCAACACGCGTGCCATCGTGAGCGACTCGCCCTTGAGCACCAGCATCATCAGCGTGTTCTGGGCCAGGCCCGGCACCCACAGGTACCAGGGCGCATCGCCGCCCGGGTTCAGCAGGCTGACCATGGGCGCCAGCCCCACCAGGGTAACGACCAGCGCGCTGCCGGCCTGTGCCTCTTTAAACGTTTTGGAGCGTATGGCCAGTGCCATCAGCACGGCACCCAGGCCTGCCGCCAGTGGCAGTTGCAACAGCAAAAAGGCCACCACCTCGTACCAACCAAACTGGAACATGGCCTGCAAACTGTCGCTCTTGAGTAGCCACTGCGCCGGCACAAAACTCAGGTTGGCTAACAAGGCCACCGCCATGCCCAGCAGCGCCACTGCCCCCCACTTGCCCAGCACCAGCGCAAAGTGCTGCACCGGGTTCATCAGCAGCGGCTCTAGCGACCCGCGCTCGCGCTCGCCAGCCGTGCTATCCAACGCCGCGGTGAGCGCGCCATACAACACCGCCATGATGATGAACATGGGAATGATGCCGGTGATGCGCGCCGCACGCGCCTGGGTGCTGGCCAGGTCACGCTCCTGCACATCCACGGACTGCAGCAGTTCGGTGGATACCCCGCGCAGTGCCAGGCTCAGCGTGGCCCGTTCGCGGTTGTAGCCCTGCACCAAGCGCAGCAGGGTAGACACACCTGCGCCAGCACGCTGGTTGGCGCTGTCGCTGACCACCTCGACCGTGGGGCGCTCGCCGGTGCGCAGCGCGGTCTCAAAATCCTTGCCAACCACCATCACCGGCTCCAACAACGTAGTGGCGCGCAACCGGGCTTCGTAGTCCGCGGGGGCGGCCTTGAGCGTATAGGTCTGGCGCTCCAAAAAGTTGCGCAGGCTGGGTGCGTGCTCCATACCCACCACCAAGATCTCGCGCTTCTCGGCCCGGGCTTCTAGTGACGAGATCAGGCTTGACAGCGCCAGCAACAGCAGTGGCCCCATCAGCACGGCGGGCACCAGCAAGCGCAGCAGGGTGCGCCTGTCACGCAGCGCGTCAGCCACTTCTTTGGTAAAGACGATCCAGAAGCTTTTCAACAAGACCTTGCTCATACGGCACCTGGGTTAGAAAAATGGGGAAACGCCAGCTTGACAAAGGCGTCTTCAAATTTGGATTCACCGGCCTGCTCCAGCAGCTCGGGCACCGTGCCCTGGGCCACGCTGCGACCCTGGGCCACCACCACCACGTGTTCGCAGAGCTGCTCCACCTCTTGCATGATGTGGGTGGAGAAGACGATGCACTTGCTGCCCCCAGCGGGTGAGCGCAGATGGCGCAGGACTTCGCGCAGCGAACGCGTGGCCAGCACATCCAGCCCATTGGTGGGCTCATCCAACACGATGTTGGCCGGGTCATGCACCAGCGCCCGGGCCAATGCGGTCTTCATGCGTTCGCCCTGGCTGAAGCCCTCGGCACGCCGGTCCAGAATATTGCCCATGTCCAGCAGACGCGACAACTCTTCGGCGCGGGCACTGGCAGCGTCCGCCTCCATGCCCTGCAGCCGTCCAAAGTAGATGATGTTTTCGCGCGCCGACAGGCGCGGGTACAGGCCATGGGCATCACCCAGAATGCCCATGCGTGCCAGGGCCTTGAGCGGCGCTTGCTCTACCGCGATACCGTCGACCGTGATGCTGCCGCCATCGGGCTTGAACAGGCCGGCGAGCATGCGCAGCGTGGTGGTCTTGCCGGCACCGTTGGGGCCTAACAGGCCGGTGATGCGGCCGCTGGCTGCGTGTACGGTCACGCCCTGTACGGCATGCACTGTCTGCTTGACCGCGCGCTTGAAGATCGAGCCGCCCGTGCGAGCAACAAACTGTTTGCTGAGGTTATCAATGTGAATCATGGTTTGGACACTCCCACCGATGAGAGTGGCACTGCGTTGCCGGTGGTACCGGGCTGGGCCGGTACAAATACGCCGGGTCTGGGGATTTTGGTCGCACAACTGGCGTCCTGCGGCAAGGCAGTGCTGTCCTGCTTGGCGTCTATAAAACGAAACAGCACTTCGTTCATGCAGCCCACGGCCGCTACACCATGGCCGGCCTGTGGCACCACCGTGTGCTGCACCACGGATTTATCTTGCGCACCCAGCGCAAGGGCTACCCGCTCACCATGGCGCGGGGGCGTGGCAGGGTCGGCCCCACCACTGAGCACCAATACCGGTGAGCGGCTTGCGCCCACGGTGTAAAAAGCAGGCGGCACAGCACCCTTGGGCCAGTTTTGGCAGGCCTGCGTATAGAACGCTATGTCGGTAGTACCGAAATCTGCACCCGGCTTATCCAGCGCCATGGCCATGCGCGGAACATCTTCCGCACACACCACCGAGAAATGCATGCCCATGGCCACGCGCATGCCTTTGCGGGTGCTAACCACACCGCCCAGCCCCAGCAAACCTTCGAAACGCCCCTGACTAGCCGCATCGATGGCGGCGGGCAATGCCGCAGTCAACGTGGGCACATACAGCGGCATACGCACGCCGCGCAGCAGCAGGTCGCGGGTCAGCGTGAAGCGCTCGGGCAGCCCGGTCACGGGGTGGTTTACGCTAACGTCGCGTGGCAGGCCCTGCAGCAGCGCGGTCCACCGTTGGCGCAATTGCGGAAACTGCTGCTTGCACAGGGCGTCTGCTTCACAGGCTTGCAAGCTTGCGTCCAACGCGGCCTGGCCATCGCTGGAAAAGCTGGCGGGCAACACCATGTCGGGCGGTGCCACACCGTCCAGCACCATGCGGCGCACCTGGTTGGGGTACTGGCGCTGGTACTCCAGTGCGGCGCGGGTGCCATAAGACGCTCCGATCAGGTTCCACTGCGGTGCACCCAGTTGCTGGCGCACGGCCTCAAAGTCCTGCATGGCGATGGTGGTGGTGTAGAAGCGCAGATCACCGTGCGGCAGCTGCATCAAGGTGCTGCGGCATTGCTCCAACCGGCGTACCTGTGCGGCAGCGTCCAGCGCCTGCGCCACAGGCAATTTGCTGTCGTCTTCACACTGCAACGGTGCGGACTTTCCGGTACCCCGCTGGTCAATAAACACCAGGTCGCGGCGGTAGTTCAAGCGCGTGAGCCGCGACAGCACGGCCGGCGCAATGCCAATGGCGCTTTGGCCCGGCCCACCCGCCAGCATCAACACCGGGTCTGGCTGCTTGTTGCGTGCCATGGCCGGCACGACCAGGTAGTGCACGTCAATCTGCACACCGTCGGGACGGGCGGGGTCCAGCGGGCGCTTGACCACCCCACATTGCAGTTCGTTGGGCAGGCCTTCCACGCGGCAGGCTTGCGTGCCGAGCGCTGGCGCGGCCGCTGCCGACAATGCGCCAAGCGGGCTTAGCAGCGCGAGGCCCAAGAAGATGCGGATACCCGATTGGGCGAAGAAAGGTCTGCGGTTGGCTTTTCGTGGCATGTCCGTCCTGCGTTGGCGTTGGAAAAAGCAGGCCATTATGTGGCGTGTTGCCCTCAGGCTTCACGCCAATTCGCAGCACGGCGGCGCGGCGCGCGCAGGTGTATGGCCTAATCCGTAGTATTCTGGTCGGCTAGCCCGATCGGGAGCCCAATTCCGTTTTGCCCGACAACGCCCAAGGAACCAAGGTTCTACGATGCCAAACTCCATTCCAATTGAATCGCCCGAACGTGAACAGACCGACGCTGGCCTGCGTGAAGAACGTGAAAAAGCTGACAGGGAAATAGCTGCGAACCGGTTAGCCATAGAAAAGCATGCTGACGCGGTCATGGAGCATGCCCGGGAAAATGCCGACGCTGTGCTGGCTGCGGCCCGCGACAAAGCGGACGACAAGTCAGACACCACCACACCGCAAGCCCTCCATACCGCGGTAGTGGAGGACAGAAGGGCCGAAGACGCAACCCTGCGCGGCGAACGGGCAGCCGAAGACAAAAGCGTGCGCCGCGAGCGCAACGAAAGTACCCGCATGCTGAACCGGCATTTGCCGCTTGAGCGCGACGCCACCGATCAATATTTGCTCACCGAGCGGGCCCGCTCCGACGACGCGCTCGCCACCCGAGACGATTTCCTGGGCATGGTCTCCCACGACCTGCGCGACCTTCTCAACGGGATCGTAGTGAGTTCGCAGTTCCTTGCCCAAAAGCTGGAAAAACACAGCGACCGCGAGAAGCTATTGATTGAAACCACGCGCATCGAACGTTATGGCGCGCGCATGAACCGCCTGATTGGCGACCTGGTGGATGTCGCCAGCATCGACGCTGGAAAATTGGCAATGCACAAGGCTCAGGGCGACGTCGCCGCACTGGTTCTGGAGGCAGTAGAAGCACTGCAGGCCGCTGCGTCGGCCAAAGGTGTGTCTCTTGTGGTACAGGGTGAGCAAGAGTCCTGTATGGCGGAGTTTGACCACGATCGCTTGCTGCAAGTACTCGCCAACTTGATCGCCAATTCGATCAAATTCACCCCCAAAGATGGACACATCCGAGTGCACTACAAACGCGCGGGCAAGATGTTTGAGTTTTGCGTAGACGACAACGGTGATGGAATACCCACCGCGATGTTAGAGGCCGTGTTCGAGCGGTTCTGGCAGGTCGGCAAGAACGACCGGCGTGGGCTGGGCTTGGGGCTGTACATCTCGCGGTGCATCGTCGAGGCCCATGGTGGCACCATACGTGCAGAAAGCATCCCGGGCCAGGGCACGCAAATGTACTTCACACTACCCTACCGGGCGGCCCATTGATTCAACACGCCATCCGCAAGCAGATAACCAAGGTCTGATTGGACTTGCGATTGACCTCGTTTCACGGACGCCTTATTATTCCCCGAAAAGGAGTCCAAGATGCCCAACCCGGATGTCCCTAGGCCAGCATTTCCGGCGCAATTTCGTCAGCAAATGGTTGAACTGTTCCAAGCTGGCCGCAAATCCAGCGAACTGGCCACGGAGTTCAACCGCCGTGCCACAAGCACGCTGAATTGGGTCATATATCGCCCCGAGGCTTAGTTAAGCAAGTTTCTGACACGACTTTTCGTGATTTCGTCCAAGGCACTCAGGGGAGCTCGCAGTAAAAGGTGCGCATCGAGATTGAAACCGACGAGTTGAAAACTCAGATCGGGGAATAAATACACTAGGCACGCTTGCCGAAGTCCGAATTGTTGCCAAACCTCACTCTGCTTTGTGCAATTTATTTGACACTATTCTGGATAGTATTGGACTTGCACTTCACGAATCGTATGGAGTTTAAAAATAGAAGTTATGTCGTTCACAACAATTGATTTTTTGCCCTTCACGATCACCTTGCCGGGAGAGTATCGACTTGCGTCAGACTTGACAACAATCGGGAATGGTATTGTCGTGCAAGCCAGCGATGTGATAATAAATCTAAATGGACATACGATTAGCGGTTCAAATGAACTGACAAATGAGTTCTTTGGGATTTCATCTTTTAACTATGATCGCATCACCATCTTAAACGGAAATATCCAAGGTTTTCAATACGGAATATATCTTTCAGATTTAGTGGATTATGTATCTTCTGGCGCCGAATTAAATGGTGGAGGCCACTTGATTGAGAGCGTAAATGTTAGCGAAAGCACTTTCCGTGGAATACGGGTCGAAGGCCAAGATAATGTCATCAGAAACAATTCGGTATCTAATATTGGTGGCTCTTCAATATACCCGGACTCTTACGCATTTGGAATTGAAAGCTATGGGTTTGACGGGGCCATAACAGGTAATGTTATTAACAATATTCGCGGATCTGGAATTACCGATTTAGGGGAAGGGGTTGGTATATCATTGTCATTGTATGGTGATGGAAGCATTATCTCTGGTAATTCGATTGCAAATTCGGTCAGCGAAGTCGATGTCAATTACTCAAGTTGGGTGGGAGGTTCTCGTTCAACATGGGGAATATGGGTAGGCGGCGATACTCCAACGTACAACGTATTAACTTTTGGAAATTCGATTGAAAATTTTGTGTACGGCATTACATATAAGCGTACTGCTTATGGTGAGTTTCGTAGCAACGATGTTGTAGGTTCAATTGTTCCCTATTACAGACCCTACGATACTGACGGCGTACGTGTCCTAGATGGTGGGAATAATACATCGAACGTATTGCAGGATGAGTTGGTTTGGGGGCGAAACACTGTAGGGCAGATCGAGAGTGTTGAAGATATTTATCTTTCACCTCTACATAGAACTTCGGACGTGCTTTTTTACCCGATTCGCAATCCTTCGAATGGTAACGACACAATTTCCGGGTTTGCAGGAAACACCATGGTTGATTATTGGGCTGCGCCACAGGCAATCCAAATCGACTTGGTTCTGGGGTTGGCTGTTGGCGGTGGTGGTAATGATTCTCTGGTTGGAATAAATGGTGCGCAAGGGTCAAAGTTCGACGATCTTCTGATCGGTAATGATTTCAATAATCTTCTTGCAGGATCCTCTGGCAGCGATATTTTGCATGGGGGAGGTGGGGACGATCTTTTGTATGGGGACGACTCCGCTTTGCTCGCTGTTGCATTAACGGCAAATGATACCTTGTATGGCGACGCTGGCAATGACATGTTGTTCGGCGGACCTGGTTCAGATTACCTCGATGGCGGATCGGGCTTTGACTATGCGCGTTACGACGATGCGAACCATGGCAACCTAGTGGTCTCACTGGGTAATCCGACGATCAACACGGGGGCAGCGGCAGGTGACGTGTTTGTCAGCATTGAGGGATTAATGCTTGGCTCCGGTGACGATATCGGGTTTGGCGATGATGGCGACAACTATATCTACGGTCTAGGCGGCATTGACATGCTGTTGGGCGGTCTAGGCTCAGATTACCTCGATGGCGGTTCAGGTTTTGACTATGCGCGTTACGACGATGCTAACTACGGCAACCTGCTGGTATCTTTGAGCAACCCATCCATCAACACTGGGGCCGCTGCGGGCGATCGTTATGTCAGCATCGAAGGTCTGATGCTTGGGTCAGGTAATGACTATGGCTGGGGCGATGATGGCGACAACTACATCTACGGTCTAGGCGGCAATGACATGCTGTTGGGCGGTCTAGGCTCAGATTACTTCGATGGCGGTTCAGGTTTTGACTATGCGCGTTACGACGACGCGTACTACGGCAACCTGCTGGTATCTTTGAGCAACCCATCCATCAACACTGGGGCCGCTGCGGGCGATCGTTATGTCAGCATCGAAGGTCTGGTGCTTGGGTCAGGCAATGACTATGGCTGGGGCAATGATGGCGACAACTATATCTACGGTCTTGGCGGCAATGACATGCTGTGGGGCGGACTCGGTGCCGACTACCTAGATGGCGGCAACGGCTTCGACTACGTGCGCTACGACGACGCCACCTTCCCCAGCCTGCTCGCGTCGCTGTCCAACCCGGGCATCAATACCGGCGCGGCGGCTGGAGACACCTATGCCGGCATCGAAGGACTGATCCTGGGCTTCTTCGACGACACCGGCTATGGCAGCGCTGTTGGCGACTATATCTATGGCATCAACGGTAACGACACGCTATTCGGTGAAGGCGGCAACGACTTCATCGATGGC
>JBKJJC010000108.1:0-4989 GCA_046598245.1 Rhodoferax sp.
CGCTCGGCATACATGGCACCCATGGCATCGGCCACCTTGCTCTCGTCAACCTTGAGCGGGTCAATGCGCAGGTAATCCATGCCCACGCGCTGCGCCAGCCACTGGGTCAGCAGCTCGATGTCGAGCAACTTGTTGTCGGAGGCGCGGCGCATGGACACCGCCGCCAGCCGCACCAGCGGGTGCTGCGCGCTTTCGGCCTGGGCACAGCGGGCAATGGTTTTGCTAGCCTGCTCCTCGGATATCACTCCATCCGCTTGCAACCACTCCACCAGCCGGCGCCAGTTGATCGGTCCGCTGTGGTCTTTTTTTGCCACAGCGGTGTGGTGTGTTTTTGTAGTCATGTTGTCACCGGTTTAAAGACGCGCACCCATTTGTCGGCCGGCAGGCCCCACTGGCGCTGGATGGTATCGGCACGCTCCATCAGCACGGCGCGTGTCGGGCGCATCGGCGTGCGCTGGGCCAGCACCACCGTGTTGCCTTCACGCGTGGCCTTGAAGGCCCACAGCGCATCGTCTCCAAAGGCGCTGGCCATGTTGTCCACGCTGCGCTGGAAGCTGGACGAACGGCCAAAGAGGTTCACCGTCATGCTGCCATCCTCGGTGAGCGTCTTGCGGCAGTCGGCATAAAACTCGGCACTATCCAGAACCGGGCCCGCAGCCTCCTGGTCGTAAAGGTCCACCTGCAGAGCGTCTACTGTGCCGCTCCAATGCGGCATCTTGATCTCCTGCTCGGCATCACCCAACACGACCTTGAGACGGCTATCGTCTTGCGGTAGGTGGAACCAGCCGCGGCAGGCAGCCAGCACCTGGGGGTTGAGCTCAATAGCCGTGGTTTTCATGCGCAGAACCTTGCGGCAAAACTTGGTCAAAGAGCCAGCGCCCAGGCCCAGTTGCAGCGCTTGCCGCTTGGTCACGGTGCTCGGGTCCACAAACAGCAACCAGGCCATCATGCGCTGGATGTATTCGTGTACCAGCACGTTGGGAGCGTCCATCAGCATGGAGCCTTGTATCCAGATACTGTCCAGGTGCAGATGGCGGATGGGGCCTTCGTCGGAGAAATTTACTTCGGGTAGCGCGGGAGATTCTTTTCTTGCCATGCGGGTATTAAATCACTTGGAGAAGTAGCCCCGCCAGCTTGGGCAATGCCTGGCACGCATTGTGGGTCGTGGCTTGCGCCAGCGCCTCAATCGTGATGCCGCGCAGCTGTGCCACCACTGCTGCAATACGAGGCAGCTCGCCGGGGGCATTGCGCCCCTGGGCGATGCCGCTGTGGCGATCCTGCTGGGTGGTGTACAGCCAGTGCGGCGGAATATCGGGCGCGTCAGTCTCCAGCACAATGGACTCTAGCGGCAGCGTCTGCGCCAAGTGGCGCAATTGCAGCGCCCGCTCAAAGGTGACGGCTCCGCCAAAGCCCAGCTTGAAGCCCAGCTTGATGAACTCCCTGGCCTGAACCTCGCTGCCATTAAAAGCGTGCGCGATGCCGGACCAGGCGGGGCCGCCTGTTAACAACGCGCGCAGGTGTTTGAGCAACCGGTCGGCCGATCGGCGCACGTGCAGCACCACCGGCAACCCAAACTCGCGCGCCAGCTTGAGTTGTTCGCGGTAAACCTGCTCTTGATGTTCTCGCAGAGGACTCTGCGTCAACGCGGGCACAAAATAGTCGAGGCCGATTTCGCCAACCGCCACCAGGCGCGGGTCCGCATGGTGTTCCTGCAAATGGGTCTTGAGCGCCAGCAAATCATCGGGGCCTGCGCTGGGGCTGCACAGCGGGTGTATACCCAGGCAATAGCTGTCGCCACCGGCATGGGCCAGCGCCCGCACGGTGTCGAAATTACTGGTCTCAACCGCCGGTATCACGCAGTGGGCCACGCCCACCGCGTGTGCAGTTGCGCGTACGGCCACGCGGTCGAGGTCGAACTCGGGGGCGTCTAGATGACAGTGGGTGTCTATCCAGCGCATGGTCGGGATAGGCTTACGAAATGGAGTAGCCACGCACCGTCATCCGTCTTCACCCAGGTTTCGCGATGCCTCGATGGCTTCACGTTCACGCTCAATTTCGCGTCGAAGTTCTTCCTCGGACGGCAGAATCAACCGGTACTTGCTGGCAAATAGTTGCTCACTCTCATGTAACACCGAATAGCGTGCCACCGCCTGATCTTTGTGCTCACACAGCAATATGCCCACGGTCGGGTTGTCGCCTTCCCCGCGTTTGAGCTCGTCGTACATGCGTACATACATGTCCATTTGCCCTATGTCCTGGTGCCCCAGTTTGCCAACCTTTAGATCAATGAGCACAAAGCACTTGAGCAAGTAGTTGTAGAAAACTAGGTCAACATAAAAGTCCTGCGACTCCGTACTGATGCGTTGCTGGCGGGCCACAAAGGCAAAGCCCTTACCCAACTCCAGCAGGAAGCCCTGGAGCTTGTCCATCAGTGCTTGCTCCAGTTTGGACTCTAGGAGCTTGCCCGTGCCGGGCAGGCCCAAAAACTCCAGCATCACCGGGTCATGCACAAATTCACGTGGTTGATGCGGCATGGCTGCGATGTTGGCATCGGCCTCGGCGGCTACACCGGCCTTGTCGCGACTGAGCAGCAAGCGGTCATAGTAGAGGGTATCGATTTGCCGATCCAAGGCCCTAGCGCTCCAGTTTTGGGAGGCAGCTTCCGTCATGTACCACTGTCTAGCCTTCTCGTTACTCACCCGCAAAAGGTTTCTATAGTGCGTCCAGCTCAATTCGGTACGCACTGCGTTCCAAATTGGAAACGTTTGATAAAACGCCCGCATATTGCGTAGATTACGGTCATCAAAACCGCGACCAAACTCGTTGGTCAAGGTCTGCGCCAAGCGTGGCAGCAGCTTTTTTCCATAGGTCGCACGGGCCTCGCCGCCCTGCTCAAATTCGACAATGTGCCGCCCAATCTCCCAACAGGTCTGCACCTGCACCATATCCACCGCGCGCAATACACGGTGACGACCATCACGAATCAAGCTACGTAAGGCATCCAGCAACAGAGTCATGCCTAACGCTTCCGCTTGCAGGGGCTTAAGATCAGGACTCATGAAGGATTGGTACCGAGGTTAATCAGTACCATGCGTCGTAGTCGGAAAGCCATCTCTTCTCCCAATTCAAATCGCTGCAAAATTAATCTTAAGCAGATACTGCCTCAGTAGACGAGAGTCCTAAATTACACCGCCACGGCCAGACGTCCCGACACTAGGGTCAACTGCCGGCTGCAACGCGCCGCCAGCGTGGCGTCGTGCGTAACCAGCACAAAGGCCGTGCCATGCTCGCGGGCCAGCTCCAGCATCAGGTCAAACACACCGTCGGCGGTACTGCGGTCCAGGTTGCCGGTGGGCTCGTCGGCCAGCACACAGTCGGGCCGCGTCACCAGTGCGCGGGCAATCGCCACGCGCTGGCGCTCGCCACCCGACAGCTCGGCCGGGCGGTGGTGCACGCGGTCCTGCAAGCCCACGCTTGCTAGCATTTTCATAGCTTCCCGAGTACATTCTTCGGGGGCTAGACGCCGTATTGTCAAGGGCATGGCAACGTTATCCAGGGCACTGAACTCTGGTAACAGGTGGTGAAACTGGTAGACAAAGCCCAGGTGTTTGTTGCGCAGGCGGCCCTGTTGTGCCGCACTGTGACCGGCCAGGTCTTGCCCGTGTAAATGCACGGATCCACTGGTGGGTGCGTCTAGGCCCCCTAGCAGGTGCAGCAACGTACTCTTGCCCGAGCCGGAGGCACCAACGATGGCCAAGGTCTCACCACGGCGGACCTGAATGTCCACGCCGTGTAACACGGTCACATCGAGCCGCCCTTCGCTGAAGCGCTTGGTCAGGCCTTGGGCCTGCAGAACCACTTCACCCGGTTTCACAGCCGGGTTGGTGCCACCCTCGTTCAAACCGGCCACCATGCGGTAGTGGGCAGCACCAATGGCCGCGGGAACAACAACAGCTTCACTCATAACGCAGGGCCTCGGCAGGGTTGACGCGGCTGGCGCGCCAGCTGGGGTACAGGGTGGCGACAAAGGCCATGATCAAGGAAATCACCGCAACCGGCAATATGTCCGCTTGCTGCGGCTCACTGGGCATGCGGCTGATCAGGTAAATGTCTTTGGGCAAAAAGGTGGCACCGAGCAGGCTCTCCAATGCCGGAACGATGACGTCGATATTGAACGCCACACCCAGCCCCAGCAGCAGCCCGGCCAACGTACCAATCACACCCACCATAGCGCCCTGCACCACAAAAATGCCCATGATGCTGCCTGGGCTGGCGCCCAGCGTGCGCAAAATCGCAATATCGGCGCGTTTGTCAGTCACCGTCATCACCAGCGTGCTCACCAGATTAAAAGCGGCCACGGCCACAATCAGCGTCAAGATGATGAACATCATGCGTTTCTCGACCTGCACAGCGGCGAACCAGGTTCGGTTCTGGCGGGTCCAGTCCCGCAGGATCAGGTCGCCAGCCAAGCTGCGGCTCAGCTCGTCGGCCACCCTGCGCGCATCGTGCAGGTCACGCAGCTTCAGCCGCACGCCAGACGGGCCTTCGAGCCGGAAAATCTTGGCGGCATCGTCTACATGCACCATGGCCAGGGCGGAGTCGTATTCAAAATGGCCGGAATCCAAAGTGCCAACGACGGTCATTTGTTTGAGGCGCGGCACTACGCCAGCCGGAGTGATCTGACCACTAGGGGCCATCAAAGTTACTTGATCACCCGTGCGCACACCCATTGAGCGAGCCAGCTCCAGCCCCAGTACCACGCCAAACCCACCTGGTGTCAATCGGGCGAGCACTGCGGACTGCGCACCGCCCACTACATCCGTAACCAAGTGCTCTTGAGACGGGTCTACGCCTCGTACCATAGCTCCCTTTATGTCCTCACCCCTCGCCAACAGGGCTTGGGCTGCTATAAAAGGTGCAGCACCTATTACTTCTGGATTAGCCCGCGCCTGGCTCAGGGTTTGCGCCACATCGGGCAGGGCCTGACCG
>JBKJJC010000335.1:0-6458 GCA_046598245.1 Rhodoferax sp.
CCGTCAGCGTAGGAGAAGACATTGGCTTCCTGCCAGGCACCGAAGAAGAAAAGATGGGGCCCTGGATGGGCGCGCTGGACGACAACCTGGAAGTGCTGGGCAAGACCGACACCAGCGCCGGCGAATGGGGACGTGCGGCGACCAACGAATTGCTCCGCAGCCGCATCAAGATCAAGAGCATGAACTTCATGCGCGGGCGCACCTTCTTGAACAAGTACGTCATCATCGACGAGGCACAAAACCTGACGCCCAAGCAGATGAAAACGCTGATTACCCGCGCGGGCCCTGGCACCAAGATCATCTGCATGGGCAATCTGGCCCAGATCGATACGCCCTATTTGACCGAAGGCTCGTCGGGTTTGACTTTTGCCGTGGACAAGTTCAAGGGTTGGCCGCATGGTGGCCACATCACGCTGGCACGCGGTGAGCGTTCGCGCCTGGCAGACTTTGCAAGCGAAGTGCTCTGATACAGTCTGCTCCTAATATAGTAGCATCTAAGGACCACTAATCGGGGGCTAGAGGCCAATTTGGCCTCTAGCCCTTTTTTGTTTAGTAGTCCCCACCGCCACCAGAAGCCAGACTTTCAAACTTGGTGAACTGGCGCATGAAGGCCAATTTGACCGTGCCGGTCGGGCCGTTACGCTGCTTGGCAATGATGACCTCGGCCACACCGGGCTCCTTGCATTGGTCTTTGGTGTAGTACTCGTCGCGGTAGATGAACATGATGATGTCGGCATCCTGCTCGATGGGGCCAGATTTGCGCAAATCGCTCATCATGGGGCGTTTGTCGGGGCGTTGCTCCACGCTACGGTTGAGCTGCGACAACGCAAACACTGGGCATTTCAGCTCACGGGCCAACATTTTCAACCCCCGGGAAATTTCGCCCAATTCGGTGGCGCGGTTTTCACCGTCGCCACTGCTACCACTCATCAGTTGCAGGTAGTCGACCACAATCAAACCCAACTGTCCGTATTGCCGCGACAGACGCCGCGCATTGGCACGCACCTCACTGGAGGTCAGTCCGGGGCTTTCGTCGATATGCAGTGAAATGGTGCGCAGCTTTTCAATTGCTTCTGACAGGCGTGGCCACTCATCATCGGTCAGCTTACCGGTGCGCAAATGGCCCTGGTCGATGCGGCCAATAGAACCGACGATACGAATCGCCAACTGGGCGGCACCCATTTCCATAGAAAATACAGCAACCGGTAAGCCTTCATTCAAGGCCACGTTTTCTGCGATATTAATGGCCAAAGCGGTTTTACCCATGGAGGGACGTGCCGCCAATACGATCAGGTCACCCGCCTGCAAACCGGCCGTCTGGCGGTCCAGGTCATAAAACCCAGTACGCACGCCGGTCACGTCATTCGGGTTGTCCGCCATCTCCTGCACGCGGTCCAGTAATTGCACCACCAGCGAGTCCATGGCCTGAAAACCCTGTTTGTTGCGCTTGCCCTGCTCTCCAATCTTGAAGATCTTCTGTTCAGACTCGTCCACAATTTCCGACACCGGCCGGCCTTTTGGGTTAAACGCATTGGTGGCAATCTCATCACTGGCGGTGACCAACTTGCGCAGTATCGAACGGTCACGCACGATCTCCGCGTAACGGCGAATATTGCTGGCGCTAGGCACATACTGGGCCAGTGAGTTCAGGTAAGCCAAGCCGCCGATTTCTTCAGCCCTGCCCTGGCTCTGCATATGCTCAAACACGGTGATCACATCGGCGGGCTTGCTGGCATTCACCAGAACGCCGATAGCCGCATAAATGAGACGATGCTCATAGCGGTAGAAGTCGTTGTCCATCAGAATGTCGCCAACCCGGTCCCAGGCTGTGTTGTCCAGCAGCAAGCCCCCCAGCACGCTGGATTCACCCTCAATGGAATGCGGCGGCACGCGCAGTTGGGCAATTTGACGGTCTTGGCCGTGTTCGTCTAATGGTGAAAGGACGGTGGACATGGATATTCCTTGAAGCCTCTGATGCTAAGCGCAAGGCTGCGCGGCAGCAATGACAATGCCTGGGCAAAAGCTGTGGAGAAGCGGTGGATTACACGGGATAAAAACAGACCGCAAAAACAAAAGCCGCCAGGGCAACCCCTTGCGGCTTTTGTAGGCAGAGCCAACCCTTGCGGGCTGGCCTATTGCATTTAGGCAGTTTCGCCGTACACGGAAACCGTGATGTCCACCACCACGTCAGTGTGCAACGCAACAGCAACCGTGCTTTCGCTAACGATCTTAATAGGACCGTTGGGCATACGGATTTGCGACTTGACAACTTTGTAGCCATTCTTGACCAGCTCTTCAGCGATGTCAGCATTGGTCACAGAGCCGAACAAACGGCCGTCCACACCCGCTTTTTGGGTCAACTTGATGGTGGTGCCACCCAGTTTTTCGCCCAAAGCCTGGCACTCGGCCAGCTTGGCGGCTGCAGCTTTTTCCAGCTCAGCGCGCTTGGCTTCGAAAGCAGCCTTGGCGGCTTCGGTGGCGCGGCGCGCGCGGCCCGAAGGGATCAAAAAGTTACGTGCGTAACCGTCTTTAACCTTGACGATATCGCCCAGGTTGCCCAGATTCACGACCTTGTCGAGCAGAATAATTTGCATGTTCGTACTCCTTAGATCTTGTGCTGGTCGCTGTAAGGCAACATCGCCAGGAAGCGAGCGCGCTTAATAGCGGTGTTGAGCTGGCGCTGGAAAATAGCGCGGGTGCCGGTCAGGCGTGCGGGAATAATCTTGCCGTTTTCGGCAATGAAATCACGCAAGGTGTCGATGTCTTTGTAGTCGATCTCTTCAACGCCGGTCACGGTGAAGCGGCAGAAACGCTTGCGCTTGAACAACAGGTTTTGTGCGGGGCGCTTGGGGCGCTTGTCTTTACTAAATTTTTTGAACGTGGCCATGTGGGCCTCCTAAAAACTAATCTTGCGAAAATTCTTGAATATGCAAAACGATACTTTTACCGTGGCGAGCGTTGCCTAGAAAACCGCTGAACCTCCAGACACTGCCAAGGGGTTGTTTAACCAACCGCTCTGCCAGTGCGCCAAAAGCCACCGCTTTCACTGCCACCTTGATTTGTCTGGGCTGCCCGGCTTCCTGTGTTTCAGACTCGTGTTCGAGTTTGAGGTTCAGGGCGGGTATTCCAGCTGGTGTGTACCGCATGGCATCTAGCTCTGCGATACAGGCACTCAGTACAAGGGAGTTGGCAGGCACTCTCCGTAGCAAAAAATGTTCGTTAAGAGTTGTATTCAGCCTGTTGTGTCTTGCGTGTTTCTTCGCGCTCGACGGTCTTCATCATGGACGAAGGACCAGTGTCAGCCTTTTTCTTCAACACCGTCAGGTGGCGAAGAACAGCGTCATTGAACTTGAACGCGTGTTCGAGTTCGGACATCACAGCCTGGTCGGCTTCGATGTTGACACACAGGTAATGTGCTTTGGCAAGCTTGTTGATCATGTAAACCAACTGGCGGCGACCCCAGTCCTCCACGCGGTGGATCTTGCCACCGCCGGCAGTGATCATGCCTTTGTAACGCTCCAGCATGGCTGGAACTTGTTCGCTCTGATCCGGGTGGATCATGAGAATGATTTCGTAGTGACGCATTGATACTCCTTTTGGATGTCCCACTTAGGTTTTAAGGGGGTTAAGAAAAGCTGCCCTCAGCGTCTAATTGAGGTGCAGCAAGGCGAAGCCCAAGATTATAGCCCAAGAGGACGTTACGGCGCTAGAGGCGATGGCATCACAGGCTCGGGATGGGTGAAGCAACTCACGACCACTGCCGCGACCAAACCTGCTGTGACGCCAAAGACTCCGGCTGAGACTGGCTGTATGCCCCACCACAGCCCATCTCCAGACAATCCCAGCACGGTGCGCACGGCAGGCAGATTGATGACCATGTAATACACGGTTAGACCCAGCCCGGTCAACATACCCGCTACAGCACCAGCACGGGTAGTGCCTTTCCAGAAGATGCCAAGAACCATGGCCGGTACAAAAGCCGCGCCGGCCAGTGAAAACGATGCCGACACCAAGTACAAAATCCCGGCTGGTCGCTGGGCGGCCACATATGACGCTATCAAAGCCACGACCAACAAAGCAAACTTGGACCACATCACCCTTCGCATAGCCTGCACCTTGTTGCCGCTGCCTTCAAAGTACACGTCATGTGCCATAGCGTTGCCAATGGTCAGCAACAGGCCGTCTGCCGTGCTGAGCGCTGCTGCCAACCCTCCAGCTGCCACCAATACGGACACCACATAGGGCAGCCCGCCAATCTCGGGCGTAGCCAGCATGATCAGGTCAGCGCCCATTTGCAGTTCGGCAAACTGCAGGATGTGGTCGCCATTGATATCCGACACCGTCAGCAGACTGGGGTCACGGGCCCACTGCGCCACCCATGCAGGCAAGCTGTCAAAGGGTTGCCCCACCAGATGCGCCATGACCTCAAACTTGACCAGCACCGCCAGGGCCGGTGCCGATAGATAAAGCAATGCGATAAACACAAGGGACCAGGCCACCGAACTGCGCGCCTCTGCGACCGTCGGCGTCGTGTAGTAGCGTGTTAACAGGTGGGGCAGACCCGCAGTACCCACCATCAGGCAAAACATCAGTGCCAAAAAGTTCAGGCGCGAAGTTTCAAACTCCTGCACTTGCTCAGGCGTTCCGTCAGGGTCACCCGCAAATGGCGTTGTGTGCGGTGGCATGCCGCCCAAAGGTTTGGCGCGCGCCCAGTTATCTGCAGCTGCACGCGTCCAGATTTCGCGCGCGGAAGCAGCGTCTTTGGGTACTGCCGCCAATTGACGACGCAGTGCAACTGCGCGTTCCTCATCCGACTTTTTATCCCCCAGGCTTTGTAGCTGCCGCCTCAGACCTGAGCGCTCTTCCTGCAGGGCTGCATCTACATCCAGCAATTTTTTTTCATACGAACGTGCACGCTTGGCATATTCCTCGATCACTTGCCGCTCCGCCGGCGAGCCCACCAACGTTTGTTCAATGGTGGCAATTTTTTGCAGTTGTTGACCGTAAACAAAGGGGGCAAACGGATTACCAAGTTGCTTGTAAGCCAGCCACGACACAGGAATCGAAAAGGCCAAAATGATGATGACGTACTGCGTGACCTGCGTCCAGGTGACGGCCCGCATGCCACCCAAAAAGGAGCACACCAACACGCCACCCAGGCCGAGCAAAATTCCAATTTCGAAGTGCACCCCAGTCAAACGCGACGTGATCAAACCCACACCATAAATTTGGGCAACCACATAGGTAAATGGGCACAAGACGGCAGCCAAAGCGGCGATCATGCGCGGCCAACGGCCACCAAACCGCAGCGCAAAGTAGTCCGGTACGGTGTAGATCCGCAAACGCCGCAGGTAGGGCGCGACCAGCAAGGCAACCAGGCAAAATCCACCGGTCCACCCCAGAACATAGGCCAAGCCGCCGGCCTGCCCGTTGGTGCCGGAATAGCCCTGCAGATACAACCCACCCGCCATGCTGATGAAAGAGGCTGCGCTCATCCAGTCTGCGGCCGTTGCCATGCCGTTGTAGACCGCCGGAATACGCCTGCCAGCCACGTAATACTCAGACGCATCTGCAGTGCGCCCGTAAACGCCAATCACGGCATATAGCACCAACGTGGCCGAGAGAAAAATGCCAGCGACCCAGACCTTTGACAAACCCAAACGTTCGGCAACGGCAAGCGCCAGCAAAAACACAAGCAGACTGGCGACGTACCACGCAAACCGCCTATGCAAGGCATTTTTGTAGCTTGCGTAGGCCGTGGCATCAAGGCCCGGTTCGCTCCCATCTCTGCGGTTAGCCACCCATGCGTAGACCACCACGATAGCAATGAAGACCAGGACCGAACCCTGGGCCGCAAACCAGAATCCGATCGGCCAGTTCGCCACGACCCACTGCAAGTCGCGGGCGAAGAAAACCACACCAAACGATGCCATGAACCACAGCACCAGCAGACCTGCATGCAGGCCCCACTGGCGTGCGGTCCGGGGCACCGTCATTGGGCGGCGAGTTTTTGCCAGGTAGAGATAACAGAATCCGGGTTCAACGAAATGGACGAGATGCCTTCTGTCACCAGCCATTGCGCGAAGTCCGGGTGGTCACTAGGCCCCTGACCGCAGATCCCGATGTATTTGCCCTGTTTCTTACAAGCCGCAATAGCCAAGCCTATCAAGGCCTTCACGGCTGGGTCGCGTTCGTCAAAGTCTGCCGCCAGCAGTTCAAGACCGGAATCGCGATCCAAGCCCAGGGTCAGTTGCGTGAGGTCGTTGGAGCCAATTGAGAAGCCGTCAAAATACTCCAGAAACTGGTCGGCAAGAATGGCGTTGCTGGGGATCTCGCACATCATGATCAGTTTGAGGTCGTTTTCGCCCCGGCGCAGACCATGGCGGCCCAAGAGTTCCGTGACCTTTTTGGCCTGGGCCAAGGTCCTCACAAATGGCACCATAACCTGCACGTTGTTC
>JBKJJC010000158.1:0-3435 GCA_046598245.1 Rhodoferax sp.
CCTGGCCCACCTGTCTCGCCACCCCACGGTGGCCAGCGTGATGGACGCTGCACGCAAACAGTTGCCGCCACTGGTGCTGCCGGAGTCGTTTGACGAAGACGGCACGCGCGTGCTGTCTTCATCAAACGACTCCGGCAGCACCAGTGGCGGCAACTGTTTGCGGGCGGCGTCCATCACGCTGGCCACCGTGGGGTGGCGGGACAGGTGGGCCAGGCTCATGATCTGGGGTGGCGCCAACTCGATCTGGCCGCTCCAATACTGCTGTAGCGCGGCAAGCGGCGCCAGCCACACGCTGTCGGTCGCCTCGTAGTCGTCGTGCCGGGCTTCCTGCTCGGGTGGCACAGCTGCGACAAAGAAGCGGGTGTCAAAGCGCTTGTTGGTGACGGATGGCATGCGCGGTGTGATCCAGCGGCTCCACGGCAGCACGTTGTGGGTTTGCAGCCGCACCTGCAGCTCAGCCAGTAGCTGGTTAAACGGCATGGCCGAGTTCTGCAGTAGTGCCGCCCGCGCTATTGCAATGTCAGGCGTAAATAACACACGGGATTCTTCAAACGCTTCGCGCAGCGCCGCCACATACAGGCCGGTGGCGGTGCCTACCGCCAGCTGAGGTTCGCCCAAGGCTGCGTGCAGGGCGGTCGGGGCTTGGTCCAAATGGGCTGCTGGATCCAGCAGGGCGTCGTTGGTATCGAGCTTGCCACCGGGGAACACATAAGCACCACCCAGCACATCAGACAGGCCGTGGCGCTTGACCAAAAACACTTCCAGGCCATGGGGTGCATCGCGCAACATGACCACGGTGGCCGCGTCGCGGGGAGGGGCGGTGGGGACTTCGGAGTTCAATTCCATGGGTGAGGGTCCATTGAGCAAGGTGTGGGCCGCGCGGCGCAGGCCCAGTTAGGTGGCCAGACCACCCATCATGGCCGACCAAAGCATGGGCCCCGACGGATTCATGCGGAATTATGGTGGGAACTTGACCTTAACCAGCAACATTCGGTGGGCTGTGGTACCTTTGCGCCCCACAGAAAAGCGAAGGGCCACAGGCATGCAAACAATTTCAGAGGCCTTGGGGTCGCTCACCACAACGCGTTTACACGGTATTCGCCGCGGTGTGGAGAAGGAGAGTTTGCGGACGCAACCCAATGGTGCCTTGGCGACCACACCACACCCCAAAGGCTTGGGCTCAGCCTTGACCCACCCCAACATCACCACTGATTTCAGTGAGTCCCAGGTGGAGCTGATCACCGGTGTACACGCTGGCGTGCAAGACTGTCTGGATGAGTTGGTTCAGGTCCAGCAGGCGACCCTGCATGCGCTGGGTGATGAAATGTTGTGGGTCTCCAGCATGCCCTGTCGCTTGCCCGAAGACGACGCCATCCCGCTGGGCCAGTACGGCACATCCAATGTTGGCCGATCCAAGACCGTGTACCGCATGGGGCTGGGCTACCGGTATGGGCGGCGTATGCAAACCATTTCCGGAATCCACTACAACTGGTCGCTGCCCGATGTGTCTAGCGAGCAATACTTTGGCCTGATCCGCAATTTCCGCCGCCACGCGTTTTTGTTGCTCTACCTGTTTGGGGCATCGCCGGCCGTGTGCTCCACCTTTGTGGCAGGGCGCAAACACCAGTTGCAGGCGCTCAATGCCCACACCATGGCTTTGCCCTACGCCACCTCGCTGCGCATGGGGCGTCTGGGCTACCAAAGCGATGCCCAGTCGTCGCTGGCCGTCAGCTACAACGACCTGCAAGGCTATGGAGAGTCGTTAGAAGAGGCGCTGACCCAGGCCTATCCGGCGTATGAGGCGATTGGCGTGCGCGGGCCCGACGGCACTTACCGCCAATTGGCCACCAGCCTGCTGCAGATTGAAAACGAGTTCTACGGCACCATACGACCCAAACGCGTCATCTTTCCCGGCGAACGCCCGCTGCATGCATTGCGCGAACGCGGTGTGGAGTATGTCGAAGTGCGCCTGATGGACTTGGACCCATTCGAAACCGTGGGCATCAACGCCCAGACCATGCGGTTTCTGGATGTGTTTCTGCTGCACTGCCTGCTCAGCGACAGCCCACCCGATTCGCCCGAAGAAATTGTGGCGCTGGCACACAACCAGCACAACGTGGCCGAGCGGGGTCGGGAACCCGGTCTGCGCCTTGAGCGGGGCGCAGGCACCCTTACGCTTAAGGATTGGGGGCTGGAACTGGTGGAGCAGTTGGGCCCCATCGCTCAGGCACTGGATACAGCCCATTCCAGCACTGATTACAGCACTGCGGTGCAGGCCGCCATGCAGGGCTTGCAGCACCCCGAAACACTGCCATCGGCCCGCGTGCTGAAGGCCATTACGGAGGAATACGATGGCTCGTTTGGCGCCTTTGCCCGCGCGCAATCGGTCGCTACCCGCCAATCTATGGTGGATATGCCGCTGCCCGCGCCATTGCAGGCCCGATTCGAGGCCTTGGCCGCGGAGTCTTGGCAAGCGCAACGCAAGATCGAGGCAGCAGACACCATGCCGTTTGACATCTACTTGCAAGAATATTTGTCTCCCAAACGCCTGGGGTTGGCCACGGCGCGTTAGGCCACCAACTGCTGAAACAAAAAAAGGGCTGAGCGCTTGGCGCTCAGCCCTTTTTATATTGCAGCCTTGCCACGTTGCCGTGGCAAGAGGCATTGCTGTGTGTTTAAGCAGCCTTGGTTTTGCGGACGGCTTTCTTGGCAACAGCAGCGACCTTGACGGTGGCGGCCTTTACCTTGACGGCAGCTGTCTTGACCTTGGAGGTAGTTGTCTTAGCCTTGGCCTTGGCGCGCACGGGCTTGCCGGCCAACTTGGTAGCCAGTTCGCTGGACTTGGCTTCGATCTTGGCGGCAACTTTGATCACGGCTTGTGCGGCTGGCACAGCGGCTGTCGCCAAGCTGCTCAGCGTGGTCACGCCAGTGGACTTCTCAAAGCGGCTTGCGTTGGCAGACACTTGCACGACGCCCTTGCCGGCCAGTTCAATGGCTTTGTTGATCACCAGGTTGGCGTTGTCAGAAGTGGCTTCCACGCCCTTGACGTAGTAAGCGGTCAATTTTTGCTCGGCGGAAAGCGCGTTCTTGCGGGTCTTGGCGCTGATGCGTGAACCGGCCTTTTCCAAGGCGGACACAAAACGTTGGTCCATGAACACTGCAGCGCGCTCGTTGCCAACGCGGTAGGCGTTGACGACGTTCTTGGCGGTGTTGCCATAGGATGCGATCAGTTCGTTGGTGACGGTTGCGAGTTTTTGGTTAGCCATGAGAATGCTCCTGAATAAAAATAGAGAAATGAGTGAACTTGTTTGCTGGGTTGAATTTTGTCGATTCCTCCTAGTACTGACACCTTAATTCGGGGTGTTTTCCTAGAGGCGGCTGCCTAGTGGACGGCCCCCACGCTCCACCGCTGCGCGGGTCGCTGCCCCCCGAGGG
>JBKJJC010000310.1:0-3155 GCA_046598245.1 Rhodoferax sp.
TCTGAGTGGCTGGAGCGGGCGCGGTCTCGCGCGGGGCAACGGGTACAGCCGGGGCGGTTTGCGCCACCGGTGCTGATGGTGAACTGGCCTTGGGTTTGACGGGACTGGAGGCGTTGGCCGTTGTCGTGGAAACAGCAGCAGACGGCCTAGGCATTTGGCCGGACGGTGCCGAGGCGACCTGAACGGGCTTGGATGCTGCGGACGCGGGTTTAGAGGTCAACTGCACGGGAAGTGAGTCCGACTCTTTCTCTTCAATGATGGTGGGAGACTGCAATACGCCTGGCGTGTCAACGACCAGCGGTGGTGCACCGGGGGTCAGCCCCTCGACTGGGGGTTGCAGCAGGGGCCGCAGTATCCATATCAACACCAACAGCAGCACACACACGGCAGCGCCAATGGCCAGTGCCGGGCCTATGGAGCGCCGACTGGCCGCGGGGGCCGCCGGACTCGGCGCTTCTTGGTGAGGCCCTGTTACGGCAAAGGGTCCCATGGTTGAGTCCAGATCGGTCTCATCTGCCTGCGGACGGAACTGAGGCACGGTTGCGGCCCGGCTGGACGTGTTGTCCAGGGCCAACTGGTCCAACCGCTGCTGTGCACGCCGAGCGTAAATGCCGGCCGGATACCGCACAAGGTAGTCCTGAAAATTCTGGCTAACCGTGGAATCTTTGATCTTGCTCCAGATGCCCAGTTCTTCCTCGTGGTTCACGGTGGTGACCAAGGACACATCCGGGCCAGGGCCAAAGATGCCGGTGCTGGAGCCATCGCGCAGCGTAGCTGGTGGTGCCACGGCTGCCCGGTTGGCAATGATCTTGCCCAGTTCAGCGGCCACATCGGCATTCTGGTCGCCAGATGAGGCGCCCATGAGTTGCGCCACCCCGCGCAAGGCCAATCCAAATTCGCGCGCAGTGGCATAGCGCTCGTCCGGATTTTTGGCCATGGCGCGGGCCATCACCTCGTCCATGGCGGCAGGCACATCCGGGTTGAGCGTGCTGGGTCGCGCGGGCTCGTGGCCGACGATCTGGTGAATGATCACAAACTGGTTTTCACCATCGAACGGCAGCACGCCGGCCAACAGCTCGTACAGCACTACGCCAGCAGAAAATACATCGGAGCGCGAGTCTCCCCGCAGGCCCTTGGCCTGCTCAGGTGACATATATTTTGGCGTGCCAACCGCACCGCCCACCTGCGTGAGGTGGGTTTCATCGGGCTCCTGGATCCGGGCCACGCCAAAATCTGTCAGCTTGACCCGACCACTGCGCTCAATCAGCATATTGGCGGGTTTGACGTCGCGGTGCACCACGTTTTGCCGGTGGGCATGGTCCAGCGCCATCAACAGGTCGTGCACCATCACGATCGATGAACGCACCGAGAAACGGGCGCCATTCTCCAGATGGTGCTTCAGGTCTTCGCCCTGTATGAACTCCATCACCAGGTAGGCGGTATCCCCGTCCTGGCCCGAATCGAACACACTGACAATGTTGGGATGGTGCAGGCGCGCAGCGGAGCGGGCCTCAGTGCGAAAACGGCCTTCGTATTCTGCAGCGGCATCCGGCGACAGGCTTTGAACGCGAATGGTCTTGATCGCCACCTGGCGGTCAAGATTGGGGTCGCGTCCCTCGTAGACAACACCCATCGCGCCTTTGCCGAGCACGCGAACGATGTCGTATCTGCCTAATTTTTCAATATCCGCCATTTTGGGTGCGTGAACCTGGGAAATCCATAAAAAAAATTGGACGACTGAGGCATGCTAGCAGAGAGACGATGACAGCTTTCAGGTAAATCGGATGGTAAATCGGATGCTGGTAAATCGGATACGATGTCCCAAACCTCATTTGATGGGCGCCACATGCCCCCTACATCCCTGCCGAAAGTCCATTGATGCCTACCGTCGTCTTTGCCGATATCGTTGGAAGCACAGGCTTGTTTGAGCAAATGGGCGACGCCAACGCTTCACTATTGATGAACAGCCTGACAGGGCTACTGGGCAAGGTATTCGAGCAGTACCAGGGTCGTGTCGTCAAGCTGTTGGGCGATGGCGTGTTCGCCGTATTTCCCGATGCGGGTAGCGCAGTTACCGCCTGCGTCAGTTTGCAGTCACGTTTCCAGACCGAGCCTGTCATCCCCGTGGGCAGCACGGCCCCCATAAAAATGCAAATGGGTGTGGAATCGGGTGAATTGGTTGAGATTGACGGCGACTGTTTTGGCGATGCAGTGAACAGCGCATCGCGTCTGGCAGACTTGGCCGGCGCCGACCAGATACTAACCACCCAACACGTCTGGGATCAATTGGTGGCAGCGCAGCGCCCCATGTTGCGCAGCCTGGGGCCCATGCACTTGCGGGGCAAAACGCAAATCTCACACATCTACCGGGTGGAATGGCAAAGTGGCCATGACGTGGACGCCACGGCCATGGGCATGTCGATGTACACACCTGCCGCACACCAGTCCGTGGCGCTCACCGTACAGGGCCGCACACAGGTCTTTCAGCTGACAACCACTGGCATCACCATTGGCCGCGCCACCGATGCATCACTGCCTGTGCTGGACCCCCGTGTCTCGCGGGTACACGCCACCATTCGCAGCCGCGGCGGCCAAATTGTGCTGAGTGACGCCTCCAGCTTTGGCACCTGGGTGTACTTTGGCAACCAGGCCGAAGCGATTGCACTGCGGCGTACCGAGTGTTTTTTGGTCGGCTTTGGCCAATTGTCCCTGGGCTGCAAGATTGATGCAGACAAGGCGCCGCTGGTGTCGTTTGAGGTGAGTTGACCCCTAAAGTTGCTACATAAATAGTAGCAATAGGTTCAATATTCGCGGGGGCTACAGGTCAATCTATCGCAAAATTGTTTGGCTGCAGTCAGATTGACGCTACCGGCAGTCCACCTTGGCAGCGGAGGCACGGCATGGAACGTATTGCGCGCGGATTTTCTGGTAGCGACCATCCACCATCATGGCGTCCAGGGTGCGGTCCAGTTCTTTCACGAACTCGGGGGTCAATGAAGCCTGGCTCAGAGCCAGCAGTGCCGGCTCGGCTGACACCACAATATTCGACTTGAAAATGCTCTCTGCCAGCCCCAAATGCAGCAATTCGAGGTGTGCGGTAATTTCGTCAGAAATGATACCGTCCAGCCGGTCTTGCTAAATCATTTTCCAGGCGT
>JBKJJC010000297.1:0-5023 GCA_046598245.1 Rhodoferax sp.
CTGCGCGGCCAGGTCCACCAGCACCCGCACACCGGGCAGCTCCACTGCAGCCTCTACGATATGGTCTAGCGCTTCAAACCGGTCAATCAACACGGGCGAAGCGTAATCACCGTAAAAACGCAGCAGCGCGCCGTGTGAGCGGTCGGTATCAAAGCCGACAAAGGGAATGTCCCTGTCGATGAAATACTGCGCCAGCAGGCGCGACACCATGGATTTGCCGACGCCGCCCTTTTCGCCACCGATCATGTGGATTTTGGATGTGGCGGGAGTGGTGCCGCCGATGGAGTGGAGGGAGGACATTTTTTGGGTTTCCGTTGGTTGGGCTGCAGGGGTGTCAAGCAAGTTGGGTGTTATGGTTGGGTAGAACCGACGGATCTCAGCCCACACCACGATGGGCCATCAATTGCGCCAAGTTGGTCTTTAATGGATTCAGATCTTCTATAACGGTCAGGAAAACGATCTCGTCGTCCACCGCGTCGTAACCGTGAATGATGCGGTTGCGCAGATCAATGGCCAGCTTCAAGTTTGGCACCTGTTCAATCAAAGATGGCTCTATGCGGGCTAGACGTGAACAGGCTTCACCGAGAATTTCCAGTTGTCGCTCGACTGCAGAGCGACGCATCTTGTCACCTATGTACTGTGCTATCGAACACCCTGCAGTGAACTCCTGCGCAGATGCAATGGCACCCAGTGCATCAAATAGCAGCTTGGGAACTTTGTCGGTCATAGACAAGAGTGCGGCTTTGGTTGACGGTTTGCAGGAAATACGGATTGCGGATGTAGTTGGGGTTTACCAAGTCCACATGGCGACCCAGTAATTTCTCTAACGCCTCGGCCAGGTCAATCCAGCGCCGAGCAAGGGAGCCGGGTGCTTGCCTGTCGAGTTCGACCAGAAAGTCATAGTCGCTGGAATCGGAGTTGAAGTCCGGGCCTGTTGCGGACCCAAAAAGCTCCATGTGCGCCACGCCATACTGCTCACACAGCGAGGCAATGGACGGGAGCTGGCTGGTCAGTGAAGCTTGCATTCGACGATTATCCTGCTTTGCCGCAACCAGCACTTTCATCCGCGCCGCAACACGGTGCGGGTAAAAGTCAAAAACTCATCCAGGTGGCCGTTAATGACATTGACCAAGTTGGGCAAGATGAGACTTTGGTAGTCATGCACCGCAATGTCGCGAAACGCAACCATGCGTTTGAGTGCATCGGCTAGTAGCGCATCAATCCGTCCGGCGCGCGCCATTAGCTCGAATACGTCACGTGCACTTTGCGGTACGCCCAGGCCTTCTCGGCGCACGATGTGCTGCCCCATGTCCAATACGGCTTCGCAGGCGCGTTGCACATTCAAAATAGCGGCGTCCTGGCGGGTAAAGTTGGTCGCAAAGTTGGCGGAGTCATGCGCATACTCTTCGCGCGCACGCGCCACACAGCGCTCGACGGTTGCGGATTTGTTGATCAAGACGTCATCAGCGGCCATGGATCTTCCCGGTGCGTTGGATATCGGCCAGCAAGGGCGCGCGCGCTTCGTCCAAAGCGGTTTTTTCACTCAACACAAAAGTTTCAAACAAGCCTGCAAGCAGGCCGATCGACCACAAACGCTGGCCGGTCGTGATCACCTGGTATTGCATGACGGTGGATGCGGCACGAAGGTCTAGCAGGTCAACTGGGCAGCCCACCACGTCGGCCAGATTTCCTGCCAAATCCCACAAAGCGAGTGGATCGGCATAACCCGCTACCAATACCGCTAAATCCAGATCACTTTCCGACCCGGCGGTACCCTGCACCTGGCTACCAAAGGCGTACACCGCCATGGTGTTGGCAAAACGTGTTCGAATCGCGGCTACGATGGGGCCTCGCGGTTCAAGCAGTTGTGTCATGGCAGAGTGCATGCTGGGATTATGCCGTGGGGTTGTGGCATAGATTGCGCAATCGCTTGGGGCAAAACTCTCAACCGGTAAACGCCATACTCAGCCCCGTGCACCAGAGACCAACGCGTCTGTTTCCAGCTAAAGTTTTTGTGAGGTATTTTTGTGAAATTTTTGCCCCGCCCCTTCCTGCCGTCTTTCGGCAAATTCAGCCTGTGCTTGGCGATTGCTGCAGCTGCAGTGTCCCTCACGGCATGCGACAACCAGCGAATCTCTGAGCTGGAGGAAGGCGTCGCAACGGAGGGTGATGTACGCATGAAGTTTGGCGAGCCGGAGGGAATATGGGAGGGCGAAAACGGTGCCCGTATCTTTGAATACAACCGCCAACCCGCCGGTGCACAGAATTACATGATCACCATTGGCCCAGACGGCAAGATGACCGCGCTGCGCCAGGTGTTAGCGCCCCATGTTTTCGCCAAAATAGAGCCCGGCATGCCCATGGAAACCGTGCGCAAAATGCTGGGCAAACCGATGAAGATTACCCCCTTCGAGCTCAAGAAGGTCTGGCACTACGACTGGCGCTACATGGATGGCCCCAGCATCGCGGACGCCAAGATTTTTACTGTGGTGTTTAACAGTGATTTGAAGGTGTTGTCCACTGGGTCGGTGGACGACCCGGCGCTTTCGCCGAATTGATTGCTACCACTGAGCAAATCCCGCATCACTTCCAAGAAAAAATCTATTCGACGGAGCTTACAGAAAAGGTGACTATCGTCGGCGCGGATGCTGGGGCTGGCGGATATTGCCAGCCGGAGACTTTTTACAGTGTCAGCGTGAAGATGACCGGTCCACACCCCATTGCGGCGAAGCCGCTTTGTGCAGGAGTGGGTCCGTGTCGAGCAAATCGTTAAAGATAGTGCCTCGCAAGTGAGCGAGGGCCGCCATCCCTACCCGCAACACCCTTTGGCTTTACTGCTCTCCTGAATTGGAGGGCATGGCACCGTGCCGTATGAACAAAACACGCAGCAGTCGCCACTCTTAGGTTTCAAGACGGTGTGGCATTGCTCGCACTCATAAAACCATTGGCAGGCATCGGTCGGCATGACTTCCAGTTTGACGTGGCCACACGCGGGGCAAGTCAAGGTTGACTCCAGAACAACTAAATTCATTTCGTTGCTGTATCAACCACCGACGGATAGCCTGCATCCTTGGTGGCTTGGGTTAGAGCTGCGGTGTTGGTCTTGGCATCGTCAAAGGTGACGGTAGCTTGGCGTTTGTCAAAACTAACTTCGGCCTGGCTCACACCCTTGACCTTGGTAAGTGCGGTCTTTACTGTGATTGGGCAAACCGGGCAGTCCATGGACGGAACCGACAAAATGACAGTCGTGGGGGTCGCCAACGCGGACAGGGACAGCGCACAGAGTGCGGCTACGGCAAGCAAAGTCTTCATGGGATTTCCTTTTTAGTAAAAGAACGGGGCAATATAGGGGAAGGCCAGTGCAATCAGCACTAAAAAGACCGCCAGTCCAAACAACAACTGGTAGCTGCGCCTGACCTGTGGCAAGGCGCACACTTCGCCGGGTTGGCAGGCGGTAGCCGGGCGCCAGATGCGCCGCCACGCAAAGAACAGCGCCACCAGTGCGACAACGATGAAGGAAGGCCGGTAGGGCTCCAATGCGGTCAGATTGCCGATCCATGCACCAGAGAAGCCCAACAGGATGAGGACCAGTGGTCCCAGGCAGCAGGTGGACGCCAGAATGGCGGCCACCCCACCGGCCAATAGAGCCACGCGGCCCTGTGAAGTAGGTTTGAGGTTGGAGTTTTGCGATTCCATGGGATAAGCTTAAGGCTGTACTTGTGTACGGAGTCAAGTCCTATGAATACCGACGGTGAAAACGCGCCTTTAAGCCTGACGATTGGCTCGCTGGCCGAGGCCGCTTTGGTCAACCTGGAAACCATTCGCTTCTACCAGCGTAAGGGGCTGATGCCTGAACCTGAGCGCTCTCAAGGCAGTATTCGCCGCTACGGCGAGTCTGACTTGGGGCGGTTACGTTTTATTAAATCAGCGCAGCGCCTGGGCTTCAGCTTAGACGAGATTGCCGAGCTGCTTAAGTTGGAAGACGGAACGCACTGCCGAGAGGCCCGCAGCCTGGCAGAACACAAGCTGGTCAGTGTGCGCGAGAAGTTGGCTGACCTTCACCGCATCGAGTCCGTATTGAATCAACTGGTGGGTCGCTGTGCATCGGCCCGAGGCGCGGTGGCGTGTCCGTTGATTGCGTCGCTGCAGACTTAAAAGCATTGACGCGGCCCTTGCGAATCGACGCAAAACTCTCTCACTTATCCTTCTTCTTGTCGCGAAGCGTTGCCCCCTTGAGATCAATCCGGTGCGCCAGTGCACAGGCCAGCCAGGTCTTGCCACAGCCCGTGGCGCCGGTCATCAGCAGGTTCTGGGCGTTGCGTATCCAGTCACCACCGGCCAGCGTGGCCACCAAGGAACGGTCCAGCGTGCGGCTGGCACGCCAATCAATATCCTCAACGCAAGCGGAACTATCGGTCAGTTTCTTGAACTTGTGGGGGAGTCCATATAGATGGGTTAGTCCGCATTCTTATCTCACTTCTGTGTTCCAAGTGCGGTGGCTACAAGAGCCAGGTCGGCGGCTTCGTACTCGGCAAAGCGAGGCCTGCTTGCGAGCGACGGCCGCCAAGGTCCAACGGCTGGGGACGCGTATCCGCAACTAAGGTGTTCGAAGTCTTGGTCTCCGCCAAACACTCTCAGGTACTGGCCAATGATTCCACCGCCAAACACTAAGTCGGTTGCTCTGGCCAATACTCTGCCGGACTCGCGTTCCAAGACTTCTATTGATGCCTCAAAAATTGGCGGTGACCACCAATAGCGGACGGGTCGTGCGGGCAGAACATGCACAGCGAAATCGCTCCGAACGGATGCGTGTTGGGCACACTTCACGTCGATCGGGAACTTTGGCGTGCGCTCGGATGCCTTAGTGCCGGCGCACCTGCGGCCGCCTTCCATATCCACAAATTGAAAGACTCCGCTCTCTATTGCGGTGTTCCAAGCAAACCGAGACTCCGTGAAGGTTCCCCTCTCGCCATAGAGAAGAAATCCCAAAGGTTTCGTCGGTAGCGAAGGCGATGCTTCCGAC
>JBKJJC010000231.1:0-5250 GCA_046598245.1 Rhodoferax sp.
CACGCTCGTTCGCTGACCGGCAAGGTTTGGCGCAGGTCCAGCTTCTTGGTGCGCAGGGCGTCAAACACGAGGTAGGCGGACATCAGCTTGGTCAGCGATGCAGGCTCCACCGCCATATCAATGTCTTTGGCGGCCAGGATCTGGTTGGCAGTGACGTCCAGCAGCAGGTAGGCACGGGCGGCGACTTCGGGTGGCTGTGGCGTTTGGGCTGCCACGGAGAAACTAATAAGAGTGGCCACTAGGGCGGCGAAGAATGATTTCATGGGAGATTAGGGTCTGAGCGCGGCCCACAAAGGGCCTGCGACGGATGAAAGCAGGAGGGGCGAAGCGGCGCGTAAGGGGTATTTAGGGGGCAGTCTGCGTCGACAGGTGGCGGACCACCAAACTGCGCAACAGCGGCAATTGTCCATGAAAGAAGTGGGCGACTCCGGGAATGACCGTGACGGGAAGGGATTGCGGGCGCGCCCAGTCCATCACATCCGCCAGCGGCACCGTGTCATCTTGCTCGCCGTGCAGCACCAGCGTGCGGGCGTGCAACTCTGGCGGGATAGGTGCCACGGTGAAGCGGCTGGCGGCGGTGCCGACCAGAACCAGTTGCTGCGGAGCGTTCTGGGTCCCCAGCGATTCCACCGCATGGCTGACCACAAAAGAGCCAAATGAAAACCCGGCCAGCGCCAGCGGCAGCGGGGTGACGCCATCATTTGCGTGGGCAATCACAGCCAACAGGTCTTGCAGTTCACCGCGCCCTTCGTCATACACCCCTTCGGTAGCGCCCACGCCCCGAAAATTGAAACGCAGGGCACGCCAGCCACATTGCAGAAAGGCCCGGGCCAGGGTCTGCACCACCTTGTTGTCCATGGTGCCACCAAAAAGCGGGTGCGGGTGGGCAATGACGGCGACGCCGCGCAGCGCAACACCCTCGGCCAAGGTAGGCAGGTCTTCCAGCGCCTCGATCGCGCCGACGGGGCCCTGCACAACCAGTTTGCGGGTTTGGATATTCACAAAAAATGCTATTACTTTGGTAGCTAACTATGATTGATGTACGGGGGCTAGAGCACTATTTCTCCATATATGGCCGCCGCAAAACGCCTTAGCGACCGAGATGGGCAGGCGTCAGCAGGCGCTCCACCACCTTGCCGTTTTTTAGGTGTGATTCAACGATTTCGTCGATGTCATGTTCGTCCACATAGGAGTACCAGACGCCTTCCGGGTAGACGACCGCCACAGGACCGCCTGCACAACGGTCCAGGCAACCAGCCTTGTTGACGCGGACTTGGCCGACACCGGCCAAACCGGCCGCGCGGACCTGTTGTTTGCAACGGTCAAAGCCAGCCTGTGCGTTGTGCTGGGCACAACTGGCCTCACCGTTGGTGCGTTCGTTGAGGCAGAAGAATATGTGGTGCGCGTAATACGGCTTGGCGGGAGCGGTGGGTTCAGTCATAGGGGTGGATTCTAATTTTTTACGTCGCGCTGCGAAATCAGCGACAGCACATAGAACAGCGTGGCGTAGGGCCACAACCAGCCCAGCCACTGGGCCAGGCCGTGGAAACGGATAAACCGCCCTTGCTCCCAAGCGTGCAGGGTTTGGGCAAAGTAAGGGCTCTCAGGTGCTTGGTTGAGCAGGCTCAGGTAAATTCCCAGGCACAGCAACAACAGCGATGCACTGGCCCGCCACCGCACCAGCGCCATGGCGAGGGCAACCACACCGGCCAGCACCATACCAAACTGCACGGGCATGCTCAACCAAGCCCAGGCATGCGCCGGCCCCCAGCTCAACGCCGCAGACAAGGCGGTTACCGCCACTCCCGCCCCCGCCAGCATCAGCGCAAATGCTGCGCGGCGGCCACGGGAACGGATCACACAAAAGGCCAACAGACACGGGATCAACAGGCCCAACATCACACACACCATCTCGGCACCGGGCACCAGCGGCTGCAGCTCGGTTTCGCGCACCGGCAACCAATCCAGAAAAGGCGTGTCGACCAGTTGTTCACCCAGAGTCTCTTCGATCCGCTCCAGCACCTGGCCTAAGCCAAAAGGCACCGCTGCCGGAAACAACAAGGCCATGGGCCACACCGCCAACAGCACAATACCGCCGCGCCCCTCAGGGCCAAACCAGCGGGCGCGGACCTGGCTCCAGCGGTCTATCGCGCCCAGTCGGGCTAGCAGCACCGCCAGCATGGCACCACTGGTAGCACCGGCAGTATTCAACAGCCAATCTTCACGCGAAGGTACCCGGCCCGGCAGGTAGCTTTGCAGGATTTCCATGGCCAATGACAGCACGGCGGCAACCGCCATGGACACCCAAACTGCATGCCGGAAGCGGCCCGTGCGCAGGGCGCTCAGCGCCAGCAAGCCGCCCAGCGGCGCGTAACCCACCACATTGACGGCCACATCAAAGCCGGTCCAGAACTTGGGCAGTGGTGCGGCCAGAAAGGCCCATGGCGCGATACCCTGGTCGCGCCATTCACCAAAGGGGTACAGGCTGGCATACACGATCAGCCCCATATAGATCAGGGCCAGGGGCCAGGCTGCTGTCTTGTGCATGGGGGTTCTTAGAAGGGTTTAACCACCACCAAAATCACTGCCGCCACCAACAACAGCACCGGCACTTCATTGAAATAGCGAAACCAGACATGGCTGCGGGCGATGGTCCTCGCCTCAAATTTCCTCAGGATGGCTGCGCAAGCGTGGTGATAACCGACGGCCAGCAGCACAACGAGTAATTTGGCATGCATCCAGCCGTTGCCCGGCCCCCGACCGATACCGTAACCCAGCCACAACCAAAACCCCAGAGCCAAGGCCGGCACCGCCAGCATAGTTGTGAACCGCAACAATTTGCGCCCCATCAGCAGCAGGCGGGTGCGTTCGGCGTCCGAACCTGGCGGCACCATGGCCAGGTTGACAAAAATACGGGGGAGGTAGAACAGACCAGCGAACCAGCTGGCGACGAAAACGATGTGGAAGGCTTTGACCCAGAGCATGCTTGCAGTGTAGTGCCCCCAAAACGGGCAGGCAAAAAAAACCCCAGCACGTGGGCTGGGGTGGTAAGCCTATTAGCTGTCACACATCAAGGCCCCGCTCAGGGAGGAAAAGCGGGAGGTAGCAAGCTACCCAGTCGCTAATTTAGCAAAGTTGCGCGGGCTTTGCAAGCTGCTTTTTCAATAAACCACACGCTGCCAAGGGTGGGCACCACCCGGCAAGCGCAGACTGACTTGTGTCTTACTGCGGGGTTTTTTGATTCAGGCACAATTTTCCCTATGACCGCTTTCGCCCCCTACCCCCTTGGCCGCCCCCGCCGCCTGCGCCGCGACGCCTTCACCCGCAACCTGGTGCGTGAAAACACCCTCAGCCCCCACGACCTGATCTACCCGGTTTTTGTGGTGGACGGCCAACAACAGCGCGTGCCCATTGCCTCCATGCCCGGTATGGCGCGCCTGAGCCTGGACCTGCTGCTACCGGTGGCCGAGGAATGCGTCAAGCTGGGGATTCCGGTGATGGCGCTGTTCCCGGCGATTGACCAGTCGCTTAAAACCTATGGCGCCGACGAGGCCTTGAACCCCGACGGCCTAGTGCCCCGCGTGGTGCGCGCCTTGAAAAAGGAATTCCCTGACCTGGGTCTGATGACCGACGTAGCGCTGGACCTGTACGCCAACCACGGCCAGGATGGCCTGCCCGACACCCGGCCCGAGGAACGCGGCTACATCTTGAACGACGAAACGGTGGAAATACTGGTGCAGCAAGCGCTGACCCAGGCCGAAGCCGGTGTCGACATCGTCGGCCCCAGCGACATGATGGACGGGCGCATTGGGGCGATTCGCGCCGCCTTTGAATCAAAAGGCCACATCCACACCCGCATCATGGCCTACAGCGCCAAATACGCCAGTGCCTTCTACGGCCCCTACCGCGACGCGGTGGGCTCGGCCAGCAACCTGGGTAAAAGCAACAAAAAGGTCTACCAGATGGACCCGGCCAACAGCGACGAGGCATTGCGCGAAGTGGCCATGGACATTGCCGAAGGCGCGGATATGGTGATGGTCAAGCCCGGCATGCCCTACCTGGACATCGTGCGCCGCGTGAAAGACGCGTTCAAAGTGCCGACGTTCGCCTACCAAGTCAGTGGCGAATACGCCATGCTCAAGGCCGCCGCCCAAAACGGCTGGCTGGACGGGGAAGCGGTGATGATGGAGAGTTTGCTGGCCTTCAAGCGCGCGGGTGCCGACGGTGTGTTGACCTACTTTGCCTTGGACGCCGCCAGATTGCTACAAAAATAGTAGCATATTGACCATATTTCACGGGGGCTAGAGCCCGATTTTGCTTAAAACACTTGCCCCAGAAGACCCTCCATGCGCATCTTCCACATCCAGCACACCGGCATTAACGAAACCCAGGACCTGGCCGCCCTGACTGCTGCGGGTATGCCGGACCAGGGCTTCCTCTGGGTGGCGTGTGCGCGGCGCGAGTTTGAAGTGGCCCAGGGCCAGGTGCAGACCATGCTGCAGACCCTGTGCGGCCAGCAACTGGTGGATTTGCATATCTCGGACCTGATCAACCACCAACTGCCCTCGCACTACGACTACACCTCGCAATACGACGTGCTGGTGTTCCGACGCCTGGCTGCCGGCAACCAGCCCACCTCGGAACTGGCAGACCCCGGTCAACCGCTGGCCCACGACCAGATACGCACCGGGCCGCCGATCTTGCGGCGCATCGACACCAGCCCTGTGGGTTTTGCCGTGTTTGACCGGGTTCTGCTCACCGTGCACCCCGCCGATTGCGCAGTGCGCGATGCCTATGCCAGCAAATTACTGCTGGCATCCAGCGCCGAATCCCGCGCAGCAGGTGCCCGCCTGCCCACCAGCCCGGCCGACCTGATGCTGCGCGTCATCAACCAGATGGTGGACGGCTTTCTGGATCTGCGCCGGGAGCTGACCCACCAACTGGACCATTGGCAATCCGAACTACTGAACCCCCGCACCCGCTTCACCAATTGGGGGGCGCTGCTGGACGCACGGCTGACGCTGCACTACCTGGACGAGGTGTGTGAAGACCAGCGCGCTGCGCTGCAAGACTGGATCGAAGCGGTAAAGACCTGGCCCGACGCCGACACCGCTGCCGGCCAACGCGAGCGCGACCTGCTGGAGGTGCGCAGCCGCGACGTGCTGGAGCACATTGAGCGTGTGGTGCACCACGTGCGCCGCCTGGAGCAAAGTGTCGAAACCGCGGTGCAAATGCACTTCAGCGTGCAGG
>JBKJJC010000204.1:0-3669 GCA_046598245.1 Rhodoferax sp.
GGACGCGGTTTTTGAGGGTGGTAAAGCCCAGGTCGAGCGGCTTCAGCATGTTGGGGTAAGCGGTCATCTGGGATCCTTTATGCAACTGGTTGCACAATTCTACGCAAAAGCCTGCCGACTATGCAACTGGTTGCATAAAATAGAGTTTTCACGACACCCTACTGCCCATGTCCCTGCCCCACGCGCTATTGACTGCCCTGGTTGAGCAGCCCAGTTCGGGCTCTGACCTGGCGGGTCGCTTTGCCCGCTCGATTGGCTACTTCTGGCATGCAACCCACCAGCAGATATACCGCGAGCTCGGGCGGTTGGAAGAAGCAGCCTGGGTAGAGTCACTACCCCCAGAAGCCGGCCGGGGTCGAAAAAAGGTCTACCAAGTCTTGCCTGCAGGCCGCGCCGAACTTCAGCGTTGGGTGGCAGAAGACCAGGACCCCAAACCCCTGCGCGACGAATTCATGGTGCGCCTGCGCGCCGAGGCGGTAGTAGGCCCCACTGGGCTGGCCGACGACATCCGTCGCCGCCTGGAATTGCACCGGCAGAAGCTGGCCGTGTACCGCGCCATCGAGGCCCGCGACTTTGGCCGCGAAGACCCTTCGCGCAAGGCACAGTTGCAGCACCTGGTGCTGGGTGCTGGCATCTTGCAGGAAACGATGTGGATAGAGTTTTCGGAAAAAGCCCTGACGATACTGGCCGATTCGTTGGAGTGAATCTTCAATATGCTATTACATATATAGCAAACAATCTAAGTAATACGGGGGCTAGCACCATAATTTGCCATTATTCACCCCGCAGGGCCGGTGCGACCAATGGAATGGTGACGACAAAGCGGGTGCCCTGCCCCAATTCACTGCTCACCTCGATCCGTCCACCCAGCAGGTCACGCACCTGGGTATAGGCAATATACAAACCCAACCCCGAGCCGCCTTGACCAAATTTGGTGGTGAAAAAAGGTTCGAACAGATGCGAAATCTGCTCGGCACCGACGCCATTGCCGTCGTCACTGAAGGTGATTTCCAGTGCATCAGCGCCAACCTTCGCGGTGCGCAGCAGCATGGTGCCAGTGTCACGCCCACAAAAGGCATGGACCAGCGCGTTGTTCACGAAATGATTCAGCACCTGGCCGATGGCACCAGGGTAACTGTCCAGTTCAATACCGTGGTCCAACTTCAGCGTCAAACGGTAGGGAGACTCTTGGATCTTGGCGGCTAAAAACGCCAGCGTGTCGGTGATAACGTCCTCCAGCATGAAAATGCGGCGTTCCTCGCCGGCGCCATCCACTGCCACGCGTTTGAACTGCCCGATACGTTCGGCCGCCCGCAGCAAATTGCGCTCCAACAGATCACCCATGTCCTGCGTGTCCTGCAGAAATTGATCCAGCGCCTTGCGACCGAGCAAGCCATCCGCATACTGCGCCTGGATCGCCCGCGCCGACTCGGCCAGCGCGGTCGAACTGGTCAGCGCAGTGCCGATGGGCGTATTGAGTTCATGGGCAATGCCCGCAACCATGGTGCCCAGCCCGGCAAGCTGCGCCGTGCGCACCAGTTCTTTTTGGGTGGTTCTGAGTTCGTCCAAGGTTTTGGACAGGCTCGAATTGGCCTGCGCCAAATCGGCAGTGCGGGCGTTGACGCGGGACTCGAGATTCTGGTTCAGCTCACCCAGCGCTTGTTTGGCCCGCGTCAGGTCTTGAACCTGCGCCAGCAGCCGGTTAGTCAAGTCGTTGTAGTCGTTGCGGGTCAGGCGCAATTGCCGCTCAATTCGCTCGGCCTTGGTGTCCATCGTAAACAGCTTTTGGCTGGCCAGGTCAGCGCGTGCGATCGCTGTTAGCCAACCGGGAGCCAGCGCCGCTGCCACGTCCACCTGCTCGCGCGCCAGGCTGACATGCCACAGCGCGGGGGCAAGCTCTTGCATTTGCATGGTCGCACCCAGTGTCACGATGATGCCCTGCATGCGCGCCAAGTAGTCGGGCACTTGCTGCGCGATGACCGATAGCTGCGGCACCAGTACCAGCACCGGCCCCGACAACAGGTGGCGCTTGGTGAGTTGCACCAGCGTGAAACCCTCAGGCGCGGGCTCCAGGGTGGTCAACAATGCCGCGCAATTAGCTTCCATCGCGGGTGCCCAACAACAATAAGACATAGGTCATGTTGTGGAACAAATTGCGGGTGTAGGCGCCTTCGTGGAACAGGGGACCGATTTCTCCAAACGATGGGAAACCGGCGATGGCCAGGTTGCCACCAAATGCCTCTTTTATGGCGCCGACTTCAAAGTCGATCTGGCCACCCAGCAGCCACTTGCGACCGGCACAACTCACGATCAATGCAGCGCTGGGCTTGAAACCGGAGGCCGCGGCGCGGACCGCAATGGCATGCACCTCTGCCACCAAGTCTTGCGGGTTGGCCAGACAAACCTGGACAATGTCGCCACCCTGAATGCCGCCATGCAGCGTCAGGCCACCGGCTTCGGCTGAAGAGTTCTGGGCAATGGCGCGCAGCTTTTTTTCACCGGCTTTGCCAGCATTCAAAATAGTCAGCGCAACTGAGCCCTGGTCCGAGCGCAGAAACGGCTTGCCGGTTTCACGCTCCACAAATGCGGCTGCATTGGTGCCGCCCACGCGGCTGAGCAACTTGCCCTCGGCCTCCTCCACCACACCAGGCTGGCCCACCGGCGCTATGGAGTTGCCAATGTGTACTTGAAAGTCCAACGGACCATCGGCTGCCAGCATAACCACGCAGTCATGCACCATGGCACGGTCGGCAAACAAGTAGCAGCGCTCCATTTTGTCGTTGTCGTCAGCCGCCATACCACCAATGACCGGTACGTCTATTTCGTCACGCAGCACGGTTTCGATGCGGCTGGCATCGGTATGAAAATCGGAGACCAGAAAGTAAAACGCGGGTTTGCGACCCTGTAGCGGCACGGCCAATTTTTCTACAGCGCGGCGCACCGCGCCCTCCGGGTCGGTGCCCACTTGGTCCCCGCTGGCAACATGCCATTGCACGGCACCAGCGGAGCTCAGCCCTAATGCGGCCGCGCCGACATCCGACGTGCGCTCCCGTTCATGGACGCCATCGCCACTGGCGCCAATGATGCGCACATACGGGTTGTCCAGGCCATCGTAGAGGCCCTCCATGAACTCGGTCCAATCCTCGTAGTGCACGGTCGTGAAGAGAAACACCACCTCGGGGTGGATCTCGGCCAGGGATTGCCCCAAGAACAAGGCTGCCCGGTACGGCTCAACTATGGTGGTGCTGACGGACTTGCTGCGCATGATCGGCTCACTTTTCTATCCCATTAAAGGGAATGGATGCCACGCCGGCTTAGAAGCTTTCCCAGCTTTGGTCTTCGTCAGCCTTGGACGCTGAAGCAGCACTGCCCGAACTGCGGGATGCAGGGGTTGGCGCAGACAGGGCCCGTGGTTTGTGGGCCAAGGATGGTTTCTTCATGTTGGACAGTACACGCGACTTAGCCGCTGGACGTGCCGGCGCGGCCGGTGCGGCACGCATGCCGGTCGGTGTTTCTGATCGGGCACTG
This sequence comes from Rhodoferax sp., assembly GCA_046598245.1. Taxonomy (GTDB): domain Bacteria; phylum Pseudomonadota; class Gammaproteobacteria; order Burkholderiales; family Burkholderiaceae_C; genus Allorhodoferax. Next base: position 3,529 of record JBKJJC010000204.1, read on the forward strand.
AAACCTTGGCCGCCCGACAACTTGAACACGGCTACCGTGCCGACCAGATCATTCGCCTGGCTCTTCAAACTACTGGCAGCCGCTGCCATTTCCTCCACCAGTGCGGCATTTTGCTGCGTGGCCTGGTCCATCTGGGACACG
>JBKJJC010000230.1:0-5646 GCA_046598245.1 Rhodoferax sp.
CAAACCTGCCACGAAGAGCGTATCGACAAGGGTGACGGCACCTTTGTGAAACGCCGCGAGTGCACGCCGCGCTACCGCGAGGAACCGGTGTATGACAACCGCTGCCGCTTCCAAGTCAACCGCTGGCGCAGCCACCGCACGGTCAAGGCCGATCCGCAAACTGCGGCTGCGCCCATGGGGCCCGCGCTGGGCAATATCGGCACCACGGGCACCACAGGCATCACCAATGGCCTAGCGGCCAACGGCATGGGGGCAGAGCGTGCCGGGCCGCGCAGTGAAAGCTACGTGTTGTCGCTGCAATCCGACGGAAAAACCTGGACCTGCAACGTGTCGGAGAGCGTATGGAACCGATACCAACAAGGCGCCACAGCGCCCCTGCAAATACGCAGGGTCGGTGGCGCGGACTGCAGCAGCCTAAAGTAACGAGCCGCGCCGCACCGCACCGGTGCGGCACTCCAACTGACTCAAATTGATGTTTTTGCGCTACCCGCTTGCCTTTCTGAAGTCCCTGGTGGGTGACTTCCAGCCACACCTTACCCCCCAACTGCAAGGCATGGCGCGCGGCCATGCAGCGCCCGGTGTGCAAGGCATAGACCCCGTGATCGATGCTATGGAGAAGACCCATGGCCGGGCACTGCTGCAGTTGGACACCGCGCATGGGTCGTGGCCGTTCATCCGCAGCATTCTGCGCAGCACCCGCCCCCACTTGTGGTGGACCCTGGTCTATATGGTGATCACCACCACGGTCGCCGCCGCGCCAGCACTGCTGATTGAGCAGGTCATGGTCCGCTTTGGCGCGATCAAGGCCGCGCCCTGGTTGCCTGAACACGTGGCACTGTTGCTGGCGTTCCCAATGGTGATCTATGTGACCAACGTCGCGTTTATTCGCTACCTGAAGGCCTTTGCGCAGGCCCACCTGTTACAACGCAGCGCCCTGATGCACGCGTTTGCACAGAAGTGGTTTCGGTTGGACCCGCGTGTACGCCACGAACTGCCGCAAGGCAACACGCAGAATCTGATGCACGTGGACGTGGCGGCGGTCAGCCACTGTGTGGAGCGCATCGTCGATGCGGGCATGGTGGTGATGCACATCAGCATCGCTGCCATTTTGCTGTGGCGCTACCTGGGCGTGACCGCACTGGCGGGCTTGGGCCTGATGGTCTTGAGCCTGCCGGTGCTGAAATACATCGTGCGCGAAACTGGCCGGCGGCAAACCGAATTGCTAAAGGCGCGGGACCAACGGCTGGATTTGCTGTCGCAGATTTTGTCGGCTATCAAGGTTATCAAGCTCTCTGGCTGGTCCGATATTTTTTTGGGCCGCACCCGGCGTGCGCGCAGTGCCGAGGTAGACCGTCTGATCTCGGTCATGCTGCTGCAAACCCGCTCGTCGCTGGTGTTCTCTTGCACCGGCCTGGTGGTGGCCACCGCTACCTATGGCTTGTACATTTGGCGCGGTGGTGAGCTGCACGCCGCCATGCTGCTGCCTACGCTGCTGATCTTCCAAAGCCTGGAGTTTCCGTTTGTGGTGCTGAGCGATGTGGCTGGCACATTGGCCCAAACCGATGTGTCTGCCAAGCGGTTGCTGGTTTTCTTTAACCTGCAAGAAGCCGAGCAACCCGTGCCCGCCGAGGCTGGACCGGTCGGTTTGCAGGTGCAAGACCTGGCGTTTGCAGCCACACCAGGTCAACCCATTTTGCGCAATATTGCGTTTGACCTCCAGCCGGGTCAGAGCCTGGCGATTGTCGGGCCGGTAGGCGCCGGCAAGTCCGTGCTGTTGCGCCTGCTGTTGGCTGAGTACCAAGCCAGCAGTGGCGCGGTGCGCTGGACCGGTAGCCCCCGGTTTGCCTATTGCCCGCAAGAAACCTTTATTGCCAGCGGCACACTGCGCGACAACCTGACCCTATATGGCGAAGGCGAACACCTCAACGACGCACATATCCACCGCGCGCTGCAATTGGCCAGCCTGTCGCACGAGGTCAACCAGTGGCCCGGCGGGTTGGACACCGAGATTGGCGAGCGCGGGCTCAACCTGTCGGGCGGGCAAAAGCAGCGGGTGTCGCTGGCACGCGCGGTACTGCACCCGGCCGATGTGGTGATTCTGGATGACCCGTTGTCGGCGCTGGATGTGGGTACCGAACGGCGCATTGCCGACGACCTGCTGTTTGGCGAATGGAAGGACCGGCTGCGCATCTGTGTGACCCACCGCCTGGCCCACCTGGAGCGATTCGACCGCATTCTGTTTATTGACATAGACGGCCAGGCTGCGTTCGGCACGCTGGACCAGTTGCGCTCGGCCAACGCCCGCTTCTCCAACTTTGTGCGCATCGAGCTAGAAGGCCACGCCGACCACGCTGCGGTTTTGCAGCAGCTGGGTGGACAAGCGGAGTCGGTGTCGGAAAAAGAAGAGAGCCTGACCGCTGTCGAAGGCCAAGCCGTGGGCAAGGTGCGCGCAGCCGTATGGAAGAACCTGTTTCTAACGTTGGGCGAGAGCGGCTGGAGGGGTCACGCCGCCGCTGGTGCTGCGCTAGTGCTGAGCCTGATGTTTGTGGCCAGCGCCCTGCCCATCGGGCAGCAGTACCTGATGTCCCGCATGGACGGCACAAACGCCATCACCCCCTGGCAATTTTTCACCGCCTTCGCCACCCTCACCTTGGTCATTGTGGGTGTGGGTTATGTCGCACAGGCCACATTTCGCCGCGTCTGCGCCCATACCGCGCAAAAGGCACATGACAACATGCTGACTGGCGTGATGCAGTCGCCGCTGCGGTTTTTCGAGACAACCCCATCCGGGCGCATGATGAACCGATTTTCAGACGACATTCAGCAACTGGATGTGGGGCTGGCCGGTCGGGGCTTTCGCTTCACCCAGGGTGCCGCCACGGCGCTGGCCTGCGCGTTGGGGGTCATAGGGGTGACCGCCATGGCGGCCCTGCCTTTCACGATTGCAACCTATGTGTCGGTGCGGATATCACGCCTGTACGGGGTGGCCGTGCGGGAGAACTCGCGCCTGTCATCCGTGGTGCGCTCGCCCGTGTTCACACTGTTCACCGATGGCCTGCGCGGCCATTCCACACTGCGCGCATTTGGCCGCGAAGCCAACCTGGTCGCGCGGTTTGACGCTGCCAATAGGCTGCGCCTGAACACCGACATGCGCAGCTGGAATTTGATCTTCTGGCTGGGCATGCGCCTGACCATCGTCTCTTGTGTGTTGATGGGCTGCCTGGTTTTGCCCCTCTTCTGGCTGGGGCCACAGCCGTGGATGCCCAGCCTGAGCGCGGGCACGGTGGGCCTGCTGCTGGCTCTGGCCTTTGGCCTGCTGGAACGCATAGACCGGCTGTGCCGTGACTTTTTTGCACTGGCCACCGTGCTGGTGCCGTGGGAGCGCTGCCAGCAATGGGCCGAGCTGCCAGCCGAGGAAGCGGATGACGCCGCCGCGCCGCCCGTGCCTGCTGATTGGCCCAGCGCCGGCCACATTGAATTCCGCAAGGCCTGCCTGCGCTACGCACCGGAGCTGCCAGCGGTGGTGGAAGACGCCAGCTTCACAGTTGCAGCCCAGAGCCACGTGGCCTTGTTGGGCCGCACCGGGGCTGGCAAATCCACCGTGCTGCTGGCCCTACTGCGCACCCTGAGTGTGGAGCGAGGCGACATCTTCATTGACGGCATCAACATCCGACACGTGCCGCATGCGCGCCTGCGACAAGCCATTGCCTATGTGCCGCAAGAGCCGGTGCTGTTTCTGGGGCCACTACGGGCGTCCATCGACGTGACGGGTGCCTACAGCGACGCCGACATCCAGGCCGCGCTCACACAAATTGGGCTGGCAGACTTTGTAGCCAACCTGCCGCTGGGCCTGGCCACGCCACTCGAAGAAGGTGGCCGCAACATCAGCGCCGGCCAGCGCCAGCTGATCTGCCTGGCGCGCGCCCTGCTGTCCAAGTCGCGCATTGTGCTGATGGACGAGGCCACCGCCAGCGTGGATGTGGAGACCGACGAACTGATACGGGCAGCCATACAAAAGCATTTGCGCAGCACCACAATTGTGTTGATCGCGCACCGGCCCAGCTCTTTGGCACTGTGTGACCAGTGGATACATGTGGAGCATGGGCGCACCACCGTCGTGGACCGCACCGCCACAACGGAAACTTTACACGTATAGGCTTGAATCGCAAGGCATACAGGGTCATGATGCATTTAGAAACTGTGAGGAGGATGGCAGATGATGACGAGCAAAACCTTTTTGAAACCCTTGGTGCTTGCGGCGCTGGTGGCAGCGGCCGCCGTATTGACCGGCTGTGCAACGGTGTCGACCGTAGAGAGTGAAGTGCAGAGCTTTGCGACCACGCCCAGCCCCGTGCAGGCGGGCACATTCCGCTTCGAGCGACTGCCGTCTCAAGAGCAAGATGCAGCGCAGGCCGCATCGCTGGAGGGCATGGCCCAGGCGGCGCTGGTGAAGGCTGGCTTTAGCCGGGTGGACACAGGCGCGCGCTACAGCGTGCAGATTGGCGCGGGTACGGCTGAAACGGTTGCGGCCTTCCCCGAACCGTTCTTTGGGCGATCGGCGTGGTCACCGTTTGGCCGACCGCGCATGTGGCATGGCCGGCATTTTTACGGATCGCCCTGGCCGCTGGACCGCGAAAGTTATGTGACCCGTGTGCGCCTGGAGATCCGCGAACTGAGCAGCGGCAAGCTGGTGTACGAGAGCACCGCCACGAATGAGGAGAGTTGGTTCAACCCCGCCCGGGTGTTGCCTGCCCTGTTTGAAGCCGCACTGGCCGACTTCCCCACACCACCCAAGGGCGTGCGCAAGGTGGTGGTGAAGCTGCCTGGCGGCTCTTAAGAATAGTGCGCCAACAATAGCGCGCGGCCTGAAGCAAGCGCACGGTGGTGTTCCAATAGCCGCATGGATCTTCTTTTTCTGGGCACCTCTTCCGGCACACCGACCAAGCAACGCAACGTGACCGCCCTGGCGCTGGTGGCCGACAGCGGCAAGGGCTGGTACCTGGTGGATTGTGGAGAGGCCACGCAACACCAGCTCTTGCACACACCCTTGTCGCTGAGCGCACTGCGGGCCATCTGCATCACCCATGTGCATGGCGACCACTGTTATGGCCTGCCTGGTTTGCTGGCCAGTGCGGCCATGTCGGGCCGTACCGCCACACTGCCCATCATTGCGCCGCAAGGCATTGAAGCCTGGATACGAACCACGCTGGAGTTGACGGCGACCTTTCTGCCCTTCCCTCTGGAGTTCATCGCCACGGAGACTCTGACCACATGGGCAGACGCGGAGTGGGCGGTGCACAGCACCCCACTGTCGCACCGGGTACCGTCCTATGCCTACAGCTTTACCGAGCTGCGGATTGAACCCCATCTCAACACCACACAACTCGCCGCCGATGGTGTGCCGCAAGGCCCAATCTGGGGGCGCTTGAAGCAGGGAGAGGATGTGGTGCATGCGGGGCGCACGCTGCGCAGTGCGGACTACATTTCCCACCCCAACCCGCCGCGCAAAATCGTCGTGGGCGGCGACAACGACAAACCCGCCCTCTTGCACACCATGTGCCAAGGCGCACAGGTGCTGGTACACGAGGCCACCTACACACAGGCGGTGGCCGACAAAAATGGCGCCAGCTTCCAGCACAGTTCAGC
>JBKJJC010000295.1:0-12974 GCA_046598245.1 Rhodoferax sp.
TCGCGCGTCAGCGCCGCGCCACCGCCCTTGACCATGTTGCCTTGGCCGTCAATCTCGTCGGCACCGTCAATATAGACCGACAAACGCGGCACATCGTTGGAGTCAAACACCGGAATGCCCAGGGCCAACAAGCGCTCTGTGCTGGCCACGGAGCTCGACACAGCGCCCTTGATCTGGTTCTTTATGCTCGCCAGCGCATCGATGAATTTGTTGACGGTAGAGCCGGTGCCAACGCCCACAATCTCGCCCGGCACAACGTATTGCAAGGCCGCCTGGCCCACCAATGTTTTGAGCTGGTCTTGGGTCAGCGGGGTTGCCTGTGCGGCTACGGGAGTGTTGGAGTAAGTCATAAGCGAAAATTGGGGGAGTTGCTAAATATTTGCCACAGGAATTATCCAATGTCTCTTGTCCCCTACGGCCTGGCCCGACTTGCCCTCTTCAAACTGGACGCCGAGACCGCCCATGAACTAACCATGGCCGGCCTAGCCCGCACCCAGGGCACGCCGCTGCAAGCGGCTTACAGCGAAAGCCGTGTGGATGACGCCATTGAACTGGCCGGCTTGCGCTTTCCCAATCGCGTGGGTATGGCGGCCGGGCTGGACAAAAATGCCCGCTGTATTGATGGCCTGGGCGCCATGGGCTTTGGATTCGTAGAGGTGGGCACCGTCACGCCCAAGGCCCAGCCCGGCAACCCCAAGCCGCGCATGTTCCGGCTGCCCAAGGCCAACGCCCTGATCAACCGCCTGGGTTTCAACAACGACGGGCTAGATGCCTTTGTGGCCAATGTGCAGCGCTCGGCCCTGCGCCGCGAAAAGAACCCAACACTGCTACTGGGTCTGAACATTGGCAAGAATGCCGCCACACCGATTGAAAACGCGACAGACGACTACCTGATCTGCCTGGACGGGGTTTACCCCCATGCAGACTATGTGACCGTCAATATCTCCAGCCCCAACACCAAAAACCTGCGGGCTTTGCAAAGTGACGAGGCTTTGGACAGCTTGCTGGGCGCCATTGCCGAGCGACGTGCACTGCTGGCGCAAAAACATGGCAAACGCGTGCCAATTTTTGTGAAGATTGCACCCGATCTGGACGAGGCCCAGGTCGGGGTGATTGCTGCAACCCTGGTTCGCCACGGCATGGATGGGGTGGTCGCCACCAACACGGCGCTGGGGCGTGATGCGGTGAAGGGTCTGCCACATGCAGAAGAGATGGGGGGCTTGTCGGGTGCACCGGTGTTTGAGGCCAGCAACCGTGTGATTGGGCAGCTGCGCGCTGCGCTGGGACTGCAATTTCCCATTATTGGGGTCGGCGGCATCATGAGCGCTGCCGATGCTGTGGCCAAGATCAAGGCCGGTGCGGATGTGGTGCAAATCTATACCGGCTTGATCTACCAAGGGTCTCAACTGGTCAAAGATGCTGCGTTAGCGATCAAGGCCCTGCGTAAGTAGTGCGACCACCCTCTCACCAATCGCCAGCGAACTGGTGAGCCCGGGGGATTCGATACCAAACAGGTTGACCAGACCGGGTACGCCGTGGTCGTTGGGGCCCTGGATGCAAAAGTCGCGGGTGGCTTCGTTGGGACCACTGATCTTGGGGCGGATACCCGCGTAGGCTGGAACCAGCGCGCCATCGGGTAAATTTGGCCAATATTTACGGACCTCGGCATAAAAGGCGTCGCCACGGGTGGGGTCAACCGCCGTGTCATCTGGCGTGTCGACCCATTGCACGTCGGGGCCAAAGCGGGCCTGGCCGCCCAGATCCAGCGTCAGGTGCACACCCAGGCCAGCGGCTTCGGGCACGGGGTAAATCAGGTGTGTGAACGGCGAGCGGCCGGCCAGCGTGAAGTAGCTGCCTTTGGCAAAGTAGGCTGGGGGCACAAGGCGCGTGTCCAACCCGCTAAAACGCATGGCCAACGCCGGCGCCTGCAGACCCGCAGCATTGACCACGGATTTGGCACGCAGCCGGGTGCCGTCAACCGCTACTAATTCAATAGCACACTGGGTATATTCGGCGAGGGCTAGAGGCGAATTTAATGCCAATACTCCCCCCGCATGCTCAATATCACCCAGCAGCGACAACATCAGTCCATGGCTGTCAACGATGCCGGTGGATGGCGAATGCAAGGCGGCCAGGCATTGCAATGCGGGCTCTGCAGCTTGCGCCTGGGCCGCGTCCAACCAGACCAAGTCGTGCACGCCATTGGCAGCGGCGCGATCCTGCAGTGCCTGCAGTTTGGCCAATTGGTCTTGCGCCGTGGCGACTATGAATTTGCCGCAGCGGCTGTGGCCAATGCCACGCTCGTCGCAGTAGGTGTAGAGCAATGCCTTGCCCCGCACACACAGTTCAGCTTTGAGTGAACCTGTGGGGTAGTACATACCGGCGTGAATCACCTCGCTGTTGCGCGAGCTGGTTTGGGTGCCGATGGCGTTGCAGGCCTCCAGCACCAGCACCTCACGCCCAGTCAGCGCCAAGGCGCGCGCCACCGCCAGGCCCACTACGCCAGCACCCACAACGACACAGTCCACAGTTTCCATGGCCAGAGTCTACCCAGCCCTGACTTGAACGAACGTCACCTCATCTCTAGACCGGATGATCCACTGACTTCCTGCAACTGCTTGCCGGGCGGGGCTGTTAGGTGCGCACGGGCTTCCGCTGGCGCCAACCCAAAGGTCAGGCTGGCCAGCCCGGTGGCAGTTTGGCCATACCCGTAACCCCGCGTCTCACCAATCAATGCCATACGCAATTCGGTTGTAGAACCCTCGTTACAACGCAAATCCACCACGCCATAGGTGGTTGCCGTGTAGCGAAAGCTGCCCAGGCAACTATTCAAAATGGGGCGTTGCACTACGCGCGCATCAGGCACGGGTGCGTTAAAAAAGTCTGACGGAGAGTTGTTGCTTGCCGGTTGGGCCTCGTCAACCTGCAGGTCCACGGTGCCCGTGCGGTCGGTATACAACGTCATTTTGCCGTGTACCAACTGTTCGTTGATGACGGCATAGGCAGGAACGCGCGTAGCCAGGGTGGCACGGCCGACGTCGTTCAAATCTGCGCAGCCCGCCAACCCCGCAAGGGCGGCCAAGGCGAGGTAACTCACTCGGTGTGACATCGTGAACTCCTTGAAGGGGCCAAAGCGCAACCCGACGCATTGCCGGTGTACTATCTTAGCCAGTAGCCCAGCCGCGAAAGCCCGATAAAGCACTTGAAAGCGCACCCATGAGCCACGATGACTCGACCGCCGCCGCCCCCAACGTCAACCGCTTACCCCTGAAAAGCCTGGGCTTGCGCACCGGCATGGCGCTGCAGACCCGCCGCCTGGTGGAAGGTGCCACCAAGAAAGAAGCGCAGTTCTTCGGTGCTATTGAAGGCAAAGGCGTCATGGTGGGTCCCTTGGGCCCGGATGGTGTAAAGACCGAGCTGGACGAAGGTGAAGTCTGCGTGGTGCGGGGCTTCACGGGTCAGTATGAGTTTTCGTTCCTGAGCAAGGTGCTGCAAACCTTTCAGAAGCCGTTTGCCTATGCGCTGCTAGCCTACCCCGCCCAGGTGGACGCCACGCTGGTTCGGCAAAGCATGCGCACCAAGACATCGTGGCCAACTACCGTGCACGTACCCCCAAAAAATGGAAGCGCCGACCTGGGTCCCCAAGAATCCAGCCTGGTGGATATCAGCCTGCAGGGCGCCATGGTCAAGACCAGCACACCGCTGGCAACCGTTGGTGAACTGGTTAAATTGGGCCTAACCGTAACCTTTGACAATGCACCGGTGCAGTTGAGTTTGTCAGCCAGCATCTGCCACAACAACCGTGGCGCTAACGACCCGTCGTACTACATCGGCCTGGCATTCCAGAACCTGACACAGCACGACAAGCTGGTGCTGCACTTCGTCACGCAGTCACCCCAAGTGGCAGCATCGGCATAGCTGCTTTAGATAGCCACGGTGGCTTGCCCGCGAATTTCTCCGCCCTTGTTGGCTGCGATGGCGCTTGCGAGCAAGAGTGTGCGCAGTTGAATGACGGGAGTTTCCCTTTTTTTGATTGAGAACTAAATAGTTCACGTCGCGAATAGTAAGTCTCAACCAGATCCCGTAGGGTCAGAAGACGTGCGCTTGGCACTGAAAGACAAATCGGGCTACAGACCCGGCATGCATTGCGTAGGTTGCTCCTAAATTAGGAGCGATCCCTCACCAAATTAGTTGTCCATGAATTTGGCCAACATCCGCAGCTTGGCCTTTGGAGACTTTTTTTGCATAGCCGTACCACGGTGTTGCTGCGTTAGCCGACGTACCTCAGAAGGGGCAGCAGCCGTTCGATTAGCAGCGACAGGCTCCGGTTTAACGCGTAACTACTCCTTAAGGGCTTCGATTTCTTGTGCGCGAGCAGCCGTAGCAGACATGAAACAGTCGCTTGCACTTACAGTTGCCATCGTTCCGCCATCTGGGTCAGCATAGAAATTGCAGTTTGCTTCTCGGTATTTCAGCCAGGCGCGCTGGGCCTCCTGCAACTGTTTTTTACGTGCTGGGGGCAGTTGCCCCATGACTTCTTTGTAGGCTTTGTTGAGTCGGGCATCTTGTCCCTTCGTTTCGCGACCAATACAGTCGAGCATGGAAGCAGTTACGCCACCCGATTTATCCACACAGGCTGAAAACTGCTTGGATAGCCCCGTTTCGTTTGCACTTGCGACTTGAGAAAGGCCAATCAAAAAAATGCAAGCGGCCAAATATTTTCGTGAACCCAAAACTCGTGCTCCTCTTTAGCGGCTAAAAATGGCGTCAGCCCATACGCTTAACACTTGCGTTATGCCCCGCCGCGGCAAGCCGGAAACCGACAGCGAAGCCTACGCCAGCTACGAACCAGATGATGGCCGCAACGACCTCGAAGGTGTTGCGCAGCTCGGCATGGCGGATGGCGAGAACCGGAAGCAAGACGGCGCGGAGCACGCAGATGACCGCCACGGCGGCAAGGCCAATACGCTGCAATGGTGGGCGCGGAACAATACCGACCCCCGATGCCGCATAGTAGGTACATGCGGCCATGAGTGCCGCAATGGCAAGCGCGGACGCAGGCGCGAGCCAGGTGCCGGCGCGTGCAGATGCCACGACACTCGGCGGCGCGTTGAAGAATGCAAACCAGGAAGGACCACCGAAAACGGCTCCGACGTGAATCGCGACACCAAAAGCTGCGATCAATGCGGCAAGGTAAACCCAAACGGCACTAGAGATTTTCATTGCGGGGCATAAGATTTGAGTTGGGTGTCGGGTTAAGGAGAGCTCTCATTGCTTTCCTTGCCACTGGATGGTCACGGGGCGCTGCATTTTGATTACGCTGAAGTGTATTTCTGGCACGCCTCGGACGAAAGTATCTTCTTCGACGGGGACAAAGCCTTGGCCTTGATAGAACGCCTGAGCGTTTATGGTGGCAACGACGGTTAGTGGGCCTGCAAAGCCAGATTCTGCTTTCATGGAACCTAACGTAAAGAGATGTTTGCCAAGACCAAGACCGACGGCTTCGTGGCGAACGAACAGAAGCGTGACTTCTCCCGGAACAAAGCCGACAAAGCCTATGACGCGACCACCTCGCTCAGCCAACAAAATTTGACGAGCTTCAAGGGCTGGCCTGTACATCTCGGGTGACCGACCTGAGAACCAGACACTCATTTGTTCCTTCGAGTAGGCACCAGCGCAAAGATTCAGGACGGAGTCTTGATGTGCGTCGTAGAGCGCCTGGGCATCAGCGAACTCGGCCTCTCGAACGACTATGTCGTTGAACATGCAAATGCGACGCCTAACAAAGGAGGCCTCTGGCATGCAAACCATACCGCACAGCGGCGGCCTTTGGTTGCGTGTCCACGTGGGCCGAGATGTTAATCATCACGCCCCGGGTTCCCAGAAGGACTTATCTCGCCAGAGGGACAACGCAGCAAACGGTGAACCACCAATATCGACAAACAGAATTACCAGACCTAGAAACGCAATTTCAAAATGCCCCCAAGAAAACAAAACTCCTAGTGCGACAAGCACCGAACTAATGAGCGGAATGCAGGATGCATGTTGGTAGCCAATCATTGATCCGCTGTTTCGTCGGGCATACAGACTAGGGCGGCCGACACAAATGTAAAGGTTGACGACTGCTATGAAGCCGCCGATCCCAATCAACAACCAACTAAACCAACTTGGGTTACCACTTAAAAACATAGACGAACCATTTGCAACAGAAATTAAAGTGACCACAACTGGCGACGTGAGACTCAGGATAACCAACAAATTTCGAAAATTACTCGCTGACTTGGACATCGAATGGTGAGAATTAACGTGATGTAAAAGTTTGAAACGTGGCGTATTTGAGCTCTAACTTACAAGCGTGAACAGTCTGATTTTGCATGTCGTTAATTCATAACCGGTTTTTACCCTGGCCATTGCTCGACCAGGCAGTGATCCCTGATGTGTAGCAATGGCGACCGATAACTTGGCAATGCTGCTGTGTCTCTACCAAGTGATATTTTTTCACCCTCCCCGTACCAAGTTCGTTGACCACACGCACAGAAGCCGAATCACTACCCGGACATCAAGGTTTGGCGTAGGCGTCCAGACCCACCACACCAATTTTTAGCAAGCCCTGTCGCTGCGCGGCAGTCAGCACCGCGGCTACCGTTTCGTATTTGGTCTTGGGATCGGCGTGGACGTGGATCTCGGGTTGCACTGGCTCCTGGGCGGCAAGGGTAAAACGGGCGTCCAGCGCGGTGCGGTCTGGCACCGCCTCGCCATTCCATTGCATCTGGTTGCTGCTGGACACTTCCAGGCGCACAACGACAGGCTCGGGTGCGTCCGGCGGCGGCAAGCCAGCCGGCAAATCCATATTGACCGAGTGCAACTGGATGGGGATGGTGATGATCAGCATCACCAGCAAAACCAGCAAAACGTCGATCAGCGGTGTCGTGTTCATGCTGGGCTCGGCATGGTCCTCGTCTTCACTCGCTTCGTTGTGGAAATCAATTGCCATGGAGTGGTCTGCTCAGGGTGAGGATGGCGGTTCGGTCAAAAAACCAATCCGCGCAATGCCTGCCGTCTGGCAGGCCAGCACCACTTTGGCCACAGCCGCAAAGTCGGAGCTTGCGTCAGCCCGGATATGCACCTCGGGCTGCGGCTTTTGCGCTGCAATCTTCGCCAGCCGTTGTTGCAGCAATGCAGGCCCCGCCAGCCTGACATCGAACCAGTAGCTGGAGCCATTGGCATCCACCGACACGATGACCGTCTCAGGAAAGATCTGGCGCAGCTGGTTGCTTTCGCGCGGCAGTTTCACAGACACCGCTGCGTTGACGACCGGAATGGTGATCAGAAAAATGATCAGCAAGACCAACATCACGTCCACCAAGGGTGTGGTGTTGATCTCGAACAGCATCTCGTCATCGCTGTCCGGCCCGCTTAGACCGTCGCCTGCTGATTCGAAACTGATGGCCATATTTATGCGACCGATCGGCTGGCTACGCGCTGGCTTTTTTCGATTTCAATCAAAAACAGCGTGTGTAGATCGGAGCCAAAACCCTTGACGCTGTGCAACGCGACACGGTTGCGCCGCACCAGCCAGTTGTAACCCAGCACAGCCGGCACGGCTACGGCAAGGCCCAGCGCCGTCATGATCAGCGCCTCGCCTACCGGGCCAGCCACCTTGTCGATGGAGGCTTGGCCGGTAGAACCAATCGTAACCAGCGCGTTGTAAATACCCCAGACCGTGCCGAACAAGCCCACAAACGGCGCGGTAGAGCCCACCGTGGCCAGTATCGACAGGCCCGACTGCATGCGCATCTGCAAGGTGCCTACATTGCGCACGATGTCCTGGCTTAGCCAGGCGCCCACCTCGACCTGCCCGGCCAGTGCCTCATATTTGCGCAGCGCGTCCATGGCCGAATCGACTAAAAAGCGAAAAGGGCTTTCCTTGCTCAGTGCAGTGGCACCCTTTTGCAGAGAGTCGGCATTGGCAAATGCGGTACGCGCAGCAAGCGCCTGCGCAGCCTGGCGGCGTTGCTCCAACAGTTTGGACACGATCACATACCAGCTCAGCAACGACATCAGCACTAGCAGGATCAGGGTCGTGCGGGTCACGATGTCGCCCTGGCTCCAGGCCACGCGCAGACCGTATGGGTTGGCCCCGCTATTTGCGCCAGCGCCCGCGCCACCCGAAGTTGCGGACATGCCCTGTGCCGCGTTGTCTGCGGGCTGCACGTTGCCGACCGCAGAGGGTGCTGTAGCCGTCGGCGCTGCCACAGGCACCTGCGCCATTACCGGCGCGCCACACAAACAGGACACTGCCAACGCGAACGCTACGGCCGAAGCATGAAAAGGCCGCGCAACGCGGGTCGTGGGACGGTGAATGGATGTTGGGTTCATTGCCAGTTTTCCTGTGAAATATTTATTTGCATTTACCCGTGGCCGCCTTCAACGCAATCAAAGGCGCGGCCAACAGCCCGCCCGCTTGGTTGGCCGCGAGGCAATCGGGCATCTCTGCCGCGTCTATAGAGTCTGCGAGCTTGTTTCGTCGCCCACCCGGGTTCAGTTGTTCGTTGGCCAACTCGGCAAAACTCTTCTGGCGGGGCTTCATCTTCATGTAGTCCGGATAAATGCCGCCAGAACCACTGGGACCGCCCGCTGCAGCAGACCCGCCCACTGAGGGCCCTCCCGCAGGGGCAGTAGCGGTAGGGCCAGAGGCGTCCGCGGGTTTTTCAACTGGGGTAATGGCAAGTGCCCGCGCCGGAGCGGGCGTGGGCGTGGGCGTGGGCGTGGGCGTGGGTACGGTGCCGGTGCCGGTGCCGGTGCTGGTACAGGGGCCGGGCTGGGCGCGGGAGCTGTTGCCGGCGCAGGTGTGGGCGGTGGACTCGGCGTTGGGGCTGGCGCGGGCGATGGCACGGGAGCAGGAGCAGGAGCAGGTGTCGGTGTTGGAACCGGGACCGGTGCTGGTGCTGGTGTTGGTATAGGCACAGGCGGAGGTGCGGGCGCTGGGGCGGGTACGGGTACAGGCGTGGGGGCCGGAGCAGGTTCCACCACGGGCACAGGCACGGGGGCCGGAATGGGTTCTGGTGCCGGGGTAGGCGGCGGCACCACAGTCGGCGGCGGTATCGGAATAGGCTCCAGCGCAATCTGCACCGGCTTAACGGCGGGCACCACCTCTGCAATCTTCAGCGGCTGCTTTTCCACTGGGCGTTTTGTGGGCTTGTCCACTTGAATGGCATTGGTCGTAGACACCGGCACCTTCACCTCCTGCACCTCGCGGGGTGCCTTTACCGCCGGGGTGGGCGGGCGTTCCTTGATCTGGGTAATAGGGTTCAGCAACTGGTAAACCACGTTGCGCGTCACCTGAATGGTGGGTGCTGCCGCCTGCAACATCATCCACAACAAAGCGATATGGATAACCCCCACCGTCACTAGCACGGGCAGGGACACGCGTTCCTGGTGTAGTGCAGCGTTTGACAGTGGATCAATCATCGGCAGGGGTTTTCCTCAGAATGGCCGCGCGGCCTGGGACTCGGTAAGTGGATGAGTTTAATCTGCAGGCCGCCGTGACTGGGCCTTATCGCTCGTTGTACGCCTCCGCTGAATATACTGTCCAAGTCACCCGGGTTTAGTCGAATTTAGATGACTCCTCAGCATTTCGGCAAATATTGGAGACTGTGATTCACGCCTTAACACAAACACCGCGCGCACTGATATTTAGCCTAATACTAGGTTATGCAGCGAACGCCTGCGCTGATCAAGAAACCGACCAGTTTGTAAAGAAATGCCACGTCTACCGCAGTGAATCTAGTTCACAAGACTTCGGCAATCGACTACGCAAGGAGAAGCAAAAACTTCTTGCCTTTGCAGTTCCCATTAAGTTGATGCTGGGCAAGTGTGGCTCACTGCACATTCGGATTGCATTGCCAAACGGGAAATTCACTTACATCGAAACAGAGTATCCGAAAATCGAAGACCCCGACGCAAAGGGTAACCAGTATTTCTGGGACCCGAAAAGTCCCTCTGACGATTACTGGCTGTTCCGCTTCCATGCGTGGGAATGGGCTGGTTGGCGCTTGGTTCACAAAAAGACGGGACGGTCCATAGAGACCGTAAATGAATGCGCCGACGCCCCAATTTCCGTTGGATCGGGCTTCATTTCAACGTTGTGTTCAGGGAACTATGAGAATCTTGTGCCAACCCTGTATGTAGCGGACATTCGAAATACGAAGATCCGATGGAGCGGTGGTTCGCCGTTTGACGACTGCAAAGAACACAGCACAGTCCAACTCGAAGAAATGCGCTTCGTGCAAATTACACGACTGAGAGTACGTGGATTCTGTCCAGGATCTGCGTCATATCCTGCACGATCAGCGAATCGAACCTTTACCATTTCCAAGGATGGGGTTTCACAAAACCAATCAGGAAATCCGCCGATAGCTGAGTGGAAGTAGTCCAGCATCGTTAGAGAAACAGTTTCCATCAACCCCACAAATCCAACTCGTTTAGAATCCCACCCCGTCAGGAGAGAGTTTTCTGAGCCAGAAAACCGCCGAAGGCGCAGGACCGCTGATTGCAGCGGTCTGAACGCTCAGGCAAAAGGACTGACAACCGCCTTGACCTAGCGATAGGGCAAGGCGATCCCCACTGGAGAGAGGCGGCACACGATGCCGCCCACCGAAGGAGCAAACCGCAGTTTGCGCACACGCGTTGTGTGTGCAGCAGGCCCGGCGAATCTCTCAGGTAAAGCGGACAGCGGGGGCAAACCAGCCCAGGGCATTGACTATATTGTTGTTGCCGTGGATAGTCCATTGCCCCCTGCCGTCTGGAGACTGCCCTTGTCCGCTCCCACTGAATCCCCGCTGTTGACCACGCCACTGCTCAACACACCGTTGCAGGCCTTGCACATCGAACTGGGCGCCCGCATGGTGCCGTTTGCCGGTTACTCCATGCCGGTGCAATACCCCTCTGGCCTGATGGCCGAGCACCACCACACGCGCCAGGCCGCAGGCCTGTTTGACGTGTCGCACATGGGCCAGTTGCGCCTGGTCGGCCCGGATGCGGCGGCGGCATTCGAGACGCTGATCCCGGTAGACGTGATTGACCTGCCCGTGGGCAAACAGCGCTACGGCCTGTTGCTCAATGACGAAGGCGGCATCATTGACGACCTGATGTTCTTCAACAAGGGAAACAACGAGATCTTCGTCATCGTCAACGGCGCTTGCAAGGTCGGCGACATTGCCCACATCAAGGCCAAGATCGCCAGCCGCTGCGAGGTCATCACGATGCCCGACCATGCGCTGCTGGCGCTGCAAGGCCCGCAAGCTGTAACCGCCCTCTCCCGCCTGGCACCTGGCGTAGAAAAATTGGTGTTCATGACCGGTGGCAACTTCACAGTGGACACCGGTAGCCAAAAGATTGACGTCTTCCTGACCCGCAGTGGTTACACCGGCGAAGACGGTTTCGAGATTTCCGTTCACAAAGACGATGCCGATGCCCTGGCCCGTGCCCTGCTGGCACAACCTGAAGTTAAGCCGATTGGCCTGGGTGCGCGCAACTCGCTGCGCCTGGAAGCCGGTCTTTGCCTCTACGGCAACGACATCGACACCACCACCCACCCGGTAGAAGCCAATCTGCTATGGGCCATGCAAAAAGTGCGGCGAGCCGGTGGTGCGCGCGAAGCCGGATTCCCAGGTGCTTCCAAAATACTAGCAGCACTATCAGCATCTATGGGGGCTAGCGGCCTAAATGTCTTAGAAGGTGCCCGTAAACGCGTGGGTTTGATCGCGCTGGAGCGTGTGCCCGTGCGTGACCACACCGAGTTGCAGGACGGCAAGGGCAACCGCATCGGTGAAGTGACCAGTGGCCTGCTCGGCCCCACCATCGACAAGCCGGTGGCCATGGGTTACGTGGATGCGGCTTTCAGCGCGCTGGGCACCCAGGTGGTGGCCATCGTGCGGGGCAAGCCAGTGCCAATGGTGGTCTCGGCCATGCCCTTTGTGCCGACCAACTACTACCGAGGCTAAACCCATTACGCCGGGAAGCTACAGTCTGCGTTGGCAACTTGGAATTCAGGTTCTTTTTCTTCTATATCTCTTTCAAATTCTTCTCAGGAGTCCCCCATGTCCATCCAATACACCCCCGACCACGAATGGCTGAACGTTGAAGGCGGCATCGCCACCGTCGGCATCACCCACCATGCGCAAGACGCGTTGGGCGACGTGGTGTTTGTGGATCTGCCCGAAGTGGGTAAATCCTTCGCCGCCAAAGACATCGCCGGTGTCGTGGAATCCGTCAAGGCCGCAGCCGATGTCTACATGCCCGTGACGGGTGAAATCACCGAAGTGAATGAAGCCCTGCGCGCCGACCCGGCCTTGGCCAACACCGACCCCATGGGTGCAGGCTGGTTCTTCAAGGTCAAGCTGTCCAATGCCGCCGAGCTGGATGGCTTGATGGACGAGACCAGCTACACAACCTTCTCTGCTAACGCGTGACCCAAACGGCGGCGCTCGGTGAGCGCTGCAATGGGGTCAGATCCCCATTCAGGACAAACATTTTTACGGCGCAAAAAGATGTGCAACGAAATGGGGCTCTGACCCCATTTCAGCGCGTCGCTGCCGGAGCACCAAGGAAGTTTCCATGCCCACCACACCATCCCTCGCCCAACTCGAAAACCCCACCGAGTTCGTCGCCCGCCACATCGGTATCGACGCCGCTGAGGAAGCGCTGATGCTCAAGACCATTGGCGAGACATCACGCCGTGGGTTGATCGCCAGCATCGTGCCGCGCTCCATTGCACGCACCACGCCCATGGACATCCCGGCGGCCATTACCGAGGCTGCAGCCTTGGCCGAGGTCAGGGCTCTGGCAGGCAAGAACAAGGTGCTCAAGAGCTTTATCGGCCAGGGCTACTACCCCAACCACACCCCAGGCGTCATCCTGCGCAACATCCTGGAAAACCCCGCTTGGTACACCGCCTACACGCCCTACCAGGC
>JBKJJC010000161.1:0-3409 GCA_046598245.1 Rhodoferax sp.
ATTCATGCAGGCTGCAAAGTAGTCTCCAATCTTTTGCTGGTTGGCAGTGTTGCCAGTGGCGTTTTGCGACAGCGCATCCAGAATGCCCCATAGGAAACGTTGGTTGTCTTGGTACAACTTGCCGTAGACGCTCCACCGCGACTGGTCCGCGGGAATGGGGTTGTTTTTGATCCAACCACCACAGCTGTACTGGTAAAAGTCTTCGCAGGGGTTAGCAGTCTTGTCCATGGCCGACGCGTCCAGCCCCGGCGTGTAGGGGAAATCGGTCAGGGCCTTGTCTTGCGCCGCAGCGGGCAGACCAATCCACAGGGTTTGGGTGATCAACAGGGCAAGAAGAAGGTTGCGCATACGTGGTGGCTGATAGGGATTGTGAATACGGCGTGGGCGGAGCGGGGGGCATGCTGCATACCCCGCGCGGCTTACCAGGTCTTGGCGGCCGCAACCATGGTGATTTCCACCACTTCGCCATTGGCATGCTTGAGCTTCATGCGCACGGACTCGCCGATGTCTTTCTCTATCAGTGCCAAGATGTCCTTGCCTTTGGCGCCGGCCACGGGCTTGCCGGCAACTTCTAGCACTGAATCTCCTGGCTGTATGCCGGCGGCTTCCGCTGGTGACTTGGGCGAAACCCGGGCGATCTTGACCGCGCGCAAGGTGGGGTTCCAAAAAGCGCCCTCGCCGTCGATCTCATGGGAGAAGCCAAAATAGCCGCGTTCACCGGCCCACACAGACGAAGTTAGTGAGAGCAAAACGGCAAAAACGGCCGCAAAAAATTTTGTTTGCATAGCTAAAAATACGATCAAAAAAGTACGGCAACTGTACCAGCCAAAGCCGCTGGGTAGAGGCGCTCAACAGGCGCTCAGTACGGTGCTCAGTACGCCCTATGTTCACCACAAATGGCATAAAAACATTGGCAACTTCGCCCGCCATGCGTACGATGGGGCTGGTGTGATTGATGCAACCAAGGAGCCCGCACATGTTGCTGTTGCTGCGCTATTTGCGCAAAGTTGTTGGGTGGGTAGATTTTTGCGTGTATACACTGCTGATGTATCTGCTGACCTGGCTGCCCTGGAGAGCCGCATGGGGGCCGCATCCCGTGTCGCATATCTTTCACGCCTGGAGCCGCGCCTTTGTGCGGGCGCTAGATGTTGATTTGCGGCTGCACCAAAAAAATCGCAAAGCCCTGCCCAAGCGGTTCATCCTGATTGCCAACCACCCAGCCGCGTTTGAAGACATCGGCATACCGGCGCTCTTTGACGTGGTTTCTTTGGCGAAACGGCAGGTGCAAGACTGGTTTATTGTGGGGCGCATCAGCAAGGCGGCGGGCACGCTGTTTGTCGACCGCGACGACCCCGCCTCGCGCCAAGCGGTCATTCAAACCATGGTGGATGCGGTGAACAGCGGGCAAAACATTGCGCTCTACCCAGAAGGGGGCTGCACGGGCCGGCGCTTGTTTGGCACGTTCAAGTCAGGGGCGTTTGATGTGTCCATACGCTCTGGTGTGCCGATCTTGCCCGTGTTTTTGCACTACGAGGCGCAAGACGATTTTGAATGGCAACCGCCCTACTCCCTGCCGCAAAAAATTGGGCACATGATGCGCACGGTGAACAACCGGGTCAACTACTACGTGTATGACCCGCTGGACCCCAAAGACTATGCCGACAAGTACGCCATGAAGGCTGCGGCCTATGCGTTGTACGTCAAGTGGAATGCGCAGTATCTGGAGTAACCGCTGAAACTGGGCTTCTGGCGCCCGGCGGGCTGTGCCCCTTCAAGGCCCCGCCGCCGACAGTGACACAGGCCCGCATTGGAACCTTCAGTCGAGAGCAGGATGTTCCCGCGTACGGAAAACACTGTCCCAGAATCCGGTGAGCGTGCCAAAGTTGGCGTGTTCGCCGCCTTGATCGTGGTGACCCTGGTGGCTGGCCCAGCGGGATTTGAACCAGGTCTTTTGCGGAGGTGACCTGCGCTGGTGCAAGTGGAAATGGACGAACTCCTGCAGCCCGTGGCCCGCAATCAGCCCAGCAGACAATGGCAAAGCCCACACCTGATTGGCGCTCAGCAGGGCTGGCAAAGAGGCCAGCGCGAGCACCAGTACCAGGCTGAACACTACCGGCGTTTGCATTGGCACCTCGGGGTGGCGGTGGTGGTGCAGATGCCAGGCATTGAACGGTTGCACGCGGTGCAACAGGTAGCGGTGCAGTAGATACTCCACCAAGGTCCACACCACCAGCCCAACCACCAGCGGCACCAGTGCGTTAGCCCGGTGCGGTGTGGGTGTTTGCACCCATAACCAGACCAATCCGACCATCGCCGCAGTGGGAATCAGCAGCGTATGCGGAAAACCTAGCTCGGGCCGACCCATTCCAAACTTACGCACCACCAACCAACAACATCAGATTTTTCATCGCCACGACGATAGTCCGGCGGGAATCTGGGGTCTGTTCGTCAACGAACCGACCTGGTTAGGTCAGCGGTTTCAGTTCACCCCAGCGCCAGCTTCAAACCACTGCTTGATCAGCGCACGCTCGGCATCGGTGATGGCGGTGGCGTTGTTCATGGGCATGGCCTTGGTGACCACGGCCTGCTGGTAGATGGCCTGGGCGTGCAGTTTGACATCTTGCGGGGTGTCCAGCCGTACGTTTTTCATCTGCACCTGTTCGCCATGGCACATGGCACAGCGCTGCTCTAGCACTGCATGGAGTGTTTTATAGTCAATTTGGCCACTAGCCCCCGTAGAACCTGGGGTATACGCTACTGAATTGATAGCATTTGTCGGGACGGCGGGCGCTGGCCGCAACCACACCACCAGGCCCACAATGGCTACGACCCCGGCCAGCGCATAGGGCCAGGGGTGGCTATTGCGCCCCAACTTAAAGCCGTGGCGCAGCACAAAAAACTGGCGAATGGCCGCACCGGCAAACATCATGGCCACCAGCACCAGCCAGTTCTGCGGATGCGTGTAGGTAAAGCTGTAATGGCCACTGAGCATGGCAAAGAGCACCGGCAACGTGAAGTAGGTGTTGTGCACGCTGCGCTGCTTGCCGCGCTTGCCGTGTATCGGGTCCACCGGCTCACCGGCCTGGATGCTGGCCACCATCTTGCGCTGGCCGGGAATGATCCAGTGCGCCACATTGGCACTCATGGCGGTAGCCATCATGGCCCCCACCAGCAAGAAGGCGGCACGCCCGGCAAACCAATGGCAGGCCAGCCAGGATGCAATCACTACTAGCACGGCGACCAGTGCACCCACGATGGCGTCGCCATGTTTGCGCTGGGCAAAAACGCGGCAAATGGCGTCATACGCCAGCCAAAAGACCACCAAGAATGCCAGTGCCACGCCAATTGCCGCGCCAGGCGACCAGTCCATCACCGACTTGTCGATCAGGTAAGTGCCCGCGCTCCACAG
>JBKJJC010000005.1:0-2791 GCA_046598245.1 Rhodoferax sp.
CCACTCGCCAATGCCGGGGCATAACCCGTATTTGAGGCAGCGGCGACCAAAGGCACGGGAGCCAGCGGGTTCAGGCTGGTCGGCACGCCGTTGCGTGCGGGCACAGGGGGGTTTTCAACACCGACATCTGGCACTCTGGCGCCGACTTCTGGCGGCAGGTCCTTGGCTTCCACCATTTGGGCGGGCGCCATAACAGTTAGCCAATGGCAAATGTTTTCCAACTGGCGCACGTTACCCGGGAAGGCAAAACCTTCCAGCCAGGTCAGTGCCGCGTCCGAAATTCGCTTGGGCTCCACTCCCAGTTGCTGGGCACTTTGCTGTAAAAAGTGCCGCGTCAAAACGGAGATGTCTTCCTTGCGCTCACGCAGGGCTGGCAGCCGCAAGCGTATGACATTCAGGCGGTGGAACAAATCCTCGCGAAAGCCACCGTCCTTGACCCGTTGCTCCAGGTCCTGGTGGGTGGCCGCAATCACCCGCACATTGGTCTTGACCGCGCTGTGGCCGCCCACACGGTAGAAATGGCCGTCACTCAGCACGCGCAGCAAGCGGGTTTGCAACTCAAACGGCATGTCACCGATTTCGTCCAAAAATAGTGTGCCGCCGTCGGCTTGTTCAAAACGCCCTCGGCGCATGGTTTGTGCACCGGTGAAGGCACCACGTTCATGGCCAAAGAGTTCACTCTCCAGCAGATCCTTCGGAATCGCGGCAGTGTTGATGGCCACGAAGGGGCCGTTGGCACGCGGTGAATGTTTGTGCAACGCGCGTGCCACCAGTTCTTTGCCCGAACCCGACTCGCCTGTGATCATGACGGTGACGTTACTCTGGCTCAAACGTCCAATGGCACGAAAGACGTCTTGCATGGCCGGTGCCTGACCCAGCATTTCGGGTGCCTCGGCCATGCGCTCTTCGGCTACCTCTTCCCGCAGGCTCTCTTCCACCGCGCGGCGGATCAGCTCTACTGCCTTGGGTAAATCGAAAGGTTTGGGCAGGTACTCGAAGGCACCCCCCTGGAATGCGCTGACCGCACTGTCCAGGTCCGAGAACGCCGTCATGATGATGACGGGCAATCCGGGGTGCTTGGCTTTAACTTTTTCCAAGAGTTCAAGACCCGAGCCACCCGGCATGCGGATGTCGCTCACCAGAATTTGCGGGCCTTCGTCATCAGCGGAGGTATTCAGTGCCGCCAGTACATCACGTGAATTCGAGAAACTGCGCGTTGGCAGGTGTTCCCGCAGTAGCGCCTTCTCCAGTACGAAGCGTATGGACTGGTCATCATCTACGATCCAAATGGGCTTCATTACGTATGCGCTCCTTTAGCCTTTGCGGGACAGTCCTAGCGGAACCTTGTGGGCCTGCTCTGTCCTCAACTGTTTAGGGTAACGGAATCAAAATCTTGAAATCCGTACGGCCTGGCACGCTATCGACCTCGATCAAGCCATGGTGCTGTTGTACAAAGGTTTGCGCCAATGTCAGCCCCAGGCCAGAACCCCCTTCCCTGCCCGAAACCAGCGGATAGAAAATACGGTCCTTGATCGAATCTGGCACACCAGGTCCGTTATCGATGACATGCAATTCCAATGCCAACCGATAGCGCTGTTTGCCGAAAGTTATTTGGCGCAGGACGCGGGTGCGAAAAGTCAGGTTTGCATCACCAACCGCTATGCGTTCGGCAAGAGCCTGACAGGCGTTGTGGGCGATGTTGAGCACAGTCTGTATCAACTGCTCGTGGTCGCCGCGGAACTCGGGGATGGAGGTGTCGTAGTCGCGTATCACTCGCAGTCCCTTGGGGAACTCGGCCAATATCAACGAACGCACGCGTTCGCACACCTCGTGGATATTGACGTCGGTGACCATATGCGGCCTGCGGTGTGGCGCTAGCAGGCGGTCTACCAGGCTCTGCAAGCGATCCGCCTCGCGGATGATGACCTGGGTGTACTCGGTCAACTCGGTCGACTCCATTTCCATTTCCAGCAACTGCGCTGCACCCCGAATGCCTCCCAAGGGGTTCTTAATTTCATGGGCCAGATTACGGATCAGTTCTTTGTTGGTCTGGGCCTGTTCGGCCAAACGCTCTTCGCGATCTTGCCGCGTCTGCTGCTCCAGTGGAATCATCTCCACAATGATGGAATCGGCCGGCTCGGTCCAGGCAATGATGACGTGCACCGGCATCGGCTCACCGCCGCCCCGCTTTAGAAATGCGTCGTAGCGCAGGACGGCGAAGGTATTCTCACGGGCATCACCCAGGGCGTTTTGCAACAGCGATGGTTCGGTGAAGGCATCGGCCAAGCAAGAACCCACGATGGCCCGCCGTGATATTCCCATCGCGTCTTCCAATGCAGAATTAGAAAAAACTACGTCGGCATTGGGGCAGACCACGGCCACCAGGGTGGCCAGCAGATCGAATGACTGGTACTGGGTGGAAGCGTCCAAGGCGCTTTTATCGCAACGCAGAACTTGGGTTGCTGGGAATGCTGGTGGCTGCGGAGCGAATCAGTTCGCGCCGAATGCCTTCGATGTCACTCTCATTGCGGCTGATCTTGGCTTTGAGGTCAGCTACACGGTCTAAATACTTTTGGTGATTTCTGGTCTCTGCGGCCTGCTTTTCTGGCTCACCGTTGTTGTATTCCTTGAGCAACTCGGCATGCAGTGCCTCAGCCCGCTTCAGTTCTGACTCCAGTATCAGGCGAGAGTCAGAGTCCTTGGCACGCTGCGCCCCTGCATCTACCCGTTGCCCGGGTTGGGTTGCAGCGGCTACACGGTTGTTGGGATTGGGCTTTTGGGCCTGTACGAT
>JBKJJC010000016.1:0-21432 GCA_046598245.1 Rhodoferax sp.
ACTTTTGCACCGGGTAGCGCTTGGGTGCGACCACGAAGTCCACCAGCCGCTGGCCGCCACCTATCTGTTGAACGGAAATGCTGGCCGGGCCGGGCAGGGTGGAGAGTGTGATGCCGACCAGGGCGGTCCAGCGCCCCGCATCACCCAGCACCAGCAGCGGCACTTCGCCCAGGTGCGCAACCGGGCGCGTCGTGGCAGAGCCCAGGTCCAGGCGGGCAATACCGCCCGGTACGGCTGCGGCTTGCGGCCATAGGTCAGAGCGCGTCTTTTTTGCGGCGGCAGCATGCGCGGGGTGTAGTGTCAGCAGGCTCAGGCTGGCAATGAGCGCACTACGGCGGCTGAGTGGGTAAGGAGCAAGATGGGGGACAGTCAGTGGCAAGGTCGGTAAAGGCGCTAAAAAGCAGGGCAAGCCTGCGGTGCGCCAAGAATAGCAGGCCCCTTCGCTATGATGCGGAGCGTCCCCCTATTTCCAATCAGAACCCGTCCCCACTATGCAACCCACTGCAAAATTTCTGCGCTATTTGACACATGCCATCGCACTCGCAACCGTGGCGGTAACGGCTAGCGCACAGACAGCCTGGAACAATGAAACAGGCGTGGTATTGGTTGGCAAGGTGGTGACGATGAACGACGCGGGCGATGTTCTGCCCAACGCCCGGGTCTGGTTGGCCGGTGGCAAGATCATGGCCATTGCGCGTGCGGGAGAGGCTTTGCCGGATGGTGCCAAAGACGCTCCCGTGGTCGACAGCAAGGGCGTCATCTACCCCGGCATCATTGATTTGCACAACCACCCCGAGTACGCGATTTACCCCTTGATGCCGATCCAGCGCAAGTACCGCGACCGGTATGAATGGCGCTGGTACGACGACATCTACAACAAGCGCATTACCTACCCGCAAGAGGTGCTGACACGTCCGCACTATCTGGATCTGGGCCTGGAGATTGGGCGCTACGGCGAGTACAAGGCGCTGGCCGGTGGCACGACCAGCTTGCAGGGCGGGCGTATCAACCTGGCCTATTCCAAAGAAGAGTGTCTGGTGCGCAATATCGAAAATTCGCCCGTAGAGTCGCGCATGGCGGCCAGCCGGGTGGACATCGGCCGCAGCTCCAAAGAGTGGGCGGCCATGCAGGCTGAGCGAACCAAAGGATTTTTGGTGGTGCACCTGGCCGAAGGCCCATCACCGCGTATGGCAACTGAGTTTGGCGCTATCAAAGACAGTAATTTGCTGGGCCCCGAGTTGATCGCTATCCATGGCGTTGGCTTGACCGAGGCGCAACTGCAAGAGATGGCCACTGCGGGTGCCAAACTGGTGTGGTCGCCGTTGTCCAACTTCATGCTGTATGGGCAAACCGCCAATGTGGCTGCCGCCAAACGCGCCGGTCTGTCCATCAGCCTGGCGCCAGACTGGGCGCCCTCGGGCAGCAAGTCCAGCCTGGGTGAAATCAAGGTGGCCGACCTGGTTAACAAGCATGCACTTCAGGGCCTGTTCAGCGACCGTGATCTGGTCGAAATGGTCACGCGCAAGCCGGCCGATGCCATGGGCTGGGGCCAGCGCCTGGGCCAGATCACTGAGGGTTATTTGGCCGATGTGCTGGTAGTGGATGACCGCCACGGCGACCCTTACCGCAACCTGATCAACACGATTGAAGACAACATCCAGTTGGTTGCGGTGCGTGGCGAGCCACTGTATGGCGATGCGGCCTTGCTCAAGTCTGTACGGGGCATCGATGGTATGGAAACAACGGCAACATTTGCCAAGGCCAAGCGCACCAAGGCCATGACGCCGAACTGCCCCGCCACCAGCCTGCCAGCTATGAGCGTGGCTGAGACCAAGGCGCGCATCCAGCAGGGCCTGAAATTTGATACGACCCAGCTGGCTGCCAAGCTGACGCCCGAGCAACTGGCCAAGGACTTTGCGCAATGCAGCCTGCCCGCACCCACGGGTGTCGCAACACCAGCCGATGCAAAGCGCTTGCTGGCCTGCCGCTTCGGCCTGCCGTTTGAGAAGACCCGCCTGAGTGCGCTGACCACCAACGAAGACCCCGAGTTTTTCTCACGCCTGATGAAGAACCCCAACCTGCCCAAGTATTTGAAGGCACTGCCTGCGTATTACCGGCAATAGAACCCGCTCCATGGCCCACATACTGATTGCTGAAGACGATGATTTGTTGCGCGATGCGCTGTCCGCGCAACTTACCCAAGCTGGGCATACCGTGGCCAGTGCGGCGCACGGCCTGCAGGCCCGCGAACTGCTGGAGAACACGCGCTTTGACGGCGTGATCCTCGACCTGGGCCTGCCCAAGCTGGACGGCATGGCCGTGCTGCAGTGGATACGCCAGCGCGTGCTGGCCCTGCCGGTTCTGATACTCACGGCACGCGACGGCGTGGACGACCGCGTCCACGGCCTGAACGCCGGGGCCGATGATTACCTGACCAAACCCTTCATCATGGCCGAGCTACAGGCGCGGCTGGCTTCCATGTTGCGGCGCTCGCGCATGCCAGCCTTTGGTGGGTCGCTGGAGATTGCCGGCCCCAGCACCAGCAAGCTGCGGGTAGACGCTGTGCAACCCCGCGCCTGGCTGGGCGACGACGAGATGGAGCTGACCCAGCGGGAATGGGCGCTGCTGTCGCTATTGGTCGCCAATGCAGGCCAGGTGGTTAGCCGCGAAGACGTGTTGAATGCGTGGCAGACCGAGCCGGGCGATGCCAGTGGCGGTGTGGCTTCCAATGCGCTGGAGGTGTATGTGCACCGTCTGCGGCGCAAGCTGGACAACTCGGGTTTGGGCATACGCAACGTGCGCGGCCTGGGCTACCTGTTGGAATCCAGCGCCGCTTGACAAACGCATGAAGCCTGCCGGCCGCTCCCTGTTACCGGGCTTGTCGCTCAAGCGCCAATTGCTGCTGTGGCTGCTGCTACCGCAATTGCTGCTGTGGTCGGTGGGTGGCGTGCTGGCTTGGCGCATTGCGCTGAGTTATGCCGACACGGGCATCAACCAGTCGCTGAAACAATCGGTGCGTGCACTGGCCCGCCAAGTCAAACCGGTAGGCTCGGGTCTGTTGGTGGACTTTCCGCGTGCTGCGCAAGACGTGCTGGAGCAGGACCCTACTGACCGCATGGGGTACATGGTGTCGTCGCCGCCCGGCAGCTTTGTGCTGGGCAATGGCCAATTGCCGCCACCGCCCGATGGCGTGTTGATACAGACCGGTGAACCCCTGATCTACGACGCAAGGCTGAATGGCAAAATGGTGCGCGTAGCCGTGCTGGAAGTGACCTACGGAGAATCCAATTCGCCCCAGCGCCTGCGCGTGCAGGTGGCCAAGAGCCTGGCCGTGCAAGAGCGTGTGGCGCGCGAGCTGGTGTTTGACATGCTGGTGCCATTGGCCGCACTGGGCGTGCTGCTGGGTATCATCATCAACGCGGGTATCACCCGTGGCCTGCGCCCGCTCAAGCGCCTGGAGGCCCAGTTGGGCGATCG
Organism: Rhodoferax sp.; assembly: GCA_046598245.1. Taxonomy (GTDB): domain Bacteria; phylum Pseudomonadota; class Gammaproteobacteria; order Burkholderiales; family Burkholderiaceae_C; genus Allorhodoferax. The sequence continues at coordinate 3,478 of JBKJJC010000016.1, forward strand.
CACGGGGCCCGCCTTGTCTGCGTTGCCACCGATTGAATTGGCCCAAGCCCCGCACGAGGTGCACTCGCTGGCGCTGGCCGTCAACCAACTGCTGGACGCCGTGCGCCGCAGCCTCAGCCAGGAAAAACGCTTTGTCAACGATGCTGCCCACCAGCTGCGCACACCACTGGCCGGCCTGGTCAGCCAGACCGAGCTGGCACTGAACGAGACCGAGCTACCCGCCATGAAGGAACGCATGGTCAAGGTACACGCTGGTGCGCTGCGCAGTGCCCACCTGGTGCACCAGTTGCTGTCGCTGGCGCGCACCGAGGCCGATGTGACGCTGCAGCCGCTGGATGTGGCACAACTGGCGCGTGAGGTCGCGCGTGAGTGGACGCCGCGTGCGCTGGCTGCGGGTGTTGACCTGGGCTACGAGGGGGAGGGCAGTGTGTCGGTGCAGGGCGAAAAGTTATTGTTGCGCGAGATGTTGAACAACCTTATCGACAACGCGCTGCACTATGCGGGTACCGGCACCACGCTGACCGTGCGGGTGCGCCGCGAAGGCACTAGTTGCGTGTTAGAGGTGGAAGACAACGGCCCGGGCCTGGCTCCCACCGATCTGCCCCGGGTTTTCGAGCGCTTCTGGCGCGCCAGCGAGTTGCCCGGTGGCTGTGGCCTGGGTCTGGCCATCGTTGCCGAAATTGCCCACCGCCACGGTGGCACGGCCACCGCTGCGGCGGCGCAGCCGAACGGACTGGTGGTTCAGATCAAGCTGCCCTTGCAGTGATAGCGAACCTTGCGAATAGACTTTTCGATCAAAATGACCGGTAGCCCCCGAGTAATATGGCTATATTGCTATTAAAAATATAGCATTTGACTGTTGGCGTTAGGCCGACTCGTCACGCCAGGTATTTGCCGCCGTTGATGGACAGGGTTATGCCGTTGATAAAACTCGCTTCCTCTGCTGCCAGAAACACGACGCCCCGCGCGATTTCCGAAGGTTGTGCCAGTCGGCCCACCGGTACAGCTTTCAGAATCTGCTCCAAAACGGCGGGGGGGATCGCGCTCATCATTCCAGTATCGGTGTAGCCAGCCGCAATCGCGTTGGTGGTGATGTTGCGCGACGCGCCCTCCAACGCCAGCGATTTAGTGAATCCAATCATGCCTGCCTTGGCGGCAGCGTAGTTGGTCTGCCCGGCCTGACCGGCAATGCCATTGACCGAACTGATATTGATAATGCGCCCAAAGCGGCGCTCACGCATGCCTTCGATCACCGCGCGGCACATGTTGAAACAACTGCCGAGGTCGACGTCTATGACCTCCTTCCATTGCTTCAAAGCCATCTTGTGCAGCATCACATCCCGCACAATGCCCGCATTGTTGACCAGCACATCGATAGGCCCCAGCGCTGCCTGCACCTGCGCCACGCCGGCTGCACAAGCATCGAAGTCTGAGACATTCCAGCGGTAGCTGGGTATGCCGGTGCGCGTGCTGAACCGGTCGGCACCAGCCGCGTTGCTGCCGTAAGTGACGGCGACGCGATAGCCCGACGCGAGCAAAGCCTCGGCAATCGCGGCACCGATACCGGATGTACCGCCAGTGACGAGCGCCAAGCGCTGCTCGGCGCTCATGTTTGCAACACACATGTTGAGAATTTTTTGGCATTCATCGGAATTTCTCCATCTATTTGAAAAAGGGATCTAAACCACCGTGGTGTTGACTAGGGCCAAGGAGAAGCCGCGATTGCCGCATACAGGGCACGTGTCAACAGCAAGCTCTACGTTTAGCCTGCTGCATTCTGTGGCGATGCTTGCCGTGTCGTATTGATAAAAATCAAGTTACGCTGTGTCTACTTGGAGCGGATGGCAAGTGGCTATGGGATCGGGTCGGTAAAAAATACATCCAGACTCGGGAACTGCGCGGTGCCGCAAATGCAGTCCCACAAATAGATGGCAAAACCCGGGTCGCCGGTCCACAGTGAAAAACGCAGATGCCCGTATGTTTTTGCGTCCGCTTCAGTTTGCGCGATGGCGTGCATGGCAAAGGCACGCGCGCGGTCCAGCCAGAGCGTGTCGCCGGTGCGTTGGTAAAGCTTAAGGAAGGTGTAGCCGTTGCCGCCCGTGCCGTGGCACAGGTTGGAGCCCTTGGTTAGAGGCCCTGCCGCCCAGGTCGCCTCACCACCGGCCAACAGCAACCCGTCCAGGGTTGCACCCGGCAGATCCGCCAGGCAAATGACGAAGCCAGGAGCGCCGTGGCAAAACTGCATCAGCATGCGCGGCTCTTTCCCCTCAGGGGTATTTAAGAACACGCGCCAATTGGCATGATCGCCCTGCAACGTGGCGGTACGTGCGATGGTGTTTTCGATGCACTGTTCCCATTCGGTCCACTCCGGTGCAGTCAACAAATGGCGACCCCGGATAATGGGTGATGCCGTGGCCACAAAACCATGCACGGCGTCCAGGTAGGTGCTTTGCTGGCCATACAGGTCCTGCGTCCAGTAATGGCACTGGTGTTCTTCGGACCAGAGCAGTTGTGCCCACAACTTGCGTGCGGTGAGCCGAAACAGATCCGCCCAGCGCGCCTCCCCGGTTTTCTCATGCAGGAAGAGTGCCGCCAACAGCGTGCCGGGCGAGCCCCACATCAGCTCGCGGCAGGGCTGGTCCAGATTGCCCCGGATCAGCGCCTCCAATTGAGTCGCGATGGCTTCTGTCGGTTGCAGCCCATAGGCCAACATCAGGACGCTGAGGTCCCCCATCAGGTAGGAGGCGAAGTCGGTCATGCCATTGGCTATCAAGCCTTCGTGGTTTCGCTGCAGCAAGGTGTCGACCTGTGCTTGGTAACTGCCTTCGATCGAGGCCGCTCCCACGGCATCCAGATAGTGCAGTGCCCACATCACGCCGCAGGCACCGTAATACAGCGAATACTCCGGGTGCACGCCATCTCCAACGCCATCGCGCGGGTGCATGGGCCAATAGCTCTCTGGCGAGAACGCCGCTTGCGTTTCATGCACGACACGCTGGATCATGTCGCGGGCGCGGCCCTCGTCCCAAGCGATAGGGTTCAGGGTTTCATGGCGGGTGGAGTCGAACAACATGGATGGCCTTTGACGAAGTTCTTACAACGACGGGCAGTATGGCAGAGCGGTAAGGCCGCTGGCTGAAGTCCGAAAGCCAAAACTCCAATCCTGTGCTGCAAAGTCGCTGCATTTCGCGCTGCAGGTGCGCACTTCACGCCGTTGTTTCGCGTTTCGTCGCACCGTCCCCCGCCTCGCACAGGCTTTCTCTACATTTCACCCATCGCAACACAAACCCCCTGGAGAAAACCATGCACGCTTTGATCAACACCGCAATTACCACCGCTGCCCTGCTGTCGCTGAACTTGGCCCACAGCGCCGATTTGACGATCCATATCGACGACGTCAAGTTGGCCAGCGGTAACCTGCTGGTGGCCGTCTACAGCTCGGAAGGCACTTTCCTCAAAGAGCCTGCCAAGACCAGTGGCACCGCAGCGGCAACGCCAGGCAGCACGGTGGTGATCAAGGACCTGCCAGAAGGCGAGTACGCTTTCGCCGTTTACCACGATGCCAATTCAAACGGAAAAATGGACAAGAATGTCATCGGCATCCCGACAGAAGACTACGCTTTCAGCAACAACGCGATGGGCAAAATGGGCCCGCCGAACTACGCTAGCGCCAAATTTGTGCTGGCTGCCGAAGGCGCCACCGCACGCGTCAGCCTGAAATAATTCAACCTACGCAGGAGACCGCCATGGACCGCCGCAAATTTCTCTCATCAGGTATCAGCCTGACCGCACTCGGCCTGGCCTCGGGCAACGCCCTGGCCGACACCGAGACTTACCAACGTTTCCAAGCGGCGCTCAAGCGCGATCCGAAGCTGGTGGTGTTTGCCGACATGGTGGGCGAAACCGCCGGCCACGCGGTGATCAAGGGGCGCATGCCAAAAGACTTGAACGGTGTGTTCTACCGCAATGGCCCGGGCCGCTTCGAACTAGGTGGCGAACGCTACCACCACTGGTTCGACGGCGACGGTTACGTCCAGCGCTGGCAGGTCGGTGGCGGCCAGGTCAGCCACCGTGGCAAGTTTGTCCAGACCCAAAAATTTACCGAAGAGACCGCCGCTGGCCAGTTCCTCTACCCGGCGTTTGGCACCCAGGTCACGCGCCGTGGTCTCAAGACCAACGACACCATCAACGCCGCCAACACCAACCTGCTGCCATTTAACGGCCGCCTGTATGCCCTGTGGGAAGGCGGCTCGGCCTACGAGGTCGATCCCGTCACGCTCGACACGGTCGGCATCAAGACCTGGAGCGACACGCTCAAGTCCATGCCATTCTCGGCCCACCCGAAGATCGACCCGGCAGGTGGCATGTGGAATTTTGGCGCCATACCCGGCAGCGACAAGCTGGTGATCTACCGCATCAGCGCCGACGGCCAGCCCGTATCGACGGGCGTCATCGACATGCCGAATCTGGCGATGGTGCATGACTTTGTGGTCAGTGCCAAGCACTTGATTTTCATGGTCCCGCCGTACGACATGATCCGAGACAACAACAAGAGCTTCGCCGAGCAGCACCAGTGGGCTGGCGCTACGCGCGGACTGCGGATCGTGGTGGTGTCCAAGGCCGATCTGCAGGTGCGCCAGGTGTTCGAGCTGCCGCCGCATATGGTGTTCCATTTCGGCAATGCGTACGACGATGGTGCCACCACCCGTTTCGACGTGGTCCTGCACCAGGGCGATGCACTGGCTGATGTGGGCCGTCTGATGCAGGGCGAACGCTCCAGCGATCCTATCGAACGCAGTTTCGCAGCCCAGGTTACGCTCGATTACAGCAAAAGCACGGCCAGCGTGACACGCCTGCTGTCCGGCAGCGAATTCCCGCGTGTGATGCCGCAGGTGGTGTCACAGCGCCACCGCAAACTGGCCCTATTGAGCCGCTCGCCGCGCAACGCCGATGCTGTACTCGACACGGTCAACCTGATCGACACCAACAGTGGCAAGAACGACAGCTACCGCTTCGATGCCGGCTGGCAGGTGGAAGAACACGTCATGGTCCCGCGCGCCAATGCCCGCTCGGAAACCGACGGTTATCTGGTGGGCGTGGTGCAGGATACTCTAAGGGCGCAGACCGTGATGACCGTGTTCGACGCGGCGCACGTGGGTTCTGGCCCAGTGGCCCTGGCGCGCCTAGGCTACCGCACGCCGCACTGTTTCCACGGAAATTTCCTGGCCAGTTGAAACAACATGCCCTGCAAAGACATTGAAGTTATTTCGGCCGGGCCAGTGTCGCCAAGCCCTTTACATCCATGGATGCCAAAGCCGACCGCACGGCCTCAATACCTGCGCCCTGGCCAGTCACTTCCAACATCACGCCGTTGCCCAGCATCATGGCCACCTCGGCGCGACTACCGTCTTTGGCGTATTCCTCTTTAAATGAAACGCCGTCCTTCTTAAAAACACGCTCAACTTCAGTCTGGGTTTCACGTTCCACCGTGCTGTTGGCCCAAGCGCCCATGGCCATGGCCAATGCGGGGACAGCGCCCAAGTCTTGCACTTTGACGTCCAGTGTCTGGGCGTCTTTGGTGTAACTCGCCGCGACGCTGGAAAAAGTCATACCCATGGCGGCATCGGATCGGGCCTCTAGCGAAGTCCGGCTGAGCCCGGCCAGTTTCTCAGGCACAAAAGCTTTTAATATCTCGGGCGCGATGGGCTTGCCACCCTGGCCGCCGAGGGCAGCCCCCATCAGGTCACTCATGGCTTTGCCTGCAGCGGCTTGATCACCTTTGTCCTGGGCCTCTTGCATTTTGCGGGTAGCTTCTTCCATCTTGGCCGTGTTCAGGGTGACATCGGTGCCAGGTATTTTGATGCTGACTTCTTCTGAAGGCGAATCCATGCCGCCCACCATCAGGCCGCCACCGTGGCGGGTCAGCAGGGTGCTGGCCATGCCGATGACGAGCCCTGCCACAATGCCACAGACGACGATGACTGCGGTGAAGCCAATAGCCTTTTCTTGCGAGGATTTCATCAGGGGTGGGATGCCGGTGTAAATCAAATAGATGGAGTACAGGGCAGCCAGCACGCCCAACATCGACAGACCCGGCAAGAGGTTAAAAATGCCACCCACCATGCCAGCGGTCGATGCGTAAGCGATCAACTTGAACGCGTTCAGTTCGTTCTTCTCGCCCGCAAAAGATGGGGCCAATGCGTTGGTAATGAGAGCCAACACGTACACCATCACCAAAGACAAGATGTAGCCCACCACCATGTTCACCAATCCGGCGACGATGGGAACCCGAAAGTTCACCCCAAACATGCCCGCACCTACCACGCTCAGCCCGATGAAGGAGGCCACGGCAGGAATGGCTGCCAGGATGACGAGGTAGTTTTTGTAGATGCTCGCCACATCCCCGCCTTCTTGGGCAATGACCGGCCAGGTTTCCTTAGGCTTGAGCAAAATGGATTGAACACGTTCGACGAGGTTCATGAAGATTCCTAAAAGGTGGAGGGTATGGCGGGCCAAGCACCGACTACTTGGCCCAATAGGCCCCAAAACTATGGCGGGGGCCAGCGCCACAAAGGCGCACTATATAACGGCAATGCATCACCCGCGTGGAAATCTACGCCTTAAGAAATCGCTGTGCAGGCCCTGAGATTTCTCAAAATCGAATGCGTAGAACACGCACAACACCACCGACATTGGCAATACTCAGCTGCCCGAGTCGTAACTCAACAAATCGAAAGTCATGTTGGGCAAGAATTTCTCTCGCACGGTGAACACGAAAGGTTTACCCTGCGCGAGTTTGGTCGGCATCATGGCTTCAGTGTATTTGTCGACATAGACAATCAGGATCTTGCCTGAATCGGTCTTGAACTCGACAGCCCGCCCGCCCTTAGGCGTACGGTCGACAAGTCCCTGCTTCATCTTTTCGCTTTCCTTGTATTCCTTCGGACCATCAAGCGAGGTCACAACGCCTTTGACACGGACGATTTTTTTCCAGACGAGAGACTTGCTCAGATCGACGCGACCTTTCACGGACTTGTTCGCTTCTTTTTCTGCATCGGCAACTTTCAACATTTCGTCGATGCTTTGGTAGCGCGTCACCCATTCCCAGTTTTTGGTATCGCGCCGGATGTAGTCGCTGGCATCGGCAACGCGGCCGCTCCATCCTGCGGCACCGGTCGGTCCGCGCTTCGCGTTTTCCATGAATCCGCGCAGTGGCGACTTGATCAGTTTGGCGATGCGATCGTCGTCGATTTCCTGATGCAGCCCTGCGCCGAGTGCGACGCCGACATCGTTCTGATTCGGTGCAATGACAAGTACCGCACCGTTGCCAACCTCTAGCTTGCCAACGCGGAGCTGGCGCATCATGTGATAAGCGTACTGATCGGCTGTTTTGCCGTGTAGGTCTTTGACGATCAGCGTCACAATTTCGATGTTGTTCTTGTTCGCGTACTCGTACATGTCCTTGGACAACCGGGTTTTGACGGATTGGTCAAGGATGCCCAATTCATCGAAAACGAACTGGTCGAATTTTGTAGGGATATCCGTGTCGCTGGGCACCGGCAATACGTCTATCTTGCCGGCCGCACTGATGTTGGGCCCGGCAGATGCGACGGTTAGCTTTTCAGCTTGCTGAAGGGGCTTAGCAACTGATGGGGGCGTCGCAGGTGTAACGCTGCTCGCCACAGTGGCGGAATAACCTGGTGGGACCGCGGACCGTTCTGGCGATAGGGCTGCAGTCTTGGTAGCACTGCTGGCTGAAGTAGCCGCGCCATTGCAGTCGCGCGACTGTTGGGCGCACGCCTGATTCCACCCCTGCTGGATTGCCGAAACGCGCGTGCTGCGTCCCGGGTGGGTTTTGCTCTGCGTTTCCGGTACGAGTGTCTCGATTGCTTTCTGCGCATCGGCACGTGCGGCGCCCATTTTGTATAACACAAAACCGCTGAATTTGTCGGCTTCCAGTTCAGTCGGTGGCTGGCTGCCGCCAGGCATGATGGTGTGGCCGGAAAGGTGATGGCCAATCTCGTGCGCCATGATGCTGATAGGCGCCCAGTTGTTGTTTTGCGTCGCTTGGCGGACTTGCGCCATGAAGTCCTTGTTGTAAGCGATAACGCGTCGAGGCAACTTGTCCTTACCCATGACGATTACGGCCGCAGCATTCGGCACCTTGCCCTCGACCACGTCAAAATTCTGTGGCAGGCCAGTGAATTTCATGATATCCGCTACTACGCGCGCACCATCGTTCGCGCTAGCGTCAGAAAAACTCTTCGCTGCGACATCAATCGGTGAGCCGTCGTATGAACAAGCCTGCAGCGTGTCGGCAATTTCTGCCGCTAGCTGGCTTTTGGTCGGCGCTGCCGCTGCCGCTGCCACGACTTGTGCACTTGCCTTCGCTGTAGACGGAGTTGCTTTGGGCGCTGGCGCATCCGTTCCCCGCCCACACCCGGCTATCAGAGTTGCGATTGCCGGTAACAGGAGTGCACTGTTGATGCTTTTTTTAAATTTCATAAATCAGCCTTTGCAATGAAAGTAAGTGGACTAGATTGAGATTTTTCAAAACGCGCGCTTCGAAGAGAGCGCATAGGCAAGTGACGCGCTAACGTGCAGCCAAGCGTTCATGTCATTTGGTAGTAAACGATTTCGATCACGAGCTTGCCATACAAATGGGTGACTGCCCATTTGAGAAAAGTGAACAACGCACCGGCGATCACGAGTTTGTGCCATTCCTTTCGAACATCGATCAGAAAGAACTGCTTGAACGCAACCGTGATCAGCGCGAGATTGACCAAATACATGTAGTAGCGGGAATATTCCTTATGGAGCGCAAGCACTTCGGGGCTACCCATTACGAGAAGCGGAAGCTGGTTCGCGATATGAAAACAAATGCTCAGAAAATGGCAATAAATAGCGAGGACCAGGAACTCTGTCAGGTTGTAGCCCAGTCGCCCGCGAAAGACTGCATACGCGCTCAAGAAGATAGCGATGATTCCAAGCGAGAACGACCATTTTGAATACTCGCGCACCAGGGCGAACGCGTTGGATGCCTCAACGCTGCTGTGTACGGAGGTCAGGTATTGCGTTTGATTCAAAACGACCAGCAACACACCTATCGCGATCAAAAGCAACTTGAGCGGATGGACATGCTTCTTGCGCTTGCCGAGAACATATTCGCGTGCGACAGTACCGGGACTTGTCAACAACCGAAGCGCCGAGCGCACTACCTCCATCTCAAACCAGCGCACCATTTCCCACGCCTCTTTACCAACCTGAGTCCGCGTGAGTCGTGCCACTTTCTTCTGGCCGCACGATGAACAGAACGGTCCGCTCAGGGAGGCCGCGCAATTCAGGCAAAACTCGCCCGCGAAGCTAATTTCCTCAACAGAGGAGGAGGGCGTTTCCGGATTCATGCTTCGGAACGCGAAGGAAAATCAGTCGCTCCCGACGATGCAACACATTGCTCTCTGTCTGACGCCACTCGCGCTTTGCATGCGAGGCCGACGATAACCGGACTTACCGGTCGAATCTTACAAAGGCAATACATTGAACGTGTGCTGTTTTCGGTGCGTCGAATCATGCCATAAAGACCACATTGGCCTCACTGGCGCGCCATGGCACCCTTGAAAAGCATCTCGGTGAAACGTTGCGCATTGAGGAAACCCCCACCCCACTGCGCATCGAACTCCGCGGTTGGCTTGGACTCGATCACTTCGGCAAGTGACTTGCCCGCCTTGACCTGGTCGCGGATGCGCGTAGATACAGTGGCCAGCAAGTCACGGTAGGCCTTGAGGTCGGCCTTGTTCGCCACCGGGCCATGGCCGGGGATGAATTTTGTGCCGTCTCCCGCCAACCCCATGGCGCGGTCGGCCGCTGCTATCACGCCGTCGGCACTGCCGCCGCTAGACGTATCAATGAAGGGGTAGAGCTTGTTGAAAAAAATGTCACCCATGTGGATCACATCGGCCTTGCGGAAATGGACGATGGAATCACCATCGGTGTGCGCGTTCGGCACGTGTTGGACCAGAATTTCCTCGCCGTTCAGATGAAACGTTGTGTCCTGCGCAAACGTGATCACCGGCAGGGCGGTACGGGGTTCAGCCTTGACCTTCATCCCCAGAAATTCAATGAACTGCTCGGTGGACATGCGTTTGCGCACGTTTTCGTGGCCCACGATGATGGCACCCGACGCACCGAAGCTTTCGTTGCCCCCAGTATGGTCGAAGTGCCAGTGGGTATTGAGCAGAAAAGTGACCGGCTTGGTGGTCAGTTTGGCGATCGCCGCCTTGATCTTCGGAGCGAGCGGCGCGAATTGGTCGTCCACCATGAACACCGCGTCATCACCGACGCAAAGGCCAATGTTGCCACCGGCACCGGTCAACAGGTAGACGTTGCCCGAGAGCTTTTGCGCGACGATTTCAACTTTGGAATAGTCCTGTTGCTGTGCGAAGACCGAGGACGCGGCCATCAACAGTGCCAAAAATAGTTTTTTCATGGTGCGGAGTGTGGTGGGATGTTGGGGAGAGTGGCATTCTAAGGAACATTCCCGAACAACGCAGTGCACCTAAATTCGCACCCCACTAGCAGCATCAAACCAATTCACATGGTCCGTTGCCACAGCCAGCCCTACGCTGTCACCGGCCTTTACCTTGGTCTGCGCAGACACCCGCACCGTCATATCCCCCGCACCCGTCTTCACGACAACATAGGTGTCTGCCCCAGTAGGCTCCACCACGCTGACCTCGCCGCGCCAAGGCGCAGCGTCATGTAGTGCAATGTGCTCGGGTCGCACGCCGAGCAAGACTTCGCGACCGTGGGGTGCGGTTAACGGCAACTGCGTAGAGGCAATCTGGAAGCCGTCCACACCCTGTACGCTGTTGTTGTGCCCCGGCACCAGGTTCATCGTGGGTGAACCAATAAAACTGGCCACGTAGGTGTTGGCGGGCCGGTTGTAAATTTCGTCGGGTGTGCCCAGTTGCTGCAGCACGCCACCTTTCATGACTGCGATGCGCGAGCCCAGGGTCATGGCTTCGATCTGGTCGTGCGTGACATACACGCTGGTGATGCCACTGAGCTGGTGCAGGCGCTTGATCTCGGCACGCATCTCTACGCGGAGCTTGGCGTCCAGGTTGCTCAGTGGCTCGTCAAACAAAAAGATTTGCGGCTGGCGCGCCAGTGCACGGCCCATGGCAACGCGTTGGCGTTGCCCGCCAGACAGCTGCGCCGGGCGGCGCTCCAGCAGCGGCTCGATCTGCAGCATAGCGGCCACCTGGCGGATGCGCTGGTCGCGCTCGGCCTTGGGCACCTTGCGCATCTCCAGCGCGAAACCGATGTTGTCGTAGACGCTCATGGTGGGGTAGAGCGCGTAGCTCTGGAACACCATCGCAATGTCGCGCTGGGCCGGTGGCACGCCGATCACGTCTTTGCCGGCAATACGCACCTGGCCCTCGGTGGGTTCTTCCAGTCCGGCGATGATGTTCAGCAGGGTGGACTTGCCACAGCCGCTGGGGCCGACCAAGATCAAAAACTCGCCGGGTTGCACGTCGATGTCAATGCGTTGCAGCACTTCCACTGCCTTGTTGCCTTTGCCAAAGGCCTTGCGAACGCCAGAAATTTGTAGAGATGCTGCCATGTTGGTGATGCGAATAAATTGATTGAAATTTCTACGGGAGGGCGTGTGCCTGCAGAGCCCTATCCCTTCACAGCGCCGGCTGTGAGTCCTTTGACGAAATACTGACCAGCCAGGATGTAGACCAACATGGTGGGTAGACCGGCAATCAGCGCGGCGGCCATGTCCACGTTGTAGCTCTTAACGCTGCTGGTGGTGTTGGCCATATTGTTCAGACCCACAGTGATGGGCTTGCTGTCGGCGCCACTAAAGGCCACGCCAAACAAAAAGTCGTTCCAGATGGCGGTGAACTGCCAGATCAGCGTGACCATGACGATGGGGGTCGACATCGGCACAATCAGCCGCCAGAAGATGGTCCAGAAGCCTGCTCCATCCATACGCGCCGCGTTCACCAACTCTTTGGGAATGGCAGTGTAGTAGTTGCGGAAAAACAGCGTGGTGCTGGCCAGGCCCGCTAGGCAATGCACCAGTATCAGCCCGCCGACCGAGCTAGAGATGCCCAGCCAGCCCAGCACTTGGCTCATCGGCAGCAGCACCACCTGAAAAGGCATGAACACACCAAACAGCATGAAGCCAAACAGTGCATCGCTGCCCTTGAACTTCCACAGGCTCAACACATAACCATTCAACGCGCCCCAGGCGGTGGAGATCAATACCGCAGGCACGGCCAGTAGCACCGAGTTGATGAAGTAAGGTTGCAGGCCGCGGCAGTCGGTGCCCGTACACGCGCCCGACCAGGCCAGGCTCCATGCGGAAAGGTTGATGGAGTGGGGTAGGCTGAGCAAATTTCCCGAGCGGATTTGCTCGGCATCCTTCAACGATGTGGCTACCATCACATACAGCGGTGCCAGGAAGAAGAAGGCCGCCACCAGCAGCACGCCATACACCAGCGCACGGGACGGCGAAAAGTTCTTAGTGCTCATGGGGCTTGCTCCGCAACTCTGAATACAAATACGGCACCACGATGGCCGCCACCGCAGCCAGCATCATCGTGGCGCTGGCTGCGCCCAGGCCGATCTGGCCACGGGTAAAACTCATCACATACATGAAGGTGGCGGGCACGTCGGTGGCATACCCCGGCCCACCGGCGGTGAGCGCCATCACCAGGTCATAACTCTTGATGGACAGGTGGGACAGCACCATGACGGTAGAGAACACCACCGGTCGCAGCACTGGCAGAATAATGCGCCAGTAGATGCGGGGCAGGGATGCGCCATCGAGTTGCGCTGCCTTGATGATGGCGTCGTCTATGCCGCGCAGGCCTGCCAGAAACAAGGCCATCGCAAAACCGGCGGACTGCCAAATGCCCGCGATCACGACACAGTAAATGGCGGTGTCGCCGCGTACCAGCCAGTCAAAGGTGAAGCTGGCCCAGCCCAGGTCGTGCATCAACTTTTCTAGCCCCAAACTGGGATTGAGCATCCACTTCCAGGCGGTGCCAGTCACGATGAATGACAACGCCATGGGGTACAAATAAATCGTGCGGATGGCGCCTTCTGCGCGCACCTTCTGGTCTAGCAGAATGGCCAACAAGAGGCCAATGGCAATCGAGCCGCCTACATACAGCGTACTGAAAATGCCCAGGTTCTTGAGTGCCACCCACCAGCGGTCGGACTCCCACAGCTTGGTGTATTGCTCCAGGCCCACAAACTCGTCGTAGTTGGGCAGCATGCGTGATGCGGTGACCGACAATACGCCGTTCCAGACCATCAATCCGTAGATGAAAGCAAAGCCCAAAACGAATGCCGGTGCCACAACGATGCGCGGTAACCAAGCTTCAAAAGTGTGTTTCATAACAATCGAAAAAAACGGCGGTCGCGAGACCGCCGTATAAACGCCTAACCCCCGAGAAAAATTAGAAAATCACCACCAGATTTCGTACTGCACGCCCGCTACCGTGCGCGACGTTTTGCCACCAGCACCGAAGGAACTTGCATTGGCCGTCGCTGCAGCGTCATTCCAGTTGGACATGGTCACATACAAACGCAATTCTGGACGGCTGTAGAAGTCTGGTCCAACCGACAGCGTGGGTGCAATCGTCAACTTGTTCAGGTGCTGGTCCGGGCCATTGCCGGTGCGCATGGTGGTTGCTGCATCGACCAGCAGCTTGAAGTTCTTGGAGAACGCGTAGGAGATACGGCCACCGATGGAGGTGTCCTTGGTTTCCATGCCGGTTGTTTCGTCCTTGTTGGTCTGGTAGGACAGCACGGTCTGGCCACCCAAGGCACCCATTTGCCAGCTCAAAGAGTCGGCAATACGCGTGACGGTCTTGCCGCCAGATACGCCGTCAATGCCTTCAAATTCGCCGTCAATGCGGGCGTGGCCGTTGGAGGTTTGCAGGAACAGTGCGTTGTTCAGCCCCTTGACCAGAAAGTCGGACTGGTTGTGTACCAGCGAGATACCAGCACCATTGCTGGTGTGGGCCAGGCCAGAGCCGTTGACAGCGGTCATCAACACGCGCAACTTGCCGCCGGGGTTGGTGGCAATGTCGGAGATGTCGGCATTGAAACGCGTGGCTTCGACACCCTTGACCGATGCCTGGTCAAACTTGTCGCCGGTGAACAAACCCAGGCCCAGCTTAGCGCCGCCAATCGGTATGTCAGTCACACCCGCGCCCTGGTTGTCACCGTAGTTCAGCAGGATGTAGTCGAGGATGTGGATATCCTGCAAACGCAGGCGACGCTGACCGACCCAGAACTTGGCCTCTGGCGCAAAGCCCAGGCCGCTGACTTCGACGAATGCTTGCTCGGTGCCGACATTGCCGCTGTTCCACTTGGCGGGCATGTACTGCACTTTGTAGTTGGCACCTTCGGTCTTGAAGGTTTTGATCAGGTCAATCTCGATGCCGTTGTCGCCCTCATTGCCCAGGCGGTAGCCCTGCATGTCGCCGCCGAGTTGGAAGCGGCCCTTGATACCGTCCGAGGGGCTGAACACTGGGCCGCCACGGGAGTAGCCGTGGAACTCAAAGGTGCCGGTGTCGGCTTGTGCGCCGCCAGCGCAGAGAGCGGCGGCCACTGCGATGGCGCTGATGGAAAAAATGTGTTTCATGATGTGCTTCTATAGTGTTGGAGACAGAGCTGGCTCGCTGCGCGTAGCTGCGGTCTGTCCCGCAAATACAAAAATTAAGAAAAAGGGGTCCCCGGAGGACGGCTTTCGCCGTCCTCTACCTGTCCCGCTGGGGTTGTGTGTCTTACTTGGTAGCGGCTGCTGCTATCAGGCGCTTTTGCGCGTCGGCGACCGTGATCTTGTCGTCGTTCCAGAACTGGCTCACCACGTCCTTGATAGCGCCTTCGGCAGCTGGTTTGACAGCCATGCCGTGGGCGATGGACGGTTGCAGGCCGCCGCTCTTGGCGGTGTCCACAAAGTCTTTGCTGGAGAGCTTGGCGCAGTCGTCAAACTTGTCCAGCTTCATGGCCAGGCGCACCGGGATGGAGCCCTTGTTCAGGTTGAACACTTCCTGGAACTCGGGTCCCATGATGGCGGCAGCCAGGTCGCCCTGGGCCTTTTGTGCATCGGCGGCCTTGAGCTTGAACATGGCAAACGAATCCACGTTGAAGGTGAACGCATTGGCCGTGCCCGGTGCAGCCGCACACAAGAAGTCTTTGCCCGGCACCTTGCCGGCAGCCATGAATTCGCCCTTGGCCCAGTCACCCATGAACTGAAAAGCGGCCTCGCCCTTCATGACCATGGAAGTTGCCAAATTCCAGTCGCGTCCGGGAGAGGCGGGGTCGGTGTAGCCCTTGATCTTGCGGAAAATCTCTAGCGACTTGGTCATGGTGTCGCTGCTGATGGCCTTTGGGTCCAAATTGACCATGGCATCGTGGTAGAACTTGACGCCACCCACACCCAGCGCGACGGATTCAAAGGTCGTGAAGTCTTGCCAGTTCTGGCCACCGTGGGCCACGGCAATGAAGCCAGCCTTCTTGATCTTGTCGGCCGCTGCAAAGAACTCGTCATAGTTCTTGGGCATGCCCGCCACGCCAGCTTTTTTCAGCACCTCGGGGTTGGCCCACATCCAGTTCACGCGGTGCACATTAACCGGCACGGCGACAAAATTGCCTTTGTACTTCATCACATCGGCCACTACTTTGGGTAGCAGGCTGTCCCACTTTTCGGCCTTGGCCACGCTGTCCAGATTGGCCAGCACGCCTTCAGACGCCCACTCCTGAATCGCAGGGCCCTTGATCTGGCCAGCAGAAGGGGGGTTGCCCGAGACAACACGACTCTTGAGCAGGGTGGCCGCGTTGTCGCCACCGCCGCCTGCCACTGCAAAGTCTTTCCACACATGGCCCTTGGCCTGCATGATCTTCTTCAACTCGGCAACGGACTTGGCCTCGCCACCCGAGGTCCAGTAGTGCAGCACTTCCACTTCACCGGCGTGCACTGCGGAGGCCGCCGCCATGGCCAACACGGCCAGCGACAAGCCTGTCAGGCGCATACGTGAAACTTTCAACATGTCGTCTCCTTGTGTGCTCATCTGGCGCGCGGGCCACGAGCGGGGTTGAATTCAGAGAACACCGTCGTTCTCGAATTAATTAATTGTTAATTAATTTTTTAATCTTCGGACATAGGATTAACCCTAGGGCCACAAAAATGCCACAGATGTCAGGTGCCGTTTGGGGGTTTTGCTGGGCCTGTGGTGGAGGCGGGCGTATGGCCGCGTCTGGGGGGAACTTGGGGTCGCGAGTGGTTCTGGTAATCCATCACGCCGCTGGCATCGATTTCACGATGGAGTAGACCCTGGTGTTGCGCAGATTACCGTCCAGATTCCTGCGATCCAACCGCAGCGTGCCTTCAAACTCGAAGCCCGCGCGTTCCGCCAGCCGACGGCTTGCGTGGTTGTTTTCGTCGGTTGTAAGGAACACACGGTTCGCCTCGAGCGCCCCCATCGCATATTGGGCAAGCGCCTTGACCCCTTCGGTGATCAATCCTTGCCCAAGGCGGCTGGTGCGTCCCCAATAGCCCACTTCGAATTGGCGCAAATCCCAATTCGCGTTGTGTAGCCCGCTGCCGCCCACCAGTTCACCGTTGGATTTCAACAGGAAGAACGCCATCAGGTCCTCGTTCATCAGGAAGCGTGCGTAGGCGCGGCGGCAGGACTGCTCCGAGGCCTCAAGCGTTGGCGCTGGCGTCACCCAGCCCAGCCAAGGCACCAGCCCGGCGAGAGACTCGTTGATGGCTTGGTTGAACATCGCGCCGTCTCCGGGGCGGGCGACCCGCACCAAGAGTCGTTCGGTTTGGATTTCTTCAGGTAGGCGTGAGGATGGCGTCATGGTGCTATCGGTGCTCTTGAGGCTCATACCCTAACGCGGCTCGATACGCACCACGCTGCCGCTGTCCGTACTGGCCCACAGCGCGCCATCGGGCCCCTGCACCAGGCTGCGCCAGCGCGCGCGGGGTACTTCTGCTGACACGGCCCCGGTGGCGATGCCCGCGTCGTTTAAGGCCAACACATCCAGGCGCTGGTCTCGCATGAAACCAACCACTAACCGGCCGTTCCAGGCTTTCCATTGCGAGCCATTCAGAAACTCGGCAGGCCCCATGCCCGCAGACTTGCCCTGGTTGGTCCAAGCAGGTGCCAATGCTTTTGGAAAGCGCTGGGTGTCCGTCATGGGCATGGTGCGCGGTGTGCCTGCGTAGCCGCAGTAACCTTCCACGCAATCCAAATCCGACCGGTCACGCGGGTCCCAGCCCGCATTGCCGCCAGCAATCAATGGCGTCACTTCGTCGGTATGGTTGGGGCCATGCTCTGCCGTAAAGGCTTGCCCGGCACCCGGCTGGCCTGCGGGGCGGAAGGCCAAGCCTTGGGGGTTGCGGTGGCCATAGGTGTAGATGCGGGCGTCAAAACCCCCTGGGGCTTTGTTGTCGGGTGCGGCCAGGCCGTCGCGGTCCACGCGAAGCACCTTTCCACCCAAGCGCTTGGCGTCTTGCGGCAGCGTGGGGTTGTGGTTGTCGCCCGTCGTAATCCACAGGTAGCCGTCTGGCCCAAAACGCAGTCGCCCGCCGCTATGCGAGCCAGGACCGCCCAGGTGGGCCGCTTCTTTAAAGGCGATATCCCGCACGATGTCGACGCGCTCTGAAACAGCAGACCAGTCAGCCGCCACCTTGACGCGAATCACCCGATTGGTGCGGGGGTTGGCCGTCAAATTGGACGCGCTGAAAACATAAACGAAGCGACGGCCTTGCGCAAACTCAGGATCAACCACCACCCCGTGGACCCCACTTTGGCCTTGGCAAAACAGGTCACTGGCGAGCAGCCTGTAGTCCGCTGCGTTGCCCATCAGACGCAGCACGCGGCCGTCGCGCAGACGCACCGATAGACCGTGGCACTTTTC
>JBKJJC010000234.1:0-15067 GCA_046598245.1 Rhodoferax sp.
GTGCTGTGCTGCGACGAGAAGAGCCAAGTGCAGGCGCTGGACCGTACCCAGCCTGGCTTGCCCATGAAGAAGGGACGTGCGTCCACCATGACGCATGACTACAAACGCAATGGAACGACCACCTTGTTTGCCGCCCTCAACGTGCTCGATGGTCAGGTCATTGCGCAATGCCAGAAGCGTCACCGCCACACCGAGTGGTTGAACTTCCTCAAGCAAATTGATCGCGAAACACCACAGGACAAGGAACTGCATCTGATCGCCGACAACTACGCCACCCATAAGCATCCGGTGGTGCAGAAGTGGCTGGGCAAACACCCACGCTTTCATATGCATTTCACGCCCACCTCGGCATCTTGGCTCAATATGGTGGAACGATTCTTTCGCGACATCTCGGTCAATCGCTTGCGCCGCGGGGTGTTCACCAGCGTGCCCGAACTGGTCCAGGCCATTGACGAGTACGTTGCACATCACAACACCAAACCCAAACCGTTCATCTGGACCAAAAGCGCTCGCGATATCTTGCAAAAGGTTATTCGTGCCAATGCTCGATTAAGTTCCAAACAGAACGAAGCACTACACTAGAACGGCCTGGCCCCGTCCAGCAATGTGCGGCAGCGTCTCTCTGTACGTGTTTTAGTTTCCAGCCCGAAAGTGGCCCGGCGACAAGTGGGACGGCGGGACATCAATCGTTGCGGTGAAGCAGGCCTGCGGCTGCCCGAAGCCGTGGCGCGTGATGTAATGAACGGATAGAAAATGGGCGCCCCAAAAAAACTGAATGACTTTCGCGCCTTCTCCACTGTATCGACCGTATGCATAAGATTCCACTTTATGTATGGCGCTGGGCTTTAGGGTTTTGTGTCGTATCCGTTCTTATTCTGGCGCTCATCCCCAACCCGCCGGATATCCCGGCACCCGATGGGATCAAAACCAACCACTTGCTGGCATTTGCAGCCATCATGATTCTGGGCTGCTATGCGTTTCATCCTAAAAAGTGGCCTGTTATTTTGGGCGCTATCGCTTTTGGGGTGTTGATTGAAGCATTGCAATTGTTGACCCCACACCGTCACGCCCAGTGGAGCGATGTTGTGGTTGATGCAATGGGCGTAACGATTGGATGGATTGTGGTGCTGGTCATTGACCGAGTCACTCCAACTTCTTCGCCATTGCAAGGCCGTTAGAAGCGGCACAACCACGGTATCGGTGGCTACATGACTACCAAAAACAAAACCCTGCTACAAAAAATGTAGCAGGGTTTCTATATGCACTCTGGTGCCCGGGGCCGGAATCGAACCGGCACGCCTTGCGGCGCGGGATTTTGAGTCCCGTGCGTCTACCAATTCCACCACCCGGGCGACGCTAACTATCAAGACCTAAATTATGGCACATTTAAGGGCATGAAATATCCAACTATTGAAGACGCGATCGGTAAAACACCATTGGTTGCGTTGCAACGCATTGGCGCCGCCGAAAACACCGCCCGCAACAACGTGGTCTTGGGCAAGCTGGAGGGCAATAACCCGGCGGGTTCGGTCAAGGACCGACCGGCCTTGTCCATGATTCAGCGTGCGCAAGAGCGCGGCGACATCAAGCCCGGAGATACGCTGATCGAGGCTACGTCTGGCAACACCGGTATTGCATTGGCGATGGCCGCGGCCATCAAGGGCTACCGCATGGTGTTGATCATGCCCGAGGACCTGTCCATCGAGCGTGTGCAGACCATGAAGGCATTTGGTGCCGAATTGATTTTGACCCCTAAGAGCGGCGGCATGGAATACGCCCGCGACCTGGCTGAGCAGATGAAGCGCGATGGCAAGGGCACGGTGCTGGACCAATTTGCCAACGCCGATAACCCACGCATTCATTACGAAACCACCGGACCAGAGATCTGGGAGCAAACCGTTGGGCGCATCACCCACTTCGTGAGCGCTATGGGTACTACAGGAACCATAACCGGCGTGTCGCGTTTCTTGAAGGAAAAAAATCCGGCCGTTCGCATCGTTGGCGCCCAGCCCTCAGAAGGTTCACGGATTCCGGGCATTCGCAAATGGCCGCAAGAGTACCTACCCAAGATTTATGACCCGGCCAATGTCGATGAACTGGTGTACGTGAGTCAGGCAGATGCTGAAGAAATGTGCCGCCGACTGGCGCGCGAAGAGGGCATCTTCGCCGGCATTTCCGCGGCTGGCGCTTGCTGGGTTGCGCAAGAGATTGCAATGCGTGAAAAGGACGCTACGATTGCGTTTATCGTGTGTGACCGTGGCGATCGCTATTTGTCGACAGGGGTTTTTCCAGCATGACGCAACAGGCCTTCAAGTTTTGCCCGCAGTGCGCCACAGCGTTGGCGTTTATTGCAAGGGCGGAAGACGGCGGAGACAAGACCCGTCTGCGCTGCCCTGCTTGTGATTACACATGTTGGAACAACCCGGTACCCGTGTTGGCCGCAGTTGTCGAATACAAAGGCCAGATCCTATTAGCCCGCAATGCCGCTTGGCCGGGCAAGATGTATGCGCTGATTACCGGGTTTATGGAGGCGGCTGAGACACCCAAAGAAGGCATTGCCCGCGAGATCGCAGAAGAAACCAACCTGCACACGGACACGTTGGAACTGATTGGTGTTTACGACTTCCAGCGCATGAACCAGATCATCATTGCCTACCATGCAGTCTGCCACGGCGAGGTGCGCTTATCGCCCGAGCTGGTGGACTACCGGTTGTATGCACCGCAGGATGTCAAGTGCTGGCCCGCGGGCACCGGCTATGCTCTGGCTGATTGGCTTACTTCCAAAGGGCACACCCCTCACTTCATCGAATTTCCCAAGCGAGACTGAAAAATGATGCACGCCGACAAAGAAATTGACACCCGCGGTCTCAACTGCCCGCTGCCTATTTTGAAAGCCAAAAAAGCTTTGGCGGACCTGTCTACGGGCCAGACGCTCAAAGTGGTTTCTACCGACCAGGGCTCCGTGCGGGACTTCCAGGCTTTTGCCCGGCAGACTGGCAATGAGTTGGTGGGGCAGGAAACCGTGAACAACGAGTTTGTTCACGTGCTGCGCCGACGTTAAGTTGTTGTGGTTTCAGCGCCGGACCGGCGACCCGCGCAGGTGGAGCGTGGGGGCTAGAGTCTTTGCGTTCGCACGCAGCAGAGCTGGGGTAAGCACCGCCGCTCGTGTCCCCCGCAGAGGGCTTTGCCCTCTGCTCCTCCTTTACCTCGCTTTGGTGCTCACCCCCGCTCTGCTGCTGGGTCGCACTATGGCGAGACCTTGGTCACGCAAGACGTGTCAATTGCTCGCGTAGTTTGGTCAGCGTGTCCTCGAAATCTGCCAAGCGTTTGCGCAGTTCGGCAATCACTGCGGGGGGTGCCTTGGCGACAAAGGATTCGTTGGACAACTTGGTGTGCGCCTTGGCGATTTCGCCTTCAATGCGCGTTGCTTCCTTGCCCAGGCGCAGCTTTTCTGCAGCTAAATCGACTTCCATGTACAAGCAGATGCGGGCTTCACCCACCACCGCCACTGGGGCGGCCTGTGCCGCAGCCTGCCATGCGGCTTCGTCGTCGAACAGGCGCACTTCGTTGAGTTTAGATAAGGCCTGAAGCACGGGTGCAGCGCCTTCTAGGAACGCGCGCTCGTCGGCCGTCTGGGCAACGACGAACAGGGGCAGACGTGTCGAGGGTGACACATTCATCTCCCCGCGCAGATTGCGGCAGGCGTCCACCAGTTGCTTGAGCTTGGTCACATGGGCAATAGCTGCTTCGTCAATGCGCTCGGGCTGGCTGATGGGGTAGGCGGCGATGGCGATGGACGGGCCTTCGCGACCAGCAACAGGAGCCACTTTTTGCCATAGCTCTTCGGTGATGAACGGCGTGATGGGGTGGGCCAGGCGCAGCAGGGTTTCCAGTGTGCGGATCAGTGTGCGGCGCGTGGCGCGTTGTTGTGCCGGTGTGCCGGTCTGGATTTGCACCTTGGCGATTTCCAAATACCAGTCGCAAAACTCGTTCCACGCAAAGTCGTAGATCGTGTTGGCGACGTTGTCCAGGCGGTAGTCGGCAAAGCCTTGGGCGACATTGGCCTCAGCCTTTTGCAGCATGGAGACGATCCAGCGGTCGGCTTGGCTGAACTCCAGATATCCGTGGGCCTCACCGCCGACAGCGCACTGTTCTTTGGTGTGCTCTTTCAAACCGCAGTCTTGGCCTTCGCAGTTCATCAGCACAAAACGGGTGGCGTTCCACAGCTTGTTGCAGAAGTTGCGGTAGCCCTCGCAGCGTTTGCTGTCGAAGTTGATGCTGCGGCCCAGTGAAGCCAGGGCGGCAAAGGTAAAGCGCAGTGCGTCGGCACCGTAGGCGGGGATGCCTTCGGGGAATTCTTTTTCGGTGTTCTTGCGGACTTGGGGGGCGGTCTCTGGTTTGCGCAGGCCTTCCGACCGTTTGGCCAGCAGAGGGGCTAGCTCGATGCCGTCGATCAGATCGACCGGGTCCAGCACGTTGCCCTCGGACTTGCTCATCTTCTTGCCTTGGGCGTCTTTCACCAGGCCGTGGATGTAGACGTGTTTGAACGGCACTTTTCCGGTGAAGTGCGTCGTCATCATGATCATGCGGGCGACCCAGAAGAAGATGATGTCGTAGCCTGTTACCAGGACGGAACTTGGCAGGTAGAGATCGAAGTCATTCAGGCTGTTGGTGTCGGCACGATCGCCGCCTCCGTTGTCGCTATTGCCCCAGCCCATGGTGCTGAACGGCACTAACGCCGACGAGTACCAGGTGTCTAGCACGTCTTCGTCGCGGCGCAGTTTTTTACCGGGTGCCTTGGCCTGTGCTTCGGCCTCATTGCGTGCCACGACCACATTGCCGTCTTCGTCATACCACGCTGGTATCTGGTGTCCCCACCACAACTGGCGGCTGATGCACCAGTCCTGGATGTTGTTCATCCACTGGTTGTAGGTGTTGATCCAGTTTTCGGGCACAAACTGCACCTGGCCGCTGTGCACCGCATCGATGGCTTTTTGGGCGATGGACTTGCCAGTGGCATCGCCTTGGCCGACCTTGTTCACCGCGACAAACCACTGGTCGGTCAGCATGGGCTCGATGACTTGGCCGGTGCGGGAGCAGACGGGCACCATGTTCTTGTGCGGCACCGATTTTTCGAGGAAGCCTTGCTCCTCGAGGTCTTTCAACACGGCCTTGCGGCATACGTAGCGGTCCATGCCTTGGTAGGCGGCTGGGCCGTTGCTGTTGATCTTGGCGTCCAGCGTGAAGATGGTGATCAGGGGCAGGCCGTGGCGTTGGGAGCAGGCGTAGTCGTTGAAATCGTGCGCGCCGGTGATCTTGACGCAGCCGCTGCCGAATTCTTTGTCCACAAAATCGTCCGCAATGATGGGGATCTTGCGGTCGCACAACGGCAGATCAACCATCTTGCCTATCAGGTGCAGGTAGCGCTCGTCTTCGGGGTGCACGCACAGCGCGCCGTCGGCCAGCATGGTCTCGGGGCGGGTGGTGGCAATGTGCATGCCGCGCATCGGTGTGCCGTCGACGGCGGTTTGCGGGCCATCGCTGAACGGGTATTCGATGTGCCACATGAAGCTGTTGCGCTCTTCGTTTTCCACCTCCAACTCAGACACCGCGCTTTGCAACACCGGATCCCAGTTGACCAGGCGTTTGCCACGGTAGATCAGGCCCTGCTCATACAGCGTCACAAAGGTTTCGGTCACGGTGTTGGACAGCTTGTCGTCCATCGTGAAGTATTCGCGGCTCCAGTCGACGGTGTCGCCCATGCGGCGCATTTGCGTGGTGATGGTGTTACCCGATTTCTCTTTCCACTCCCAGACTTTTTCCACAAAGGCTTTGCGGCCCAGGTCGTGGCGGCTGACGCCTTGGTCCTGCAACTGACGCTCGACGACGATTTGCGTGGCGATACCGGCATGATCGGTACCGGGCACCCACACCGTGTTGGCCCCCAGCATGCGGTGGTATCGCGTCAGGCTGTCCATGATGGTCTGGTTGAACGCATGGCCCATGTGCAGCGTGCCGGTTACGTTCGGTGGTGGCAGCTGGATGGCAAAGGCGGGCTGGCCGGCCTTGGGTGTCTGTGTGCCGCGGTAGCCGGCCACACCGTAACCGCGCTTCTCCCACTCGGGTCCCCAATGGGCTTCCAGCGCGACGGGCTCGAAGGATTTGGACAGGGACTGCAGGCCGGGCTGGATCGGTTGCGCGATGGGTGTGGATGCGGTGTCGGTCATGGTGGGGTCATTTCGGTCAGAGCCCGCGATTTTACCGGGGACCGACTGGAGCACTGGTTTAGCCGTGGGGTCCGATTGACATGCAGGTACGATGGCGCCCAATCTCAGGCCGCCAGGAGCCCACACCATGGCAACACTCTGATTGCAAGCACGCAGCTCTCGTATACCTACCCTGGCAGCGCCAGCCTGTCTTTTCCAGACGTTGATGTGCCGCAAGTCACGGTGTTGTTGGTTTGTGGCCCGTCTGGTTGCGGCAAATCCACCTGGTAGCCGCCGATTGCAACGCTGGTGGCGCCAAGCAAGGGCAGCCAGCCCTTTGAATGCGATCTGGTTGGCATCGTCGGCACCTCGCACGATTGCCTGGTCCGGTACGGTGTCACGCTAGCGCAGGGGCGCCACATCGAAGGCACCTGCGGCCTGGGTGGGGGTGGCCATGCGCATGGCAACAGCCACTACACCGTGGTCGGCATTTTGGCGCCCAGCGGCAGTGTGCTCGACCGCCTGATCTTGACCGATACGGCTTTGGTCGCGCTACGTGAACACCAGTACGCCCCTGCATGCGGCATCACCGTCGCTGGAGGTCACCCGCCTGCTGCGCATGCTGGGTGCGCCACCCACCAAGAACGCAGCCCTGTTGCTGTGCGAGGCTGTATGGTTGGGGCGGCTGGCTTCCGTGTTCGGCGTATCCTTGGGGCTGCGTTGTTACCAGCGCCGGGTGCCTATCGCCTCTGCGTGTTGGAACTTCTGCAGACCCGTTAACTCACACAATCTGGTTTCTACCGGACGCGTATATGAAAAATAAGCCTCTAGCCCCCGTATTTGTTCATTCTATTGCTACTATTTCAGTAGCATTTTCAATGTTATTCGCCGGTTTGTTGCCGGTGCGTGCGCTGGCACAGCAAGCAGCGCCCACCGCTCAGCCTGCTCCGAACGTCCCTGCAGGCACGGGCGCGGGCGTGCACAGCCCCAATAGCCCGTTTGCCCCTCTGCAAGAACGCGCGGATGTGTTGCCCTGGTCGTTGTTGACCGACGTTAAAACCCGGGTGGAGAAGAACCGCATGCTGCCGGTGTTCCCAGCCAATGTGCAGGCCCTGAACCTGAAAAGCCAGCGCGTGCAGGGTTTTATGATGCCGCTGGAGCCAGGCGAGAAGCAAAAGCACTTTTTGCTCAGCTCGGTGCCGCTGACCTGCTCGTTTTGTGTGGCGGGAGGGCCCGAGAGCATGGTTGAGGTCAAGACCAAAACGCCCATCAAATACTCGCTGGAGCCGGTCGTGGTCGAAGGCCAGTTTGCCGTGCTGAAGGACGACCCCTATGGCCTGTACTACCGCATCAACGATGCCACCGTCGTGAAATAGTGGGCAACCGAGGAGGCGTGAGTGTCAGGGTGCCAGCCGCTCCCGCACCCAATCACCATCTGTCGCCAGCGTGTAGCGCAGCCGGTCATGCAAGCGGCTTTTTCGCCCTTGCCAGAATTGCCAGTTATCCGGCTTGAGCCGGTAGCCGCCCCAGTGGGGTGGCCGGGGTGGCTGCAGCATAAATTGGGCCGCGTATTTGGCGGCATTGGCTACCAGCACACCGCGCCCCGAGATGACTTCGCTTTGCGGTGAGGCCCAGGCCCCAAGCCTCGAGTCCAGCGGTCGGCTGTGGAAGTACGCATCGCTTTCCTGGTCGCTGACCTTTTCTACCAGCCCTTCAATACGCACCACACGCTCCAGTTCCACCCAGTGGAATTGCAAGGCGGCAAACGGGTTGCCCGCCAGCTCGTGGCCCTTGCGGCTGTTGTAGTTGGTAAACCAGGTGATGCCCTGTGCGTCGTAGCCCTTGACCAGCACCACACGGGTAGAGGGGCGCAGATTGCTGGCCACCGTGGCCAGGGTCATTGCATTGGGTTCGGGCACTTCAGACGCAATGGCTTCCTTGAGCCATTGGTCGAATTGTTGCAAGGGGTCGGCGTGGGATGCCGATTCATCCAGTTCGGCGCGTTCGTAGCTCTTGCGAAGGTCGGCAATATGGGTCATGGGGGCAGTATAGAAGCGCTGTGCAGCGCCTCGGGTACGCCCGGGTTTAAACCACCCCCGCCATCAAACCCACTACCTTGGGCGCGCTGTGGACTTTGGCGTCGACTGCTGCCCCAAACTGTATGTCGCCCATCAGCTGGCCGCCTTCTTGAATCACCACCTTGCCGTAGCGAATCTTGCCGGTCACGCGGCCAGTGGCATAGATCACCAGCTTTTGGCGCACCGTCAAATCGCCATTGAATTCGCCGTGGATTTCGGCAAAGTCGATGTCAGCCGAACCCTTGAAAGCGCCGATCTCGGTGATGTGCATCACGCGCGAGTCCATGGTTGCCTCTACGGTGCCTTCGACCACCAGGGTGTCGCAGTCGGTGATTTCCACGCCCTTGAGTTTGATGTTGGGGCCCACGGTGAGCTTGCTGCCGCCTTCCTTGGTGGGTGCGCCCGATACCGGCGCTGACGCTGCAATCGGCGCAACGGCTGCGGGGGGAGTGGGTTGCGCTGTCGCACTTGCACCTGTTGCGCCTGCAGTGGAGCCGGATAAACCGCTGGGTTTGTTGCTGAGGGTGTTGTTGGCAGGAGTTTCGGCGCGTTTGCCAAAGAAAGGAGGTTGCATGGACATCTGGGTTCTTTCAAAAAAATTGAAGAATTGATACTAGTCCTGCTGCTCAGTGAAAACCCTCGGTGAATTGCAACATCCATGGTCTAAATGCCACCAAATGTTGCAGGCGAGATGCTGAGCTGCGTACATCTTGTACCGCGCTGGTAACTTAAAACACGCCAAAAATTGGTAACTAAGTTACCATAGGGGCCGTCATCTAGTTACATCAGACCATGCAAAACCCCACTCCCGTTCATCCTGTTGTACTTGCGGTTACTGACCGCATCCGTACCCGCAGCGCTGCCACCCGCAGCGCCTACCTGGCGCAAGTGGATGCTGCATCCCAACGCAAGCCCGGTGCCGAGCGTATGGGCTGCGCCAATGTGGCCCATGCCTTTGCCGCCATGCCCGACAACGACAAGGCGCGGGTGACTGGCATCGACAAGTTCAGGGTCGTGGCCGAAAAAGGCCCCAACATCGGCATTGTTACCGCCTACAACGATTTGTTATCGGCCCATGCGCCGCTGCAGCACTACCCCGATCTCATCAAACTGGAAGCGCGGCGCCTGGGTGCTACGGCACAGGTGGCCGGTGGCGTGCCCGCCATGTGTGACGGCGTGACACAGGGGACGCCCGGCATGGAACTGAGCCTGTTCAGCCGCGACACCATTGCCATGGCCACCGCCATTTCACTGAGCCATGACGTGTTTGACTGCGCTCTGATGCTGGGCGTGTGCGACAAGATCGTGCCCGGGCTGTTGATCGGCGCGCTGCATTTTGGCCACCTGCCTACCGTGTTTGTACCCGCTGGCCCCATGACCTCTGGCCTGTCCAACAACGACAAGGCCAAGGTGCGCGAGAAGGCGGCGCAGGGCTTGGTGGGGCGCGCCGAACTGCTAGAGGCCGAATCCGCCGCTTACCATGGCCTGGGGACCTGCACCTTCTACGGCACGGCCAACAGCAACCAGATGCTGCTGGAAGCCATGGGCCTGCATGTACCCGGTACCGCCTTCATCAACCCTGGCGCCGACGTGCGCAGCGAGTTAACCCGCGAGGCGGTTCGTACGGTGTTGGGAAAACAAACTAGCAGCGCGGGTGCAACGCCACAGACCACTGAATGGAAGTGCCCACCCATTGGTGTGCAGGTGGACGAACGCTGCATCGTCAACGCCATGGTCGCGTTGATGGCAACCGGTGGCTCGACCAACCACCTGATCCATTGGGTGGCGGTAGCGCGTGCGGCGGGCATTGTCATTGATTGGAACGACTTTTCTGATTTGTCGGATGTGGTGCCACTGCTCACCCGCGTCTACCCCAACGGCAGTGCCGATGTCAACCAGTTCCAGGCTGCAGGTGGCCCGGGTTATGTGATCCGTCAACTGTTGGATGCAGGCTTTCTGCATGCCGATGTGCTGACCGTGCGATCCGGCGGGTTGCGCGAGTACACCGGCATTCCCACAGCACGCGCTGACGGATCCCTGCAGTGGGCAGATGCGGGTGCTAGCAAAGACGAGACGGTGGTGCGCCCGGCAACGAATCCCTTCAGTGCCAGTGGTGGCCTCAAGCTTTTGCTGGGCAATCTCGGGCGCAGTGTGATCAAGGTGTCGGCCGTGCCAGAAGACCGCCATGTCATCGAAGCGCCTTGCCGAGTTTTTGATTCGCAAGAAGCGCTGCACCAGGCATTCCATGCGGAAGAACTCAACCAAGATTTGGTCTGCGTGGTGCGGTGGCAGGGCCCGCAAGCCAACGGCATGCCCGAGTTGCACAAGCTCACACCGCCTTTGGCCGTGCTGCAAGGCAAGGGCTTCAAGGTGGCTCTGGTGACCGATGGACGCATGAGTGGTGCATCGGGCAAAGTGCCGGCCGCCATCCATGTGTCGCCCGAAGCTGCATCGGGCGGGCCACTGGCCAAGGTACAAGACGGTGACCGCATCCGCCTGGATGCAACCGCTGGCACCTTGCAGGTGCTGGTGGATGCCGCCCAGTGGGACGCCCGCCCGGTTGCCACCATGCCGCAGGCCCTTCGTGCCGCCAATAGCGTGGGCATGGGCCGCGAGTTGTTTGCCGGTATGCGGCGCAATGCCTTGACGGCGGAAGAGGGTGCCTGCAGTTGGTTGTAGTCCCGCACCATTCCGTGTCTTTTCTTCAATACAACTTCGAATACTCCATGTCTTCTGCTCCCTCTTTTACCGCCCTGCAAGTGATGCAGGACGCGCCCGTCATTCCCGTCATTGTGTTGAACGATGTGGCCCATGCCGTGCCTATGGCCCGTGCATTGGTGGCCGGTGGCATCCGTATGCTGGAAGTCACGCTGCGCACACCACAGGCCCTGGCATGCATTGAAGCCATCGCCCGTGACGTGCCCGAAGCCGTGGTGGGTGCAGGCACGGTGCGCTCCAAGGCCGATGCCCTGGCCGCGGCCCGCGCCGGAGCGCGCTTTGCGGTGAGCCCGGGCTACACCAGCGCGGTAGGCCAAGCCTGCCGTGACGCGGGGTTGGCACTGCTGCCCGGTGTGGCTACGGGGAGTGAAATCATGGTGGCGCAGGAAGACGGCTTCACCGCGCTCAAATTCTTCCCCGCCATGCAGGCGGGAGGTCCGGCCATGCTCAAGGCCTGGAGCGGTCCGTTTTTCGATGTGAAGTTTTGCCCCACGGGTGGCGTGACCTTGCAGAACGCCCCTGAGTTTTTGGCACTGCCGAATGTGGTGTGTGTAGGCGGCTCGTGGTTGCTGCCCGCCGCTGCCGTGGCCCAAGGGGATTGGGCCAGTGTGACCCAATTGGCCCGCGACACGCAGGCTTTGCGAAAGCGGTAGAAAACCTGTACGGGGTTGGGCTTTTTACGTTACTATATTTTTGATAGCGTAAAACGTATATTCCACGGGGGCTATAGGCACTATTTGCTTATATTGTGCTGGCGCTGAATGAGTTCTATCTTGTAGCCATCAGGGTCGGTCACAAAGGCTATCACCGTGGCGCCGCCTTTGACCGGACCCGCTTCACGCGTCACGTTGCCGCCGGCAGCTTTGATGGCCGCGCAGGCAGCATGTGCATCGGGCACACCCAGCGCAATGTGTCCGTAGGCCGTGCCCATGTCATACGATTCCACGCCCCAGTTGTAGGTGAGTTCAATTTCTGCTTGGCCGGGGTTGCCGCCATCAAACCCCAGAAAGGCGAGGCTGTACTTGTACTCGGGGTTTTCGGATTGGCGCAGCAGTCGCATACCGAGTACCTTGGTGTAGAAATCAATGGAGCGTTGCAGGTTGCCGACGCGCAGCATGGTGTGGAGAAAGTGCATGTTGGAAGTCTCGCCAAATCCGCCATTGTGGCGTCAAACTGTTGGTTTTTCACTTTGATCTAGCCTGGCGCCGCTCACATTTTTGCATCGGCCTGAGAAATGCTCTAGCATGGGGCAGAGCCGGTATCGTCCATGGCTCAAACTCTGCATTGCCTGCATATGAACACATCCACAAACGGTTTTACATTGGCCCAGCGCCTCTATTTGTTTTCGGGCGTTTTGGTGACTGCTTTGGTCGCGTTGGGGGTCTTGGTATGGGCGCTGATGTCGGTGGTTGAGACCGAGGCCAATGATGTTAAGTCGAGCAACGCGCCGCAAATTCAGCGTATCGCCGAGTTGGAACTGAACGTTACCCGGGCTTCGCTACAACTGCGGCATGCAATTTTGGCGCGCACCCCAGAAGAAAAAGCCACTGCGCTGGCCGATGTGATGAAAAAGAAAGAAGTATTGGAATCGACCTTGGCTGACTTTGGTCGCGGCATGATTGATGAAGATGGGCGTCGTGCGTTTGCTCCCTTACCAGCCCTGATGCAGAGCTTTTGGGCTATTGGCGCTGACAACGTCAAACTGATTCAGGGCGACAAGAAAGACGAAGCCTTCGCTTTTTTGGTCGATAAAACAATACCGGCGCGCAATGCGCTGTTGACACCGTTAGGGCTAGAGAAGAAGCGCCAAGCCGACAACTTGGTCAAGCAACTGGACGATGTCGTGGCTGACGCCAAGCGTGCTAGAAACATAGTGATGTTTTCCGTGTTGCTGGTGGGGCTGGGCTTGTTTGGTTTTGCCACTTATGTCATTCGCGTCATGCGACAACTCGGTGGCGAGCCAGACGCGTTGAAGCGCGTGGCCGATGCGGTAGCGGCAGGCAACTTGAACACGAAGATTCAACTCCAGCCGGGGGACACTTCCAGTGTGATGGCGGCGATAAGCATGATGGCTAGCAATTTGGCGTCAACGGTCCGGTCCGTCCGCCAAGGTTCTGAAAGCGTAGCCACCGCCAGTGCCGAAATCGCCCAGGGTAACCATGATTTGTCAGCCCGCACCGAGCAACAGGCTAGTGCTCTCGAGCAAACCGCAGCCTCTATGGAAGAGTTGGGCTCAACCGTCAAGCAAAACGCAGACTCGGCCCGCCAAGCCAACCAATTGGCCCAGAGCGCTTCTACTGTGGCGGTGCAGGGTGGCCATGTCGTAAGCCAAGTGGTAGAAACCATGAAAGGCATCAACGAGTCGAGTCGCAGAATCAGCGACATCATTAGCGTGATTGACGGCATCGCATTTCAAACCAACATTTTGGCGCTGAATGCTGCGGTAGAAGCAGCCCGGGCTGGTGAGCAAGGGCGCGGCTTTGCGGTGGTGGCCTCCGAGGTGCGTTCTTTGGCCGGTCGCAGTGCAGAAGCGGCCAGGGAAATCAAGAGCCTCATCAACGCCAGCGTCGAACGGGTTGAGCAAGGCACCGCGCTGGTAGACAAGGCGGGGGAGACAATGACCGAGGTCGTTAGCAGCATCAAACGAGTGACCGACATCATGGGCGAGATCAGTGCCGCCAGCAACGAGCAAAGCCTGGGCGTAGCGCAGGTGGGTGAGGCGGTCAGCAATATGGACCAGGCCACGCAGCAAAATGCCGCCCTGGTGGAAGAAATGGCCGCCGCCGCCAGCAGCATGAAGAACCAGGCAGATGAGTTGGTGCAGACGGTGGCAGTATTTAGCCTGGATGGCGGCGACCGCATGGGGCGCAGCATGGTGCAAGGGCAAGCTATGGCAAAACCTTGGGCAGTACAGCCCCGGCTTCGTGGCTGATACTTGCCCAGCAGTACCATGACCACATTCACCAAAGTAATTCTGTTCACTGACACTGACGGCCGCGCTAAGTTTCGGGAAGAAGCTGTGCCGCTGGAGCAAGGTACGCCGCAGTCTATGTTGTCTGAGCTATTTGCCTCTGGGGGCTACCAGTTGCGCACAAGCCCGGTAGGTTTTCGCAGCCAGTTTCATTGCACGGGTGCGCCGCAATGGTGTTTCATCCTGGGTGGGCAGATGGAGATTGGCTTGCAAGGCGGTGTGTCTCGCCTGTTCAAGCCGGGTGAGCATTTCTACTCGGCGGATGTGTTACCTGAGGGGGCCACGTTTGACCCAGAGGTGCATGGGCATTGGAGCCGCCAGGTGGGGGATGACCCCCTGATCACGCTGTTTGTGCGGGGTTGAACGCCGCAGAACCCTATCCGCCCTGCATCTCGCCTGACATCAACGTCACCACGCCGGGTGTACCTGCTTTGACATGGCGGATCAGCGCGTGCGCGATGTCGCTGGCCTTGATGGCACGGTAATTGGCCGGTATGACCGGGCTCAGACAACGCGCCAATTTCAGACCCAAGCCTTCGCCGGCTCGCCCGGCTTGGCCTAGTGCGGCACGGTTGCCGTCTATCAGGGACGGACGGGCAATCACTAGGCTTTTGAAACCCATACGCGCCAGCGACAGTTCCATCTCGCCTTTGACGCGGTTGTAAAAAACGGAGGAGCTGGAGTCGGCGCCCATGGCGCTGATTACTCCTAATTTTGTAGCGCCTGATGCACGAACGGCGAGGGCTACAGCCTCAACGGCCTTAAGGTCTAAGGCTTTGAAGGCTTCCTGGCTGCCTGCCACCTTGATGGTGGTGCCCAGGGCGATGAAGCACTCATCGACCTTGGGTAGTTTGGGCAAAGCCGCAAAGTCGACCACATGGTTGATCAACTTTGCATGCTGGATATCCAGCGGTCGGCGGCCCACTGTGTGAACCGCCGCAACCGATTTATCGGCTAAAAGGTCCGCGAGGATTTCCCGACCCACCAGACCGGTTGCCCCCGCCACCAAAACCACCCGACCGTGATCCGCCGCCATTGCCGCCTCCGTTGCCTGAACCGCCGCGATTTCCACCGCCGCCACCGCCACCATAACC
>JBKJJC010000205.1:0-3615 GCA_046598245.1 Rhodoferax sp.
GATTCAACGCACAATCACCTTGCGGGGATGACCTTTTTAAGCGTTGCCCTAAACGATGAAATGAATATAGCCGTGCACGCACTGTCAGTGGCAGCTAGACTGGTTTCATGGTGAAAACTTGCTAAACACACCGACGCTTTTGCTGGTACAGATCGTTTTCACGGTCCTGACCACCCTGTTACTGATCGCTGCCGCGCTGTCATCCGACGCATTGGCCGAACAGCGCCTGTGGGCGCTGGGCAATGTTGTGACGTGCCTAGGGCTGGCAGTGGGCAATATGACCGAGCTTGCAGAGGTGGTGCACGGCGGCATCAGTTATGCATTGCTTGGACTGGGTTTGGCCCTTGTACTGCGCGGCCTTCGCCAGTTTTGCAACCAAACCTTGAATTGGCACTGGTTAATAGGCATCTTACTCGTCGTATTTCTGGTCCCGGCGTATTTTGCGACCGTGCAGCCTAATCAGACGGCGCGGCTCGTGGCTACCGGGTTCATGCTGGGTGGGCTCAATCTGGCATGCGCGATCACACTGCTGCGCGGTTTGCGGGGCAACGCGCGCGCCATGGTGTGGATAGCCGTCAGCGGCTTCACCGCACTGGGCCTGGCCCTGGTGCTGCGGTCCACCTACCAACTGGTGGCGCAGGCCAACGACCACCAAGTGCTGTCGACCGAAACACTGATGGCGGTAACTATTCTGGCCGTATCACTGGCACAAGTGACCATTGCTTTTGGACTGATCATGTTGGTGGCCCATCGCTATGCCGAAAAGCTCAACAGCCTGACACTACGGGACCCTCTAACCGGTACCCTAAACCGCCTCGGCATGGAGCGCATGGGGCGGCGTGTACTGGTTCGCGCACGCCAAAGCATGCGCAGCGTCGCCGTGGCCCTGGTGGACGCAGACCATTTCAAAGCCATCAATGACAAGCACGGGCACCCGATTGGCGACCAGGTTCTGGTCCATCTGGCCGACTTGCTAATCGCCCAGGTGCGCCCTGGTGATTTGGTGGTGCGTTACGGAGGCGAAGAGTTCCTGCTGTTGTTGGATGGCTCCAGCCCAGAATCCGCATTCCACATTGCCGACCGCCTGCGTGAACTGGTCACACAGGCCCAGATTGCCACCCCGGCGGGCAAGCTCCGCTACCAAGTCAGTATCGGCGTCAGTAACACCAACAGATCAGGCTACACGCTGGATCAGTTGATTCTGGATGCCGACGCCGCACTGTACAAAGCCAAGCAGGAGGGTCGCAACCGGGTGTGCATGGCCTGAGTGGTTCTCTCTGGGATAATTGCGACATGACAATTACCTACAAAGACGCCCAGGGCATCGCAGGCATGCGTATCGCCGGCCGACTCGCCTCCGAAGTGCTGGATTACCTGACGCCCTTCGTCAAACCCGGTGTCACCACCAACGAACTGGACAAACTGGCGCACGACTACATCACCCAGGTGCAGGGTGCCATTCCGGCCCCGCTGAACTACAAGGGTGGTGGCAACATTGCCTACCCCAAGTCCATCTGCACCTCGGTCAACCACCAGGTCTGCCATGGGATTCCCAACGACAAGGCGCTCAAAAAGGGTGACGTGGTCAATATCGATGTTACCGTCATCAAGGACAGCTGGCACGGCGACACCAGCCGCATGTTCATGGTGGGAGAGGTGTCCATAGCTGCCAAGCGGCTGGCCCATATCACGTACGAAGCAATGTGGAAGGGCATCATGCTGGTCAAGCCTGGCATCCACCTGGGCGACATCGGTTTTGCGATCCAGAAGTTTGCCGAAGGCCACGGCTTTTCCGTGGTGCGCGAATTCTGTGGCCACGGCATTGGCCAGATCTTTCACGAAGAACCCCAGGTGCTGCACTACGGCCGCCCCGGTACGCTCGACAAACTGGTGGAGGGCATGACCTTCACCATTGAGCCCATGATCAATGCCGGCAAAAAAGAGATCAAAGACGGCCCCGAGAAAGACGGTTGGACCATTGTCACCAAGGACCATTCGCTGTCCGCCCAATGGGAACACACCGTGCTGGTGACCCCCACCGGTTATGAAGTGATGACGCTGTCAGCCGGCTCGCCACCCATACCGGCGTTTGTGCCCGCGCCAGCCGCTACGGCTACGGCCTGATCCCCGTTGGGCGACGACGGCACGGGAACCCTATGGCTGACTTGCAGGCAATCCGCAACACCTACCGCGCCGACAAAGGCCTGTTGCTGCAAAACCTGGGCCAAGGTGATGCCACGGGGCGCGATGTACGCAAGGCACTGAGCCGATTGGCCCAACTGGCCGATGGCGTACTCAGGCAATTGTGGGACCACGCCGGTCTGCAGCACCCCTTTGCACTGCTGGCGGTGGGCGGCTTTGGCCGCGGTGAGCTGTTTCCGCACTCGGATGTGGATGTGTTGGTGCTACTGCCAGACGGGTTTGACCCCCATTTGGATACCGCACTCAAGGGCCACTTAGAGGCCTTTATTGGCAGCTGCTGGGATGTGGGCTTGGAGATCGGCTCCAGTGTGCGCACGTTGGGTGATTGCCTGGCCGAGGCGGCGAAAGACGTCACCATACAAACCGCCTTGCTGGAATGCCGGTTGATCACCGGTAACGCTGAGCTGGTGCAGCAGTTCCAGAGCGCATTTTTCAAGGCCATGGACCCACGGGCTTTCTTCGTGGCCAAGACGCTGGAGCTGCGCCAGCGCCACACCAAGTTTGAGAACACGCCCTATTCGCTGGAGCCCAACTGCAAGGAATCCCCGGGTGGCCTGCGCGATCTGCAGGTCATCTTGTGGGTGGCCAAAGCAGCGGGGTTTGGCGACAACTGGCAAGCACTGGCGGTCAGCGGCCTGGCCACGCCGTTCGAGGTGCGGCAAATCCAGCGCAACGAATCCCTGCTGATGCGCGTGCGCGCCCGCCTGCACCTGATCGCCAACCGGCGTGAAGACCGGTTGATTTTTGACATGCAAAACGCTGTGGCCGAGTCTTTTGGATATACCACCAAGACCCTGGTCTCCACCGGCGCCACGCCCAAAAGAACCCTGGTGCGTGCCAGCGAAGCGCTGATGAAGCGCTACTACTGGGCGGCCAAGGCCGTGGCCCAGCTCAACCAGATTTTGCTGCTCAATATCGAAGAGCGGCTCAACCCATCGACCCACGCGCCGCGCCGTATCAACGAGCATTTCAACGAAAAGGCCGGCATGATCGACGTGGCCAGCGATGACCTGTACCAACGCGAGCCCCATGCCATTCTGCAGACCTTTCTGGTCTACCAAACGGTGGTTGGCGTCAAAGGTTTGTCGGCCCGCACGCTGCGCGCCCTGTACAACGCCCGCAGCCTGATGGATTCGCGCTTTCGCAGCGACCCGGTCAACCGCCAGACGTTCCGCCAGATTTTGATGCAGCCCCAGGGCACAACCCACGCCATGCGGCTGATGAACCAGACCTCGGTGCTGGGGCGTTACCTGTGGGTGTTCCGGCGCATCGTGGGGCAAATGCAGCACGACCTGTTCCACGTCTACACCGTCGACCAGCACATCCTGATGGTGCTGCGCAACATGCGGCGGTTTTTCATGGCCGAGCATTCGCATGAATACCCGATGTGCTCGCAACTGGCCGCAGGCTGGG
>JBKJJC010000012.1:0-19112 GCA_046598245.1 Rhodoferax sp.
CGGGATGTATGGCAAACCGGCGAGATTGCGTTCAACGATTCACAACGCCTGTCCGCCCAGATCAAGCTGCTAGCCCAGCACGAACTATCAACCTCCAAGGCCCGCCAAGCCTACCAACAACAGTTCGATATTGGCCAACGGTCGCTGCTGGATTTGTTGGATACCGAAAACGAGCTCTACCAGGCACGCCGTGCATTGGCCAATGCGGAATACGACCTCCAGCTGTCTGCGGTGAGGGTGCTTACTACATCGGGTACTTTGCTCAGCGCATTGAAGTTACAAACGCTGTCCCCAGAGACTCCCAGTGCCTCCGAGAACGAGGTGGACGACGACGCACTGATGTCATGCGACCGCCAGGTTCCAGCAATTTCAACGCTGGACCGTAGCTTCAATTCCCGTCCACCGTCTTTGCCTGCCGACCCCGTCAAACCATAAGCCGCGTCAACGGCTCGGCCAACCGCAAGAACTCTGCCAATGAGGCCATGGCTCTGAAGCAGGTATCGTTAACGCAAATGTCCCACCAGGGTTAGCAGCCCTATCAGTACCGGCTGGTGGGCCAGGTACCAGCTCAGGCTCCACCGCCCCAACCAAGACAGCGGCGCCAGCGGCAAAGTACGCGCAACCTGGTCCACTCGGGACATCCAACCCCGCGCCAGTGCCCACTGGCCGGCGGCCATGCCCCACCACATCACGCCTAACCAGGGAAAAACAGGCACATAGTCTTCGGTAATGGGTTTACGGCTAATCAGGCCCAGCCAATTCAGTGCGTTGAGATCCCAGGCCTCTGAATACGGCAGCCAGGCGTTCACTTCGCGTGCGTAGACCCCTAACACCACCAGACCTAAGCCAGCGGGCCACAGCCAACGCCCCCAGGACGCCGTCGCCCTGCACACCAGCAACATGACGGCCATGCCGTGCAACACGCCAAAGTAAATCCAGCTGTTGGGGAACATCAGCGCCGAACCCAAACTGACAACGACTGCACAGCCCGCAATTTGCAGCCAGCGCCGCCAGAAGCGCGCCCAAGTCTGACCCGCATGAACGGCATAGGCCTGGCCAAAGCCCGCACACAACAAAAACAGACTCAAAATGCAGGTGCGCTGCACCGTCCACAGCGGGTCGCGGTAGAAGTCTTCACGGATAAAACCAAAATGGTTGAGGTCAAACGCAAAGTGGAAAACCGTCATCCACAGCACGGCCAAGCCGCGTAGCGCATCCAAAGCACCGGCCCTGGCAGGCAAGGCCTGTTGGTGCGTAGGGGCCATCATCACTTGCTGAGTGGCGGCAGCTCCAGCGTCATCTGTGCCGGACCTTCCATACTGGCCGACAACACTGCGCGCCGCCCCACCACTGACTGCACGACCAGTTTGCCATCCACGGTGGCACCCACGCGGTACGGTTTGGCGGCCTTGCCATCCACGGCGATCAGGGCCGCCCCTCCGCGCTGACTATCGGCCAACACACCCACCAGCACATAGGCGGTGCCGACCGCGACGGGTTCACCAACAGCGGCCCCGATGCCACCGCCACCCAAAGCGCGGGCCAGTGCCTGTGGGTCCAGCCCGGCAACACCCGCCGATGGGGCTGCATTCGATACACTGTTGGCATGGGTACTTTTAAGCACCCAATAGGTGCCGCTGAGCGCCGCCAACGCAGCCAGCACCAAGGTTGCCAGCCGGATCCCCCACACCTGTAAAGCAATTGTTTGCATTGCGCGATTATGATTGACCCGACCATGAACCCATCAACACACTTCTCCCCATCGGTGCCAGTTTCACAC
Source organism: Rhodoferax sp. (assembly GCA_046598245.1). GTDB lineage: Bacteria > Pseudomonadota > Gammaproteobacteria > Burkholderiales > Burkholderiaceae_C > Allorhodoferax. The sequence continues at coordinate 1,781 of JBKJJC010000012.1, forward strand.
GGACACAAGCGGTCTACCTCTGGATTCACCCTCATCGAACTGATGGTGGTGCTGGTGATCATCGGTGTGCTGGCCGCGCTGATCGTGCCCAATGTGCTGGACCGTGCCGACGACGCCCGTGCCACCGCTGCCAAAACCGATGTCAACAACCTGATGGGCGCACTCAAGCTCTACAAACTGGACAACCAGCGCTTTCCCACTGCCGCCCAAGGACTGCAAGCCCTAAAGGCAAAACCCACCGAAGGCCCCATCCCCACCAATTGGAAAAGCTACTTGGACAAGCTCCCCAACGATCCGTGGGCCCGCCCTTACCAGTACCTGAACCCGGGGGTACGGGGCGAGGTCGACGTGCTCTCCTTCGGTGCAGACGGTCAACCGGGCGGCGAGGGCAAGAATGCGGACATCGGTAGCTGGGACTAGAGGTAGGCCCCCACGCTCCGCCGCTGCGCGGGTCGCTGCCCCCCGAGGGGGCGCGTTTCGCCTTGGGGCGGCCCAGCGGCGAAACATGACCCCCTCGCATGTCGCTGCGCGTACTGCCTACGGTTTCACACTGCTGGAGCTAATGGTAGTGGTGGCCATCATGGCCATGGCAACGGCGGGTGTCAGCTTGGCGATGCGGGACTCGTCCCAAACCCAGCTCGAGCGCGAAGCCCAGCGTCTATCCGCCCTGTTGGAATCGGCCCGTGCCGTGTCGCGCATGAGCGCCAACGCCGTGGTGTGGCGTGCCACCCCCAAAGGTTTTGAGTTTGAAGGTCTGCCCAGCGCCGCCATGCCCGCTGGCTGGCTGGGTACTGACGTGGTCGCAAGCAGCGCCCGCCCTGTAGTGCTGGGCCCCGAGCCCATCATCGGACCCCAGCGGATACGGCTAACAACACTTTCGCAACCCACGCGCAGCCTCAGTATCGCCACCGACGGTGTGCGCCCCTTCAAAGTCATGGGTGATGCGGACGCAACCCCCGATTCCCCATGACCCAGAGCACTACACCGCGACGGAAGCACCAGGGCTTCACCTTGATCGAGGTTCTGGTCGCACTGGGCATTGTGGCCATTGCGTTGGCCGCGGGTGTGCGTTCTACCGGCACCCTGACCCGAAACGCCGAACGCCAGTCCGACCTTTTGTTGGCCCAGCTCTGTGCCGAAAACGCCCTGATAGCCGTGCGCCTGAGCAAACAAATGCCCCCAGTAGGTGACAACGTCACCAACTGCGAGCAGGCTGGGCGCAACCTGGGCGTCACGCTGTCGGTGCGACCCACGCCCAACCCCAATTTTCTGCGGGTGGAAGCCAATGTGGCAGAGCGAGACACCCCTTTGCTAACCCTGTCGACTGTGGTGGGGCGATATTAGTATGGCCCCCACGCTTGTCGCTTCGCGTACTGCGCTGCCCCCCAAGGGGGCCCCATCCGCTTGGGGCGGCCCGGCGCGGATTTGGGCCCCCACGCGCCACCTGGGTTTTACACTGATCGAGCTGCTGATCGCCATCGGCATTCTGGCCTTGATGGCGGGCTTGAGCTGGCGCGGGCTGGACGGCATGGCCAAAGCACAGACGCAGTTGCAACAACGGGCAGACACGGTGTTGACGTTGCAATCGGGGCTGTCGCAATGGGCAGCCGACCTCGATGCCATGGTGCAACTGCCCAACACCCCCGCCCTGGACTGGGATGGTCGCGCGCTGCGCATCACGCGGCGCAGCACTGTGGCACCGGGTGATGGCTTGTTGGTGGTGGCCTGGTCACGGCGCGACATCGACGGCAGCGGCCAGTGGCTGCGCTGGCAGTCGTCGCCGGTACAAACGCGGGGCGAATTACAAACCACCTGGGCCCGGGCCGCCCAATGGGCGCAAAACGCCGGCGAGGACGATAAGAAGTTGGAGGTTCGGGTGGCCGCGCTGGAGCAGTGGAAGGTGTTTTACTTCCGCGCCGATGCCTGGACCAACCCGCTGTCCAGCGACAGCGCTGCGGCGGCACCGCCACCGCCAGCAACACCCATGCTTGCCGCCAGCGCGGCCGCCCAGCCAGAAGCGGTACTGCCCGACGGTGTGCGCCTGGTGCTCACGCTGCCACCCAACGATGCCTTTGCCGGCACGTTGACCCGCGACTGGGGCCGCATCACACTGGGCGGCGGCAAGCCATGAAAGCGCGCCACACCGGTGCGGCACTACTGGCCGCCATGTTGACGGTGGCCCTGGTGGCCAGCATGGCCGCTGCGGCACTGTGGCAGCAATGGCGGAGTGTGGAGATCGAAACCGCCGAGCGCGCCCGCGTCCAGTCCCTGTGGGTGCTCACCGGCGCGCTGGACTGGGCCCGCCTGATCCTGCGCGAAGACGCCCGCTCGGGCGGCGCCGACCACCTGGGAGAACCCTGGGCCGTACCACTGGAAGAAGCCCGCCTGTCTACCTTCTTGGCGGCTGAAAAGGGTGTCGCGGTCAACACGACAGACGCCGCCAACCAGGCCTTTTTATCCGGCTACATCAGCGACCTGCAAGGGCGCATGAATGTGCTCAACCTGGTCGAAAACGGCAAACCATCCGAACCCGCCGTGCGCGCCTTTGGCAAGCTGTTTGAAAAGTTGGGCCTGCCCCGCGCCGAGTTAGGCGCCCTGGTGGAAAACCTGCGCTTTGCGCAGGACGCCAGCCCCAACAATGGCTCCGCCCGCCTGGCCCCGCTGATGCCGCAGCGCGTGGGTCAGTTGCAATGGCTGGGCATATCCCCGCGCAGCCTGGCTATTCTGCGGCCTTTCATCACCGTGCTGCCCATGCGTACACCGGTCAACCTCAACACCGCCAGCGCTGTGGTGTTGTTTGCCGCCATCCCAGGGTTGGACATGGCCCAGGCCGAGCGCCTGCTCAGCACCCGCCAGTTCGCCCACTTTCGCGCCTTGGGCGACGTGGGCAAGGTGGCGCCTGAGATTGCTGGCGATCTGAACGAAAACCTGCACAGTGTGAACTCGCGGTTTTTTGAAATACACGGCCGCCTGCGCCTGGACCAAACCGTGGTGGACGAACGCTCCGTGGTGCAGCGCGACGGCATATCGGTCAAAACCCTGTGGCGCGACCGGGGATCGTAGGTAGGTATGGCTCACTGCCCCCATACAATGACGCAGCTTCAAAATCCTGCATGTCCTCACTGATCGTCACACTTCCCTCCACCCCGCCCACGTCCGCCACGCCGTGCAGTACCGTGTGGACCGAGGACGGCAGTACTGCCAAGCGCCACCTGGACGCCCCACTGAACCTGTTGCCGCAAACACCGGACGCTGAAGTGGTGGTGGTAGTGCCCGCAACCCAGCTGTCTTGGCACCGTGTGGAATTTCCCAAGGGCACACTGGAGCGTGGTTTTTTCCAGGAGGGCAATGCGCCCCGCCTGCGCGCCGTGCTTGATGGCCTGCTAGAAGACCGCCTGCTGGATGACCCGGGCCAGTTGCACTTTGCAATCCAACCCCAGGCCCGCTCTGACACACCCAACTGGGTGGCCGCCTGTGACCGCGCCTGGCTGCAAGCCTGGCTGGCGGCGCTGGAGCACACCGGCCGCCCCGTCGCGCGCATCGTGCCGGAGCTGACGCCACCGCCCGATACAACACCCGATACCGTCACACTAACCGCCATGGGCACTGCGGAGCAGCCCCAACTGGTCTGCAGCGGCCCCCAAGGTGTGGTGGTGCTGCCGCTGGGCCACAGCGGATTGGCGCTGCTGCCCCAGGGTGCCGACACAGCACAGGTGTTGGCCGAACCGGCGGTAGCGGCGCTTGCCGAACAACATTTCGTTGGCCGTGTCAGCCTGCAAACCGAGGCGCAACGGGCCATGGCTGCTGCCCAATCGGGTTGGGATTTGGCCCAGTTTGACCTGCTGCGCACCCGCAGCACGCGCAGGCGTAAGCAATTGGCGCAGGTTGCCAATGACCTGCTGCAATCCCCCCGCTGGAAACCCGCGCGCTGGGCCGTGCTGGCCCTGCTGTTGGCCAATTTGGTCGGCCTGCAGGTTTGGGCCTGGAAAGAAGAAGCCGCGCTGGACGCCAAACGCACAGCGGTGCGCGAGATACTGACCATGACCTTCCCCGACGTCCGCGTCGTTGTTGATGCCCCCCTGCAAATGGCCCGCGCACTGGCCGACCTGCAACGCCAAAGCGGCAACGCCGCCAGCGGTGATCTGGAGACCCTTCTTGGGCAATTTCAGGCTATAGCCCCCGATATTGCTACACCTACCGCTATTGAATTTGTAGCAGGTGAGTTGCGCCTCAAGCTGGTTGACCCTGCCGCCCCGACGCTGCCTACCGCTATTGCGCAGCTGCAAGCCCAGGGCTACAACGTCACGCTGGATGCAGACCAACTGGTGCTGAAGCAACCACAGGAGCGCCGCCCATGAGCAGGCCCACACCGCCTGGCTTGGCCACATGGCTGGGGCCATTGCAAACCCGCTGGAGCCGTCTGGCGGCCCGCGAAAAGAACTTTCTGGCCGCAGCCGTGGGGCTTGTCGTGCTGGCCCTGGTGTGGAAACTGGCGCTGGCCCCGGCGCTGCAAACCCTGCGCACATCCACCGCCCGGGCCACGGCGTTAGACGCCCAGCTGCAGAACATGCAGTCACTGCAAAACCAGGCCAGCGCCTTGCAACGCCAGGCACCCCTGAGCTATGACGAGGCCCTGCGTGCACTGAACCTGGCCACCCGCCAAACCCTGGCCGGCACGGCGCAAGTGAATGTGGTGGCGGACCGTGCCAATGTCACGCTGCAGGCTGCCAATGCCGACACGCTGGCCCAATGGCTGGCACAGGTGCGTTTGAATGCGCGCTCCGTGCCGCTGGAGGCACGCTTGACCCGCGCGACCGCACCTGCAGGCGCTACTTGGAGTGGCACGCTGGTGATGGGCCTGCCGCCACGTTAAGCCATGGTTACCGCTCGCACGCCCGGTTTGCCACACCAGTCACCACCCTGGCGTTGGGCCATCGCCGGTGTGCTGCTAGGCACTGTCATCGCCACCACCGTATTTGCACCCGCACGCTGGCTGGCAGCAATGCTGAGCCGGGCCAGCGGCCAGCATCTGCAATTGGTAGGCGCACAGGGCAGCATCTGGGCCGGTTCGTCACAGCTGGTGCTAACCGGTGGTCAGGGCAGTGTCAACCCCGTCGCGCTGCCAGGTCAGGTCTCTTGGCAGATACGTCCGGCTTGGGCTGGTCTGACCATCCAAATTAAAAGTGATTGCTGCACGGCACAGCCCCTGCAACTACACGCCACGGCCGTTGGCTGGAAGGGCGCACGCTTGGTGCTGCAAGACAGCCAGTCGCAGTGGCCTGCCAGTTTGCTGGTCGGGCTGGGTACGCCGTGGAACACAGTACAAGCCCAAGGCCAGTTGAGCGCATCCACGCAGGGGTTTGCCGTGGAATTTGGCCCCACCGGCCTGACCCTCACCGGCCAGGTGCAGCTGGACGCGCTGAACATTTCCTCGCGCCTATCTACGCTGTCGCCGATGGGCAGCTACCGTTTCACACTGCAGGGCGGGCCCGCGCCCAGCCTGGCGCTAACGACACTGGAAGGCAGCCTGCAGCTCAGCGGCCAGGGCCAATGGGTGGGCCAGCGGCTGCGCTTCAGCGGTGTGGCCAGCGCGGCACCGGAACGCGTAGAAGCACTGAGCAATCTTTTGAACATTCTGGGGCGGCGCGATGGCGCCCGCTCCATCATCTCCGTGGGCTAAAGTGAGACCACCGCACATGAACACAGTTATCTTTAAACGCCACACATACGCTATTATTTCAATAGCATCATATGTAGTATTTACGGGGGCTAGCACCCTATTTCCCTTAAATGTCTTGGCCCAGGCCGCGACTGGGGCAACCCAGGGCAGTCCGGCCCGGCGTGGGGACCCCATCACCTTGAACTTTACCAACGCCGAGATCGACGCCGTGGCCCGCACCATGGCCACGCTGACCGGGCGCAACGTGGTGGTAGACCCGCGCGTCAAGGGAACCATCACCCTGACCACCGACCGGCCGGTGACGCCATCGCAAGCCTACGCCCAGTTTTTAGCCATGCTGCGCCTGCAGGGCTTCACCGTGGTAGACGCCGCCGGTCTGGACAAAATCGTGCCCGAGGCCGATGCCAAGCTGCAAGGCGGCGGCGTGTTTGAAGGCACCATGGTGGCGGGCAACCAGATCAGCACCCAGATCTTCAAACTCAACTTTGAGAACGCCAACAACCTGTTGCCGATTCTGCGGCCGTTGATCAGCCCCAACAACACGATCAACGTCAACCCGGGCAACAACTCCCTGGTGATCACCGACTATGGTGACAACCTGCGCCGCATGGCCCAGATCATCGCGGCCATGGATGTGTCCAACGCCACAGACGTCGAGGTCATCAGCCTCAAACACGCCATTGCTTCAGACCTGGCGCCGCTGGTGCTGCGCCTGCTGGAATCTGGCGGTGGTGTGGCTACCGCGCCGGGCGGCGTGGGAGACGGCAGTTTCAAAACCACGCTGATTGCCGAGCCCCGCTCTAACACGCTGATACTGCGCGCCGCCAACCCGGCCCGCTTGGCACTGGCCCGAACGCTGATCGACAAGCTGGACCAGCCCGGCACCCAAAGCGCCAGCGGCAACATCTATGTGGTCTACCTGAAAAACGCAGAGGCCACCAAGTTAGCCGCCACACTGCGGGCTGCCATGTCGGGCGAGGCACGCAGTGTCAGCACGGGTGGCGCCAGCACCCCAGTGGCTGCGGTCGGTGGCGCGGCAGCGAGCGGGGGCAGCGGCAGCACCGCCACCAGCCAGTCCACCACCGGTGGGCAGATCCAGGCCGATGCGGCCACCAACTCGCTAGTGATCACCGCGCCCGAACCGCAATACCGTCAATTGCGCGCCGTTATCGACAAGTTGGATGCGCGCCGCGCCCAGGTCTATGTGGAGAGCCTGATCGCCGAGGTCAACGCCGACAAGGCGGCCGAATTCGGCATCCAGTGGCAGGGCCCCATGGGCAATGCCGGTGACGGCACGGTGGGCATTCTGGGCACCAACTTCAGCATAGGTGGTACCAACATCATCAGCCTGGCCACCAAGGCCCTGACCGGGGGCGCTACGCTGGCCACCGGCGGCAACCTGGCCGTGGCCAATCAGGTGAACGGCGTGTATGTGTTGGGCTTCCTGGCCCGCTACTTGCAGGCCAATGGCGATGGCAATATTTTGTCCACACCCAATCTGTTGACGCTGGACAACGAAGAGGCCAAGATCGTCATTGCACAGAACGTGCCGTTTTTGACCGGCCAGTTCACCAACACGGGCGCCGGGGGCAGCTCGGGATCGGTCAACCCGTTCCAGACCATCGAGCGCAAAGACATTGGCATTACGCTCAAGGTCAAGCCCCAGATCAGCGAGAACGGCACCGTCAAGCTGACCATCTACCAGGAGGTGTCAACCATCCAGGCCAGCACCCTCAAGGATGCCAATGGCCCCATCACCAACAAACGCTCCATCGAGTCCAACGTGTTGGTTGGTGACGGCTCCATCGTTGTGCTGGGTGGCCTGCTGCAGGACGAATACTCTGGCAACCAGGAAAAGGTGCCACTCTTGGGCGATGTACCCGTGTTTGGCAACCTGTTCAAAAGCGAGGCCCGCAGCCGCAAAAAAACCAACCTGATGGTGTTCCTGCGCCCCGTGGTCATGCGTGACGCTAACGCCACCGACGAGTTTTCCTTGGGCCGCTATGAGCAGATGCGCAGTTCGCAGCAGCAATCCCAGCCCATCCAGAGCACGGGCTTGCCTGTCAACGACTCCGCCGTATTGCCCACCGCACCCAAGCCCGCGCCCCCGCGTGTCGTGCCAGAAACAAGGCACTAGGCATGGGCCACGCCGTGCAATACCCACTGCCCTACGCCTTTGCGCGCAGCCACCAGCTGTTGCTGGAAGAGCAAGACGGCGCGCTGACGCTCTGGCTGCACGACCTGGCCAGTGACTCCGCGCAAAGCGCCGTGGCCGAGGTTATGCGCAAGTTTGGCGCCGCCCAGGTCGAGACCGAGGCCGCCGAGCTGCTGCGCCAGCGCATCAGTGCCGCCTACGCGCAGAGTGAATCCAGTGCCGCCACCGTCATCAGCGAGGTGGAGGCCGATGTCGACCTGTCCCGCATGATGCAGGCCCTGCCGGCGATTGAAGACTTGTTAGAGACGTCCGACGACGCACCCATCATCCGTATGCTCAACGCCCTGCTGACCCAGGCTGCACGCGACGGTGCCAGCGATATCCACATAGAACCCTACGAGCGCCACAGCAGCGTGCGCTTCCGTGTCGACGGCTCGCTGCGCGACGTGGTGCAACCCAACCGCGCGTTGCACGCCGCCCTGATCTCGCGCCTCAAAATCATGGCCGACCTGGACATTGCCGAAAAACGCCTGCCGCAAGATGGACGCATTTCCCTGCGCATCGGCACGCGTGGCGTGGACGTGCGCGTCAGCACCCTGCCCAGTGCCCACGGCGAACGCGCGGTGCTGCGCCTGCTGGACAAAAGCGGCGGCAAACTAAGCCTGGAATCGGTGGGTATGCAGGGTGATGTGTTGTCGCGGTTTGAGCGTTTGGTCGCCCAGCCCCACGGCATCATCTTGGTCACCGGCCCGACCGGATCGGGCAAAACGACCACTTTGTATGGCGCGCTGCAAAAACTGGACGCTCGTCGCCAGAACATCATGACGGTGGAAGACCCCATCGAATACGAATTGGCCGGCGTGGGCCAGACCCAGGTCAATGCCAAGATCGACCTGAACTTTGCCAATGCCTTGCGCGCCATCCTGCGCCAGGACCCGGACGTCATCGTCATCGGGGAAATCCGCGACTTTGAGACCGCGCAAATTGCCATACAGGCTTCATTGACTGGTCACCTAGTGCTGGCCACCATTCACACCAATGACGCCGCCAGCGCGGTGACACGGCTGACGGACATGGGCATAGAGCCCTTCCTGCTCAGTTCTTCGCTGTTGGGCGTGTTGGCGCAGCGGCTCTTGCGTAAGTTGTGCACCACCTGCCAGGGCAAAGGCTGCGGCGAATGCGGCCACACCGGCTACCAAGGGCGTACCGGTGTGTTTGAGCTGTTGGTGGTAGACGACGCGATCCGCGCGCAGATTCACCACAAGGCCTCTGAGGCCGATATTCGCAGCGCGGCACAGGCTGGTGGCATGGCTCTTATGCGCGAAGACGGCGAACGCCTGGTTGCCAAAGGCATCACTTCACGCGAAGAGCTGGTGCGGGTGACCCGGGATTGAGGCAGGCTTCATCGCCTTCTCTTGCTTAATTTATTCGTAGGCCTGCAATCGTGGACGCTCGGCTTCACTAAAGGCGCTTTGCTGCAGCTGCGCCAAACTGGCTTCACGCTCGTATGCGCTGACATTCGATTGCGATTGCAGTAGCTTGTTGCGATCTTCCAGGTAACGTGCAATGCGACTCTTCCAGGCTGCCTCTTCACGGTCCACATCGGCCAGGCGCGCGGCGGCTTGCGGGTCCAGCTCCTTGGCGCGCATGCGGTAGACATCGTCTTCGCTGCCGCCTTTGGCGCGCATCTCTTGTGCCTGCTGCTCCAGGCGCACCACCATGCTGGTAGCTTCGCGCTCCTTGCGGAGTTGCTCCGGCAAAACGGCATCCAGCGCTGCCAGTTGCTGTTTCTTTTGTTCGGCGCTCAACCCAGGGTTCTGACTGACCTCCAGGCGGGCGATCGCATCGATGTCGTAGGCATCTTCAAAACCAAACATGCCCTGGGTTTCTTCCGCGCTGAAATAGCGGGAACGGACATCCTGCATGGCATTAAAACGGCCGCGTATGGCTTGCAGGCCATTGCCCACCAACTGCGGCTGGCTTTCCACGCGCACCAGTTCGCGTTTGAAGCCGATGTACAGGCCCAACAGGCGGTGCGCCTTTGGGGCCTGCGCAGGTGGCAACCTGCGGTCCAGCTCGCTGCGGATTTGCAGCGTGATGGTCTCTATGCTTTGTTCACCGACGGCGCTCAGGTAGTAGTCAAACATGCGTTTGAGCTCACCGTAGGGCAGCGGCCCGGTAGCGCCCGAAGCGGCACCCGCTTGCCGGGTCTGCAAGTCACCATCCGGCAGCGTGTCCAACATGGACCGCACAAAGGGCGTGGCCCGGCTGACCGGGCCAATCACCGCAACCGGTGGTGCGACGGGGTCAGCCCCCGGCCACCAAGCCAGCAGGCCACCCACCACCAGCGCCAGGCTCAGCAAGCCCAGGCCGACCTGTTGGTTGCGGCTCAGGTGCATGGTGTTTGCCTTCTTACAGGCCCAGGCCTTTGAGGCGGTTGGCGTGCTGGCGGAAGATGGTCACCGGGTTGGTCTCAAACAAATTGGTCAAGCCCACGGTCTGGTTCACTTCGTCCAGGTGGTTCATGGCGTAGTCGTCACGGATCACGCGGCCCAGGTGGCTGGAGCAGCTGGCGACGAGTCCATCATTCTTGGCACCGGCAAAGGCCAGCGAGGTCAATGCCAACGCAGGGTCGATCGGGTCAAAGATGTTGGTGTAGGACTTGGCACCGCTCCACGAAAAGTAAGACACGCCGCGCGCCGAATAGGCACCTTCACCGCAGGACGAGGTAGGCACGCCCCAAGGGTGGGACTGGTTGAACTTGTTGGCACCCGCGGTGCTCAGCGACTGGGCCGCAGCCAGGGCGTTTTGAGTCAAACCGCTACCGCCCGACAAGAAGTTGATGATGGTCGCCAGGCCATTGGTAATGGAAACAATGACCGTGTTGGACAGGGATCCGGGAGGCGCCACCTTCAGCAGCACATCCGCCACAGCCGAGCCCTTGTTGACACCGCCCACCGAGGTGGCAGAGGCAATCAAATCAGGGCGCACAGAGGCCACGTAGCGGATGGTCGGGCCGCCATGGCTGTGGCCGATCAGGTTGACCTTGGCAGCGCCAGTGGCAGCCAAAATCTGCTTGACCTGGGTCAGCAACTGCTCACCACGCACCTCGGTGCTGTTGGCTGCGGCCACCTGGGTCACATAAACTTTCGCGCCGTCTGCCCGCAGTGCCGAGGGAATGCCGTACCAGTAGTCCACCGGGCCGATTTTGTCAAAGCCGAACAGCCCGTGCACCAGCACGATGGGGTATTTGGTCTGGGTGTAGCCCTGCGCAAACGAGGAAGCGGGCAATAGGGACAGGGCCAGCAAGCAGGCACCCAACCAGGTCATCAAGGTCTTTTTCAAAATACTCTCCAAAAGGGCCAGGGGCCCAAGGGGTTGAAAGAAATTCGTATGAAAAGGCAGTGCGACCTCTGGGGTGGGGGCGCTGTCGCTGGCTGACCCGGTACCCATTGTTTGTGTCGATGGGTCTGAATCAAAAAGCACGATCGTGCGTTTCATGAATCGTAATTCACGGTATTCTTTTATGCCATGCTGGTATTCCCGGATGACGTGCTAAATCGGGATCGGGGTTTACACCAGCGTCCTATAATTGCACATCAAACTGTGTAGGAGTTCACACATGGCGACCAATCTTGCACTGGATGACGATCTGATTGAGGAGGCCCGCCAACTCGGAGGGCTGCGTACCAAAAAGGATGTCGTGACCCAGGCTCTGGTGGAATACGTACAGCGGCGCAAGCAGATCAAACTGTTGGATCTGTTTGGGACCATAGAGCTGGATGGTGGCTTTGATCCCAAGGTCCAACGCCGGGTCCGGCGCACCCCATCCACACCATGAGAATTCTTGTCGATACCTCGGTCTGGTCAATCGCTTTGCGCAGACCCAAGGGCATTGAGATTGCGTCCGCCCAGAAACACGCAGTAGACACGTTGACTGACCTGGTGCGTGATGGGCGAGCCGCGCTGATGGGTGCTATTCGCCAGGAGCTGCTCAGCGGTATCAAGTCACAAGACCAGTTTGTTGCACTCAAAACCGCCTTGGCGTCTTTTGATGACTTCGCGCTAGGTAGACAGGACTATGAATTGGCGGCTGAGTTTTTCAACACCTGCCGCGCCCAAGGTATTCAGGGCTCCAACACGGATTTTCTGATCTGTGCCGTATCGGCAAACCATGGCTTACCCATCCTGAGCCTGGACCAAGACTTTGAGAACTACAGGAAGTGTTTGCCGATTCGCTTACTCGGGTATTGAGTCTGCGCTCAAACCCGCAGCCGCTAACATCACCCCATGCCCGCCTATTCCTTTGAAGCCCTCGATGCCAATGGCAGTGCCCGCAAGGGCGTGATTGAAGCCGACACGGCCAAGGCCGCGCGCGGCCTTTTGCGTGCGCAACTGCTAGTGCCATTGGGTGTGGAACCGGTGGGCCCAGGCGCACAAGGCGACGGCACGACCAACACCGGCAGCCAGGGCACCACGCTGTGGTCTTCGCGGGTGTTCAACGCGACGGCGCTGGCCATTTGGACGCGCCAGATCGCTGGACTGGTGTCTTCTGGCCTGCCACTGGAGCGGGCCTTGACCGCCCTATCGGAAGAAGCGGACGACGAACGCCAACGCCACCTGGTGGCGGCCATCCGGGCCGAGGTGAATGGCGGCACCGCTTTTGCCACCGCGTTGGCCCAGCACCCGCGCGAATTTGCGCCTACCTATTGCGCGGTCGTCGGTGCTGGTGAACACAGTGGCAACCTGGGCTTGGTACTGGAGCGCTTGGCCGACGATCTGGAGCAAAGCCAGGCGCTCAAGTCGCAGCTGATTGGCGCGGCGCTGTACCCGGCCATCGTGACCCTGGTGGCGATCACCATCGTGATGTTTTTGCTGGGTTATGTGGTGCCGCAGGTGGCCGAAGTGTTTGCCGGCAGCAAACGCGCCTTGCCATTACTGACGGTGATCATGCTGGGCATTGGGAATTTTGTTCGCAACCAAGGCTGGTTGATGCTAATTGCTATAATATTTATAGCTATATGCTCAAGATTCGCGTGGGCTAGCGCCACATTTCGTGAAAAGTTTGATGCCATGTGGCTCACCCTTCCCATTCTGGGCAAGCTGTCAAGGGGCTACAACGCAGCACGGTTTGCCGGTACGCTGTCCATGCTGGCGGCGGCTGGCGTGCCCATTTTGAAAGCCCTGCAAGCCGCGGCCGATACCCTGTCCAACCGGGCCATGCGCACCGATGCGCTGGACGCGCTGGTGCTGGTGCGCGAAGGCGCGCCACTGGCCTCCGCCCTTGCGCAGAAGAAACGATTTCCCGGCATCTTGGCCATGTTCGCCCGCCTGGGCGAGCAAACCGGGCAACTGCCGGTGATGCTGGAGCGCGCGGCCAAACAACTGAGCACCGAAGTACAACGCCGCGCCATGCAGCTGGCAACGTTGCTGGAGCCCCTACTCATTGTGGCGATGGGTCTGGTCGTCATGTTGATTGTGCTGGCCGTGCTGCTGCCCATCATCCAGCTCAACCAACTGGTGCGTTAGTGTTACCCCGCTGAAGAACTGTCCCTAGCCTGCGCTCTCAACCCGGTGCGCGTAGGCCAGCGCAACGGGTGGAGCCACGTGGAGCAGGTTGGCGATATCGTCAATATCGTCCGGTACGCCGGGGTTATCCCAGCCATGGGCCGTATGGCGCGCCAGGCGCACGGCCAACACTACGTTGCGCACAATGGCCGTGTCGGCATGGCGGTCATCACTGATGCGCACCAGCAGCTCGGGTAAATGCCATAACTTCATCAGGGCCTGGCGCAAATCGTCCAATTCCAAATTCAGCACGGCCCGCTGCACGGTTGCACTGCGCAGGCTATGGTCGGAACGCTGAGCCTGGGCTATGCGCAGTTGCAGCGTGGGAGCATGGCACCACATCAGCATCTCGGCAAAGTCGTGCAGAAAGGCGGCTAGCCGTATCACGCCCACATCCGTATCGGCCCTGTGCACGGCAAAGCCAGTGGCAAATTGCGCGGCCCGGTCTGCACGGTGCAGCAGCGCGTGCAAACCTTCCAACGCCTGGGCTTGGTCGTGCAAATGCTCTTCTACCGTCGGTTGCAGGCCAAAATTTCTGAAAAATGGGGAAATGCCGGTCATCACCAGCGAAGTCGTGATGCTCTCCGTCTCTGTGGCCGTGTCGGCGCGCCGTCTGCTGGCCACATGGGCCAACAGTTTGAGCGACATCAGCGGGTCACACTCGATGGTGGCACCCAGCATGTTGGGGTCCACATTGTCTTCATCCGCACGCAGGATTTCCAACGCCTCCGATGTTTTGGCCAGCACCGGGATTTGTGCATCGCGGAAGTAGCGGGTCCAGGCGTCCAGATCACGCAACGGAGCGGTCAGGTAGCGTGTGGGGGGAGCCATGGTCCCCAGTATGGGGGCCTGCCCCACGACGGTCAAGATGCGATAAAGCGAGCGAACCAACCAACCGTCAAGACGTCTGCATGACGCCACGCGCGTGCTGGGTCTGGCGCAGGGCCAATTGCTTGGCAGGGATGCCGCGCTGGGGCGCTTGTGGACGCGGCAGAACTTCACGCAGGCAGTGCGGGCGGGCATGGGCACCGCTGTGCACATAGTCGGCCAGCAACATCTGGCGCGCGGGCTCGGTGGGCAAACCGCGTTGCGTGCTCAGGTAGTCAAACAAGTGGTCCACCAAGTCTTCGGGTGTCAGCCTATGGGTCTGTTGCGTGGTCTGCCACAGCCAGTCGCTCCACGCGGCAAAGGCTGCAAAGGCGGACGGGCCTTGTAGCAGCGCCTCCAGTGCCCGTGGAAAGCGCCCGGAATTGGCTACCAGGTCCCAGTAGCGTGCCAAGCGGATGAAGCGTTGCACCGCAGCCGCATCCAGCACCGCCGTCTGCTGCACCGCGTAGGGTGGCTGCGTGGCATAAACCATGCCGTGCTCTAGGGTGTGGCGCGCGATCGGTGTGCCGCGCAGGCGCTTGAGCAATCCCAATTGAATCTCGTGCGGGTGTAGGGCATACAAGCGGTCAAAGCCTGCTGCAAAACTCTCCCAGGTTTCGCCTGGCAAGCCAAAGATCAGGTCGGTATGCAAATGCGCCGGAGACTGCTGCACCAGCCACTGCAAATTGGCCTCGGTTTTGGTGTTGTCCTGGCGGCGCGAGATGCGCTTTTGCACCTCAGGGTTGAAGCTTTGTATGCCCACTTCCAGTTGCAGCACACCCGGTGGAAACTGCGCCATCAACAGCTTGAGGCGATCAGGCAAATGGTCAGGGATGACCTCAAAGTGCACAAATAATTCATCACACATGCGGTCCAGAAAAAACTGCAAGATGCGCGCCGAGGTGTCGATCTTCAGGTTGAACGTGCGGTCTACAAACTTGAAGTTGCGGGCGCCGCGCTGGAACAGGGTATCCATTTCGGCCAAGAAAGCATCCAGATCAAAAGCAATGGCCGTCTTGTCCAGGGAACTCAGGCAAAACTCGCACTTGAACGGGCAACCGCGCGAGGCCTCCACATACAGCAGGCGGTGCGCCAGGTCGGCGTCGGTGTAGTGGGCATAGGGCAGAGCAATGGCGTCCAGTTCAGGCTGTTCACCCGCAATGACCTTCATCAGCGGCTGCGGGCCAACCAACAGCGCGCGGCACAGCTTGGGAAAACTGATATCGCCCCAGCCAGTGATGACGTGGTCCGACAACCGCACGATCTCCTGCTCGGCCCACTCGTGGCTGACCTCGGGTCCACCCAGCACGATTTTGATCTCGGGCCGCGCCGCTTTGAGCAGGCGGACCAGCGCCGTGGTCTCGGTCACGTTCCAGATGTACACGCCAAAACCAATCACGCGCGGCTGCAGCGCCAGCAACTCATCTGCTAACTCCTGCGGCTTGCGGGCGATGGTGAACTCGCGCAATACGGTCTGCTGTGCAAGATCACCCATATTGGCCTGCAGGTAGCGCAGGCCCAGGGAGGCATGGATGTACTTGGCGTTTAAGGTGCACAGAACAATCGCAGGGGCAGGGGCAGGGGTTGGTACAAGTGGCTGCACGTTTACTCCAGCAATGTGGTTTCCAAAAAACGCACGGTGGCGTAGAACTCGAAGTCTGCATTGGCTTTGCGCCGGAAGCCATGCCCCTCGTTGTCGGCCAGCAGGTACCAGACCGGTACATTGTTCTTGCGCACCGCGGACACGATTTGCTGCGCCTCGGTGTAGGGCACACGCGGATCGTTTTTGCCCTGTACTACGAACAGTGGCACCATGATGGCCACGGCGTTGTTCAGCGGCGCAATTTTTTCGTGGAAGGCACGCATAGCCGGATCGCGCTCGTCACCGTACTCGACACGGCGCAGGTCACGGCGGTAACTTTCGGTGTTGTTCAAAAAGGTGGTGAAGTGGCTGATACCCACCACGTCGATTGCACTACGTATCTGGGGACTGTAGTCCACGGCCATGGCCAGGCTCATATAGCCACCATAACTGCCGCCAGTGATTGCGATTCTCTTGGCGTCCAGGCGGGGGTGCGTGCCGGCCCAGGCCAGAAATGCACCGCCGTCTTTGACCGAATCCTTGCGCTTAAAGCCATTGTCCAGGTCCAGAAAAGTCTTGCCGTAGCCTATGGAGCCTCGCACGTTGGGGAATAACACGGCGATTCCCATTTCGTTCAGGTAATAGTTGTAGCGGCCCATGAACCGCACCGTCGATTGCCCTGCGGGCCCGCCATGAAAGTTCACCAACACGGGCCGCTTGCCGGGAAACCGGTTAGCGTCGGGCAGGAACAGCCAACCACTGATAGCCAGGCCGTCAAAACTCTTGATCTGCACCAGCTCGGGGCTGACAAAAGTCTCCAAATGGATACCGGGCGCAGTGCTGGCCACGGTCCAGCGATTAGTTTTGCCGGTGTCCATATCCAGCGAATAAACATCGCCTGGGCTTTGGGGCGAGTTCAGAGAAAACGCCAAGGTGTTGCGCTGTACGGCATGCCAGTCGCCACCCCCAATAGCACCAGCACCTAGATTGGGGCTTGCCAGCTCTTTGCCGCTGATCGCGTCGAACAGGTGCAAGACGTCACGACCATTGTTGTTGGCCACGGCCATCAGACGTTTTCCATCTGCGGACAAGGTGAAGCTTTCAATGTCCCACGGAATATGGCGCGACAGCACGGTCATGGATTTGTCCCGCAGGCCATACACGGCTAGTTCAGAAAACCCGCCGCCCTGGTTCGTGGTCAGGAACAGGCGTTGCTTGTCCTGGCTCCATCTAAAGCGGCTGTAACCCGCAGTCGGGGCGCCGTCTAAGGGCAAAATCTTTTCGCGGGCGCCGGTCTTGGCATCGATCAGGTACACGTCTGAATCGTTGCGGGTGCGGTACTGCTGCGCCGCGATGGTGCTGTCATCCGGGCTGAAGCTAAAAGCCCCCCAACCTGCGCCCGCCAGTTCGGCCAAGTGGGATTTGGACTCGGGCTTCAAAGGGTCGACCAGGGTCAGCGTGGTGGCGACTTGCGCACGCG
>JBKJJC010000040.1:0-71983 GCA_046598245.1 Rhodoferax sp.
CAAGCAGATGGACAAGATCGTCTGGGGTCCCAACTGGGAGGAAATCCTGGGCGGCGAGTTCAGCAAGCGGAGTGCGGACAAGAACTTTGACGACATCCAGAAGGCGATGTACGGCGAATTCGAGAACACCTTCATGATGTACCTGCCGCGCCTGTGCGAGCACTGCCTCAACCCCGCCTGCGTGGCATCGTGCCCATCGGGCTCGATCTACAAGCGCGAAGACGACGGCATTGTGCTGATCGACCAAGACAAGTGCCGTGGCTGGCGCATGTGTGTCTCGGGCTGTCCTTACAAGAAGATTTATTTCAACTGGAAATCGGGCAAGGCCGAGAAGTGCATCTTCTGCTACCCACGTATCGAAGCCGGGCAACCCACCGTGTGCTCCGAGACCTGTGTGGGCCGTATTCGCTACTTGGGCGTGGTGCTGTATGACGCTGACCGCATTGCCGAAGCCGCCAGCGTAGAAAACGAGAAGGACCTGTACCAGGCTCAACTCGATATCTTCCTGAACCCCAATGACCCCGCGGTGATTGAGCAAGCGCGTATCGATGGCATTCCCGATGCCTGGATGGATGGAGCCCGCAACAGCCCCGTCTACAAGATGGCGGTGGAGTGGAAGGTGGCGCTGCCGCTGCACCCCGAGTACCGCACGCTGCCCATGGTTTGGTATGTACCGCCACTTTCTCCGATCAACTCGGCAGCCAATGCCGGCCATGTGGGACTGAACGGCGAAATCCCCGACGTTGGCCAACTGCGCATCCCCGTGCAATACCTGGCCAACCTGCTCACCGCCGGCGACACCGCCCCCGTGGTGCGCGCACTGGAGCGCATGCTGGCCATGCGCGCCTACCAGCGCAGCAAACACGTGGACAACGTGCAAAACCTGGCCGTGCTGGAGCAAACCGGACTGTCGGTTGCCGAGGTAGAAGAGATGTACCAGATCATGGCGATTGCCAACTACGAAGACCGCTTTGTGATACCGACATCGCACCGTGAATACGCCGAAAACGCGTTTGATTTGCGTGGTGGCTGCGGCTTTTCGTTTGGCAATGGTTGCTCCGACGGCGCATCCGAAACCAGCCTGTTTGGTGGCAGCAAGGCGCGCACCATTCCCATCAAGTCCATGGTCTGACCGCTCAGGAGAAAACAATGAAAGACAACAAGTACTCCTTGCGTGCGCTGGCCTTGCTGCTGGCCTACCCCGACGCCGCCCTGCGCGCCCAATTGCCCCAGTTGGTGGATGCCATCGACGCCGAGGGCGCCGTGCCAGCAGCCCGTCGCCTGGAGATCAAGGCCATGGCAGCCGAGTTGGCACGCATGGCGCCCATGGCTGTGGAAGCCCGCTACGTGGAAACGTTTGACCGGGGCCGCGCCACATCGCTGCACCTGTTCGAGCATGTACACGGCGATTCGCGCGACCGTGGCCCCGCCATGGTGGACCTGGCCAAGACGTATGAAAAAGCCGGTCTATTCATGGGCGCTGATGAACTGCCAGACCACCTGTGCGTTGTGATGGAGTTCGCATCTACCCAGCCGGCCAAGTTGGCGGCGGAATTTTTGGGAGAGATGGAACACATCCTGACCGCCATTTTTAGCGCCTTGTTGAAGCGCGAAAGTCCGTACGCCACGCTGGTGGCTGCGGTGCTGGAGTTGGCCGGCCAAAAAGTGCAGGCCGTGCCCGTAGTCGCTGACGAAGCCATGGATGACGCCTGGATCGAGCCCATGGCATTTGACGGCTGCAGCACCAAGGGCCAAGCCAAGCCGGGTGCTCCACAGCCTATTCACTTTGTTCGCAAGGCGCCAGCCGCACAAGGAGTGAGCTTATGAGCCCCCACACTCACTTTCGTTCGTTGCCCCCCACGGGGACTTTCAGCCTCCCTGAGGCGGCTCTACGGAGACTTTCATGACCCCCTTCGACAACTTCCTTTTTGGTATCTACCCCTATATCTGCCTGACCGTATTCTTGCTGGGCAGTTTGATCCGCTTTGACCGGGACCAGTATTCCTGGAAAAGTGATTCATCACAACTGTTGCGCGCGGGCCAGTTGCGCTGGGGCAGCAACCTGTTCCATGTAGGGGTGTTGTTCCTGTTCTTTGGCCACACCTTTGGCATGTTGACGCCCCACTTTGTGTATGAGCGCTTCATCGGCGCGGGCGACAAACAAATCATGGCCATGGTCTCGGGTGGCTTGTTCGGCGTGTTGGGCTTTATTGGCGTGAGCCTGCTGCTGCACCGCCGCCTGTTTGACGAGCGCATACGCGCCAACTCAAAACCCAGCGACATCCTTCTGTTGGTCTTGTTGTGGCTACAACTGGTGTTGGGCTTAGCCACCATTCCCTTGTCGGCACAACACCTGGACGGCAGCATGATGATGAAATTGGCCGGTTGGGCCCAGGCCATCATGACATTCCAGGCGGGGGCACCTGCCTTGTTGGCCGAGGCAGGTTTCATCTTCAAGCTGCACATGTTCCTGGGTATGTCGATATTCCTGATTTTCCCGTTTACCCGCTTGGTGCATGTCTGGAGTGGTTTTGGCACGGTGGCCTACCTGGTTCGCCCCTACCAACTGGTGCGTAGCCGCCGCGTTGGCATGGCCCCCTCCACACCGCTGAGCCAGCGGCGCGGCGACTGATTCACTGCAAGGAAACACACCATGCAAACTATATCTTCTGCATCTGGGGGCTGCGGCAGCGGCGCCTGCGGCTGTGCCAGCGCGGCAGCGGCTGCGGCCAACCCTGTACCCACTATCAACGGCATCGCCCTCTTTGAGCAGGGGCAAAACCCGCCTAAAGAGGCCGTGCAAGAGCTGGCCTACGCAGAGCTGCTGCGCCAAGAGGCCGTCAAAGCCGGCTCGTTGCCACGCCACAAGGGCTTGGTAGCACCTGAGCTGAATGACGCCGAGCGTTTAATTGTGGAAACCATGGTGGACGGCGCAGTGACCACACCCCTGCCCACCAAAGAGGAATGCCAGCGTTACTATGACGCCAACAAGGCGCAGTTTGTCGTCGGCCAGGCGTTACACCTGCGCCACATACTGTTTGCAGTGACACCCGGCGTCAATGTGCAGGCTCTGGCCACCCATGCCGAGAAAGCCCTGCTGGAGTTGTTGCACAAAGACGCCCCCAAAGAGCGCTTTGGCCAATTGGCGGCAGAGTTATCCAACTGCCCGACCAGCACCCAAGGCGGAGACCTGGGATGGGTCACGCCAGAAGATTGCGCGCCTGAGCTGGCCAATGAGTTGTTTCACCAGAACCACGCGCAGCGCGGCAACGGTGTGCACACCAAACTAATGCATTCGCGCTTTGGTTTTCACATCATGGAGGTGTTGGGCCGGCGCGAGGGTGAGCAAAAGACCTACGCGGACGTGCAAGAGCGCATTGCAGCGCAGCTGACGCTGCAGTCGCGCTCCAAAGCGCTGCGCCAATACATGAGCCTGCTGGTGGGGCAGGCACTGGTTGAAGGTATTGAGCTGGAAGGGGCAGATTCGCCCTTGGTGCAATGACCACCGCCGCAGCAGGCCCTGACGAACTCCTGTTGCGCCTGCGTGGCTTCAAGTCCGACTACTTCCCCCTGCACCAGCAGCGCTTTCAAGACCTGGTGCACCAAGGCCAGCACCCCAAGACGCTGTTCATTGGGTGTTCGGATTCGCGCCTGGTGCCCTACCTGCTGACCGGGGCGGGGCCGGGCGAGCTTTTTATCGTACGCAACGTGGGGGCGTTTGTGCCACCGTATGACGGCTCACATGGCCTGCACGGCACCACGGCGGCCATCGAATTTGCCGTACTCAGTTTGCAGGTTGAGCGCATCATTTTGTGCGGGCACAGCCACTGCGGCGCTATACGTGCCGCGTACGACGGCGTGCCAGACGAGGCCATCGCCCTCAAGGCGTGGCTCAAACTGGCAGAGGAGGCCTTGCTGCCGGTGCAGTCCTGCCCAGAGTCGATGCGCCGCACCGAGCAACGCGCCGTCGTGTTGCAACTCGAACGGCTGATGGCCTACCCCATGGTGCGCCGGGAAGTGGAGGCAGGGCGTCTCACCCTGCACGGCTGGCACTATGTGATTGAGGACGGCGAGATCCATGTATTTGATGCCCAGAGTGCCAGCTTTGTGCCGGCCTCTTTGGCGACCAACAGTGGCACCGGGCCCTACCAACCCTATGTCGAACACGATGGCCAGGTGATTTCGATACCCGAGGACGCACTGTGAGCTGGCATCCACGCCACCTGCTGCTGGCCCCGCACCGGCTGGGGTTTTTCTTGGCCATGCTGGTGTTATGCGTTGCGGGCCTATGGTGGGCCTTGGTGCAGGTGGACCGGCTGAGCGGCGTGTTGGGACTGGGCTACGTGCTCTCGCCCTCACTGGTGCATGGGGCGGTCATGAGTTTTGGCTTCATCCCGCTGTTCTTCTCCGGCTTTCTGTTCACGGCAGGCCCCAAGTGGCTGGGCGTGGCACCCCCCAATGTGCCGCAGCTGCTGGCGCCTCTGCTTTTTCAAACCACAGGCTGGTTGTTATGGCTAGTGGGCGCGCACATGCACCTGGCGATTGGCCTGCTCGGTCTGGTATTGAGTTTGATCGGCCTGTGTTGGATGAGCGCCATGTTTTGGCGCCTGGTGTTGCGAAGCCAGGCAACGGATCAGCTGCATGCACGGGTGATTGCCGTGGCCTGCGGTGTGGGCTGCCTCAGTGTGCTGGGTCTGGCCATCAGTGTGGCCACTGGAGCCGATGCGGCAGCACTGGCATGTGTACTGAGCGGTCTGTGGGGCTTTGTGGTGGCGGTGTATGTCGTTGTGGCCCATCGCATGATTCCGTTCTTTACTTCCAGCGCCATGCCGCAGTTGGCAGCGTGGCGCCCTTTCTGGGCCTTGGGTCTGATGCTGGCGGTGGTCGTGCTGGAAGTGATTGCCGCGTGGGAGGATGTGTTGCGCCTTTCCAGTACGTTCGCATGGGGTACCGCCTGGCTGTTGTTGCGCGGCACGTTAGAGCTGTTGGCAGGCGCCGTGCTGTTGTGGCTCGCCAGCGTGTGGGGGCTGGTGCAAAGTTTGAAGAACCGCTTGCTGGCAATGCTGCACATTGGTTTTGTATGGTTGGGCCTGGCGCTGGTCATCGGTGGGGGTAGCCTGTGGTTCAGCTGGGCCACAGGCACAACCGTGCTGCCGCTGGGCGCACTGCATGCGCTCACCATGGGCTGCCTGGCATCCCTCATGCTGGCCATGGTGACCCGTGTTTCTGTGGGTCACAGCGGGCGTGCACTGGTCGCCGACAACGGGGTGTGGGCGTTGTTTTTGCTTTTGCAGGGCGTGACCGTGTTGCGCATATTGGCGGCATGGCCCACAGGCATTAGCGCCTGGCTCCTATTGCTCGCTGCGTTGCTCTGGCTAACCACCATGGTTCTGTGGGCTGGCCGCCTGACAAACTGGTATGGCCGACTGCGCCCCGATGGGCGGGCCGGATAAATTTAACAAGGAGACTTTCCCATGATTTCCCACTTTGACGATTTAGTGCAGGCCGCACGTGAACAGACCGCCCCACAACGCCTGCTGCTGGTCTTTGCCGGCGCCGAATTGCCGGACGATGCCGATGCCGGGCAACGCGCCCGTTTCGAGGCTGGCGAGGGCGGCGCGCTGGTGCCGCTGATGTGTGTGGACAAGCGGCCTGAAGAGGTGGTCTCGTTTGCCCAACTATGTTCCGAAGCAGACGGCATGCACAGCGGCTGGCGGGTAGTGCTCGCTGGTGCCTTGTCAGGCCTGCCAGGCGAGGCCATCAACGACAAGGCAGTGGACGCCGCATTTGAACGGCTGTTGGGGCTCATAAAGGCGGGGCGGATGGACCAAGTGTTGACCCAAACCCTGGCATTCACCCGCGATGGTGCTGCGGTTTCGCTACAAGCCTGACTACAAATCGTCGCCATGCACATCCCCACTGAACCAGGCTTGCATACTGCCCTGGCAAGCTGGGAGCAACCCTTTGAGATGTTACGCGCGTGCCACGAGCGGGTGCAGCGCATGCTCACCCTATTGGGCAAGCTGCAAGCCCATGTGCTGTTGCATGGTGTGGACGACCAGGCCAAACAAGCCGCAAAAGATGTGATGCGCTACTTTGACCAGGCCGCTCCCTTGCACCACCAGGATGAGGAATTACATGTCTTTCCTGCGGTACAGCGCAGTGGGAATCCCGATGCCATTGCGGCGGCCAACCGACTCGGCGATGAACACCAGTCCATGGAGTCAGAGTGGCGTCAATTGCGTACCGCATTGCTGGCCCTGCTGACCGAAAAACCGTCCGCTCCACTGCCCACGGCATGGCAGACCGACCAAATGGTGCGAACCTTTAGCGCGCGGTACACCGAACACATACGGATTGAAGAAGAAATTGTCTACCCCAGTGTTGAAGGCGGCTTGGCCCCGGAGGACGCCGAATACATGGGTCGCGAAATGGCTGCGCGGCGGGGCGCAGGCCCGCACTTCTGGGGTTTCCCACCACCTCGGCCTTGAAACTTCTGCAAATGCCCTTATCATTAGCACTCGTCGGTATTGAGTGCTAACAGCAACCGGTACCGCAAGTTAATGAGTACTAACTTATTGAAGTTGGTACACGTTGAGTTTGTAATTGTTTCAAAAACAGGAGATTCCCCATGAAACTGCGTCCTTTGGCAGACCGCGTGATTGTTAAACGCGTCGAAAACGAAACCAAAACTGCCTCCGGCATCGTCATCCCTGACAGCGCTGCAGAAAAGCCTGATCAAGGTGAAGTCTTGGCCGTGGGCCCAGGCAAGAAGAACGACAAGGGTGACCTGATTGCCATGAACGTCAAGGTCGGTGACCGCGTTTTGTTTGGCAAGTACAGCGGCCAGACAGTCAAGGTCGCTGGTGACGAGCTGTTGGTCATGAAAGAAGACGATTTGTTTGCGGTTGTTGAGAAGTAATTTCTCAGCCTTACCTAGTCTCATCAATTAACTGAATTCGGAGTCATAACATGGCAGCAAAAGACGTAATTTTCGGCGGCGAAGCCCGCGCACGCATGGTTGAAGGCGTGAACATTTTGGCCAACGCGGTCAAAGTGACACTGGGCCCTAAGGGCCGTAACGTGGTTCTGGAGCGCTCGTTCGGCGCCCCCACCGTGACCAAGGACGGTGTGTCCGTGGCCAAGGAAATCGAACTCAAAGACAAGCTGCAAAACATGGGCGCGCAGATGGTCAAGGAAGTCGCTTCCAAGACCTCTGACATCGCTGGCGACGGCACTACCACTGCGACCGTGCTGGGCCAGGCCATCGTGCACGAAGGCATGAAGTACGTGGCCGCTGGCATGAACCCTATGGACCTGAAGCGCGGTATCGACAAGGCTGTGACAGCCCTGGTTGCTGAGCTGAAGAAGTCGTCCAAGGCGACTACCACTTCCAAAGAAATCGCCCAAGTTGGTTCGATCTCCGCTAACAGCGACGAGACCATCGGCAAGATCATTGCAGACGCCATGGACAAGGTCGGCAAAGAAGGCGTGATCACCGTGGAAGACGGCAAATCGCTGGAATCCGAACTCGAAGTGGTTGAAGGCATGCAGTTTGACCGCGGCTACCTGTCGCCTTACTTCATCAACAACCCAGAAAAGCAATCCGCTTTGCTGGACAACCCGTTTGTGCTGTTGTTCGACAAGAAGATCAGCAACATCCGTGACCTGCTGCCTACCCTGGAGCAAGTCGCCAAGGCTGGCCGTCCTTTGTTGATCATTGCTGAAGATGTCGATGGCGAAGCCCTGGCAACTTTGGTCGTGAACACACTGCGCGGCATCCTGAAGGTGGTGGCTGTCAAGGCTCCTGGTTTCGGTGACCGTCGCAAGGCCATGTTGGAAGACATCGCCATCCTGACCGGCGGCAAGGTGATTGCTGAAGAAATCGGACTGTCGCTGGAAAAAGTGACTTTGGCTGATCTGGGTACCGCCAAGCGCATCGAAGTCAGCAAAGAAAACACCATCATCATCGACGGTGCTGGTGCTGCTGCCGACATCGAAGCCCGCGTCAAACAAGTGCGCGTGCAGATCGAAGAAGCGACAAGCGACTACGACCGTGAAAAGCTGCAAGAGCGCGTGGCCAAGTTGGCTGGCGGTGTTGCCGTGATCAAGGTTGGCGCTGCCACCGAAGTCGAAATGAAGGAAAAGAAAGCCCGTGTTGAAGACGCACTGCACGCTACCCGCGCTGCTGTGGAAGAAGGCATTGTGGCTGGCGGCGGTGTTGCACTGTTGCGCGCCAAGCAAACCGCTGGTGTGGTCAAGGGCGACAACCCCGACCAAGAAGCCGGTATCAAGCTGGTGATGAAAGCGATCGAAGCGCCTTTGCGCGAAATCGTGTTCAACGGCGGCGGTGAAGCGTCGGTGGTGGTGGCAGCGGTGTTGGCCGGTAAGGGCAACTACGGCTTCAACGCTGCTAACGAAACCTACGGCGACATGATCGAAATGGGTATCCTGGACCCAACCAAAGTGACACGTACAGCCCTGCAAAACGCAGCGTCTGTCGCCTCCTTGATGTTGACCACTGAGTGCATGGTTGCTGAAGCTCCAAAGGCTGAGAGCGGCGGCATGGGCGGCGGTGACATGGGTGGTATGGGCGGCATGGGTGGAATGGGCGGCATGGGCATGTAATTGCTTTGCTCCTTGCCTGAGGGCTGATCGCCGCGTTGCTTGGGCTTGCCGTACCGCTGGTACTGTCAGCGCCCAAGCGCCTTGCGCTAAGCCCTCATGCAGCGTCGGGTTGCTATATTGCTCTCGACGAAAATCAAAAAACCCGCCGGGTGCGAACCTGGCGGGTTTTTTGTTGTCTAGATACTACTAAAATGAGAGCACTACAAGTCCATTCCACGGGGGCTAGAACACTATTTGACTATAAATCTCTTGGTAAACGGCTTACAAATAGCCGAACTGGTCCGAGATGTGGGTCTGCAACTGCTCGGCTGACTCAAATTGCACCGCGTGCCAACCCTGGCCCTGTGCCGCCAGTACATTGGGCAGCAGGTCGTCGATGAACAGGGTGCGTGCGGGCTCCAGTGCGTAGCGGGATTGCAGCAGATGGTAAATCACCGGGCTCGGCTTAATGTGCAGCACATCACTGGAAAATATGCCCCCATCAAACCATTGCAGAAACGCATGGCGCTGCTCCAATACACGGGCGTAGGGCCTGGGCATGTTGGACAGGTAATACAAGCGCAAATCAGCGTGCTGGCTGCGCAGCGTGTGCAGTTGCTCCAGCAGGGCCACTGTTGCGGGTATGGGTTGCAGGCGCTCGCCGATGTGCGCCACCAGTTCACGCAGCACCTCGGCGTCCAAATCCAGGCGTTCGCTGGTGCGCGCTATCAGCACATCCATCTCTAGCACGCCCTGGTCAAAACCATTCCATTCCGCGTGGGCAAACATGGCGTGCGCCAGCTCGGCCGCCGCTGCAGGCGTACCAGCCCGCTGCGGAAAACACTGGGCCATCAAGTCTGCCGGCTTCCAGGTGAACAACACGGCGCCAAAATCGAATACGAAGTTCATCCGCTGCAAATCACGTCCGCATCAGCGCCAACAACCCGGCAGTAGACCCATCCAGCCCCGCGGTGTCGCCGCTTAGCAGCCGAGCTTCTACGTCCTTGGCCAAGACCTTGCCCAGCTCCACGCCCCACTGGTCAAAACTGTTGATGCCCCAGACCGAGCCACTGACGAACACACGGTGTTCCTGCAAGGCGATCAAAGCGCCCAATGTTGTGGGCGTGAGTTCGTCCAGCAACAAAAAGGTACTTGGCCGGTTACCTGGAAAATTCTTCTGCCCGCCGGAATCTGCCTTACCCACCATCAGCGCCTGCGCCTGCGCTAGCACATTCGCTAACAACAGTGTCTGGTGGCCCGCCAGCGCATGCCGCGCTTTTTTGACTGCAACAAACTCCACTGGCACCACATCGGTACCCTGGTGCAGCATCTGGAAGTAGGCGTGTTGCCCGTTGGTGCCCGGCTCGCCCCACAACGCGGGCGACGTTGCAAACGGCAAGGCCTCGCCCGAGGCGTCCACCCGCTTGCCATTGCTTTCCATCTCCAACTGTTGCAAATAGGCTGGGTAGCGCTTGAGCGCAGCGTGGTAGGGCGCAATGCTGCGGCTGGTGAAGCCGTGAAAATTGCGGTACCAGACATCCAGCAAACCCAGTCGGACCGGCAAGTTGCTGGCCAGCGGCGCCGTGCGGAAGTGCTCGTCCATGTCGTGCGCACCGGCTAAAAACTCTCTGAATCCCTGCGGCCCGATCGCAATCGCAAGAGGCAAGCCAATAGCCGACCACAACGAATAGCGCCCACCCACCCAGTCCCAGAACCCGAAGGTAGTGCTGATACCAAAGGCCTGCGCCGCTTCCACGTTCGTCGTTAGTGCCGCAAAGTGCCGCGCTGTGTCCGTGCCACCCTTTGCTGCAAACCAAGCCTTGGCCGAGCAGGCATTGGTCATGGTCTCGATGGTGGTGAAGGTCTTGCTGGCGATCAGGAACAGTGTGCTTTCGGGTTTGAGTTTCTTGAGCACTGCGTCCAGCTCATGCCCATCCACATTGGACACAAAGTGGAATCGCTTACCCGCAGTCGAAAACGCATCCAGCGCCAGCACCGCCATCTGTGGCCCTAGGTCAGAGCCGCCTATGCCGATGTTCACTACGTCGGTGATTGCGGCGTCGTCCCGCACGGCCTGCGCATAGGCCAGCATGGCGTCCAACGTCGTGTGCACCTGCGCCAATTCAGGCGCTACATTTTTAATAGCGGCATTGCCAATATCCGCGGTGGCTAGAGGCGGATATCGCAATAACCAGTGCATCACGGCGCGATTTTCCGTGGTATTCACAGCCTCACCGGCAAACATGGCAGCGCGGTGCGCCTCTACCCCGCACTCGCGCGCCAAGTTCTGTAGCAGGGCTTCAGTGGCCCCATCCAACATGTTTTTGGACAGGTCGGCAAACACGTGGGGGGCGGACTGGCTCAGCCGCGCAAAGCGCTCTGGGTCGCTGGCAAAGGCTTGGCGTAGGTCGAACGCGCCAGCGCCGTTGTCCCACGCGGCTTGCAGAGCGCCCCAGGCGGCAGTGCGGTCACAACGGGTACGGATCATGGTTTCACACTGCCAACAGCAGTTGGTCCAGCTTGACGGCATCGGCACAGAAAGCGCGAATGCCTTCGGCCAGCTTCTCGGTCGCCATGGCGTCTTCGTTCAGGGCGAAGCGGAAGCCCGCTTCGTCGTAATGCAAGTGCTGCAGGTCGAGATGTTGTGCACGAGCCGCGTCCAGCGCGCGCTCCAAAGGTGCTTCGGTGGCCGCCAATGTGGCCAACAAATCGGGGCTGATGGTCAGCAGGTCACAACCGGCTAGCGACGTGATCTGGCCTACATTGCGAAAGCTCGCGCCCATGACCTCGGTGGCGATGCCGAACTTCTTGTAATAGTTGTAGATCTGGGTGACCGACTGCACGCCAGGGTCGTTGGCGTTGGCGCGCTCGGCTTCCACCCATGTCGCTCCGGCAGATTTTTTGTACCAGTCGTAAATGCGCCCTACAAATGGGGAAATCAGTTGCACCTTGGCCTGTCCGCAGGCCACGGCTTGGCAGAACGAGAACAGCAGCGTGAGGTTGGTGTGTATGCCCTTGCGCTCCAGTTGCTCGGCAGCTTGAATGCCTTCCCAGGTGGCGGCAACCTTGATCAGGACGCGGTCAATGTGGATGTCCTGGGCTTGGTACAGCTCGATCAGGCGCTCGCCGCGTGCCACCGTGGCGTTGGTGTCAAAACTGAGGCGGGCATCGACCTCAGTGGACACGCGCCCAGGAATGATGGACAAAATCTCGCAACCAAAGCGCACCAGCAAGCGGTCCATGATTTCGTCCAGCGGACGGCCGCGAAACTGTGCCACAGTGTCCTTGAGCAAGGGCGCGTAATCTGGCTTTTGTACGGCCTTGAGGATCAGCGACGGATTGGTAGTGGCGTCTTGTGGTTGGAAGGCGCCCAGTTGCTTGAAGTCGCCGGTGTCCGCCACCACGGTGGTGAATTGTTTGAGTGCGTCGAGTTGGTTCATGTGTTGAATTATCTGTGAAACAAAGTTACATTACCGTGTCTTCTTTCATGTAACTCTAAAATCTATGAGCTTTGATCTTGTCTTGTTCGGTGGCACGGGTGATTTGGCCTGGCGCAAACTTATGCCAGCGTTGTTCCAGGCTTTTCGCCATGGCTCCCTGCCCGACGGCGGACGGATCATAGGCGTGGGGCGTGATGACCTGAGCACGGAGCAATACCGGGCCCTTATCCAATCGCGCTTTGACAAGGTGGATCTGGCCAAACGCCCCAGCGCCGAAGAGTTTTCGCGGTTTGCCGCGCTGCTGGATTTTGTGCGAATGGACCTCTCCAAACCAGACGATTACATCCACCTGGCCAGCACACTGCAGTCCCGCAATGCGGATACCGTGGTCATGTACCTGGCCACAGCACCCAGCCTGTTCACCACCGTGTGTGAACAACTGGCGGCCGCCAAGCTGAACACACACCATACACGCATCGTGCTGGAGAAGCCACTGGGCCACGATTTGGCATCCAACCGCGCGATCAACCACACCGTGCGCCGGTTTTTTGAGGAAAAGCAGGTTTTCCGCATCGACCACTATTTGGGCAAGCCCGCGGTGCAAAACCTGTTTGCGCTGCGTTTTGGTAACGCGCTGTTTGAACCGCTATGGCGGCGCGAACACATTGCCAATATCCAGATCACGATTTCAGAAGACTTGGGCGTGGAAAAGCGCGGCGCGTTTTACGAGACCACGGGCGCCCTGCGCGACATGGTGCAAAACCACGCGCTGCAACTGTTGTGCGCCATTGGTATGGAGCCGCCTATCAACTCCCACGCAGATGCTATCCGCGACGAAAAGCTCAAGGTGTTGCGTTCACTCAAGCCCTGGACGCAGGAGTCTTTGACGCAAGACGTGGTGCGCGGGCAATACGCCAGCGGCAGCATAGACGGCAGCAAGGTGCCGGGTTACCGCGAAGAACTGGGCGTTAATCCCCAGAGCAACACCGAAACATTCGTTGCGCTGCGCACCGAGATTGCCAATTGGCGATGGGCCGGCGTGCCGTTTTATATCCGCACCGGCAAACGCCTGACTGGGCGAGACGCACACATCGTCGTCAACTTCCGGCCCACGCCGCACGCCATTTTCAATTCTCAGATTGGCGTTGCCAATCGCCTGGTTATCAACTTGCAGCCGAAGGACGGACTGGAACTGCACCTGCTGGCCCAGGGGCAAAACAACCGCCAAGCCAAGCAAGGTGTCGCGCAAAACTTGGTCCCGGTACAGTTGGACCTTGACTTTGACAAACGTTTTGGGTCTGAGCGGGTGGGCGCCTACGAGCGCTTGTTGTTGGACGTTATTGACGACCGCCTGAATTTGTTTGTACGCAGCGACGAACAGGAAGAAGCCTGGCGCTGGGTCGAACCCATCATGAACCATTGGGCCAATGACACCCAGGGCCCGCGCATGTATGCTGCTGGCAGCTGGGGGCCCAGCGCCTCCAGCGCGATGATTGCACGTGACGGTTATTGCTGGTCTGAAGAAAGCTGAACATGTTGGATCGCATCCAGGCCGCCCTGCCCTCCTTGGCCCCGGCAGAACAGCGTGTGGGCAAACTCTGTCTGGCAGACCCGCGCGCCTTTGCCAAGTTGCCGGTCAGTGTGTTGGCCGACCGCTCGCATGTGAGCAAGCCCACCGTGGTGCGCTTTTGCCGCAGCGTAGGTTACGACGGCCTGGCCGATTTCAAACGCAAATTGGCGGGTACGGTCAACGAAGGCGTGCCCTTCATCCACCGCAGTGTGGACACCGATGACAAAACGTCGGACGTGATGGTCAAGGTGATTGACAACACCGTGGCCGCGTTCTTGAAATACCGCAACGAGGCCAGCACCATTGCGCTTGAAAAGGCCATCACCGCGCTGTTAACCGCCTACCAAAACAAGCACCGCATTCTTTTCTTTGGCGTTGGCAATTCTGGAGTCGTGGCACAGGATGCGCACCACAAATTCTTCCGGTTGGGTGTCAACACCGTATCTTATAGCGACGGGCACATGCAGGTGATGAGCGCATCGGCACTGGCGCCCGGCGACTGTGTGGTGGTCATCAGCAACTCGGGCCGCACCCGGGACCTGATGGATGCCTGTGACATCGCCCGCAAAAATGGCGCTACCACGATTGTGATTACCGCCAGCGGCTCTCCATTGGCCAGCGCAGGGCATATCCACCTGAGTGCCGACCACCCGGAAAGCTTTGACAAGTACAGCCCCATGGTCTCACGGCTCTTGCACCTCATGATTATTGACATACTGGCAACCTGTATGGCATTGCGCATTGGTAGCACAACGCTTCAGCCCTTGTTGAGTGAGATGAAAAGCAATTTGCGAAGCAAGCGTTACACATAATCCTTTGCGCCAAAGCAAAACCCCCGCTACGTTGCCGTAGCGGGGGTTTATTCTTGAAACCCTTAGCTGGCTTATGCCAGCATCAGATTAGAAGTTGTGGCGAATGCCGACGCCGTATGTCTGGGAAGCCACAGCAGTCTTCTTCAGAGTTGTGCCAGACTTGCCGTCATCATAGTAAGCGCCGTAAATGGTAGTACGCTTGCTCAGGCTGTAGCCACCGTACACGACAAAGTTGGTGTCGTCAAAGCCGGTGTCTTGTGCGACGTCAACTGTGAACTTCCAAGGGCCCATGGGCACAGAAGCACCCAAAGAATAACCTTGTGATTGACCAGCTGCGTCTTGGAAGCTGGCTGCAACGCTGAACGCGCCAAAGTTGTAGTTTGCGCCCAAAGCGTAGTTGCCGTCAGAAGCGCTGCTCAGCTTGTTGTAGGACAGGGCAGTTGCCAATGGGCCAGCGACATAAGATACCATCGCATCAACCTTGCTGACGTCTTGCTTAGGAGCAACAGCCAGGTCCAACTCAGTCACATAACCCAAAATAGCGGAGAAACCACCCACCTTAGTGGCGTAGCTGAATTCGCTGTTGTTGCGCGAACCGGCACCAGCAAAACCGAACTGGTTGCCAACAGCTGTGAAGTTAGCAGCGCCTGTCAATTCCCATGTGGCAACGCCAAAGAAGGAAGGAGTCAGCGTACGGCCAGCTTTGAAACGACCGATGGATGTATCCAAAGCGACGTAGGCGTAACGGCCGCTGGTGGTTTCAGTAGCGCCAGTTTCGTAGTTGATGTTTTGCTCGAACTGTGCAGTCAACTTCATGCCGCCACCCAGATCCTCAACAACCTTCATACCCCAACGGCTGTTACCGTCATTCAGCAGGCCGTTGGCAGACATGGATGCGTCGCTACGAACGCCTGTTGCATTTGTTGCCGACAAAGACAGATCAGCAACACCGTACAAAGTAACTTGGGCCATCGAGGCAGTGGATGCGGCCAAAACGGCCAAAGCGATGAGGGTTTTTTTCATTTCGGGTTTCTCAAAAAGGTTAAACAGCGGGCTCAGGTCCTACGGGATCAGAACCCCGGGCCAACCTCCTAGTTCAGGAAGTTGGGTGTATTGCACCAGACCCACACCTTTTTGGCAAAGCATTGACCCTAAAAAGACCGGAAAAACCCTAAATCCACGGGCATTCGTTGCAGGGTTGCAACAATATGTTCCCCCTACACGACACCACAATCGCGCTAGACTGGCGGACTGATCTTTTTACGGAGTTTCCCCATGGATTCGCTGCTAAATGCCGCAGATTCCGCCCTGCGCACCCTGTTTGCGAAGCCACAAGCGTCACACGCCTGTCCTACTTTGGCAGAGCAGGCGACACAGCTCGACGCATCCGAAAGCCGTTCTTCTGCTGCTTTAATGCGGGTTAACCATGTGGGCGAGGTATGCGCCCAAGCGTTATATACAGCGCAAGCGCTTACTACCCGCAATCCCGCACTGCGCGCGCATTTCACACAGGCCTGCGTTGAAGAAACCGACCATTTGGCTTGGACAGCACAACGCTTGGGCGAATTGAACGCTCGGCCTTCACTGCTCAACCCGCTCTGGTACGCAGGTGCATTTGGTCTGGGCTTATTGGCGGGGCGCTTGGGTGACCGGGTCAGCCTCGGATTTGTCGTAGAAACTGAAATTCAAGTTGGCGCCCACTTACAAAGCCATTTAGACGAACTTCCGGTTGGCGACCATGCTTCCCGAGCCATCGTTTTACAAATGCGTGATGACGAACTTCAGCATGCCCAGGCGGCCCGAGACGCCGGGGCGATGGAACTACCCCAACCGGTCAAAGACCTGATGCGCGCTGCCGCCAAAGTGATGACCACCGTGGCGCACCACGTTTAAGTATCTAAAAGCTCGAAACTGGTCGTAATTTCGGCCATCTTCGCCAACATGATGCTGGCTGAACAGTATTTCTCATGACTCAGAGCGATCGCACGCTCCACAGCAACTGCCGGAATTGCCTTTCCGGTCACCGTAAAGTGCATGTGAATTTTGGTGAACACTTTGGGTTCGGTTTGTGCGCGCTCTGCTGTGAGCTTGACTGTGCAGCCCTGCACGGCATGGCGACCCCGTTTTAAGATGAGCACCACGTCGTAGGCGGTACAACCCCCTGTTCCGGCCAAAACGGTCTCCATCGGCCGCGGCGCGAGATTTTGCCCTCCATTTTCCAGTTTGTCGGCATCTGGGGCGCCATCCATGACCAATGTGTGACCACTTCCGGTTTCGGCTACAAAACCCATGGCCGAGCGTGTGCTTAAAGCCCCGGTCCAACTGACTGTGCATTCCATGTTCCTGCTCCTTGGCGTTTGGTACACACCGCATCTGCGGCAAGCTGGCGATTATCATGTGTCAACACTTGCCTCTCTGCCATGACGACCAAACAGCCACTGCACCTGACACCCGACGACTACCTTAAAAAAATCCTGACCGCCCGTGTCTATGACGTAGCGACGGAATCGGCGCTCGAACCCGCCAAACAGCTGGGCAAACGCCTACACAACACGGTGTTGCTCAAGCGCGAAGACCAGCAACCGGTGCGCAGTTTCAAATTGCGCGGCGCCTATAACAAGATGGCCCAACTCAGCGCAGAACAGTTGGCCAAGGGCGTTATTTGCGCCTCTGCCGGCAACCATGCGCAGGGTGTTGCGCTCAGCGCGCACAAACTGGGCACACGCGCCGTCATCGTGATGCCCACCACCACGCCCCAAGTGAAAGTAGACGCGGTGCGGGGGTTTGGTGGCGAGGTGGTGCTGCATGGCGACAGCTACTCGGACGCCTACGCCCACTCACTTGCCCTACAAAAAAAACAAGGGTTGACCTTTGTCCATCCATTTGACGACCCGGACGTGATTGCGGGCCAGGGCACGATCGCCATGGAAATTCTGCGCCAGGTTCAAACGCTGCACAAACGCGGCCCAGGCAGTGCACAAGACGCAACACCGCGACCCGCATTGGATGCGGTCTTTGTTGCAATTGGCGGCGGGGGTCTGGTGTCGGGTGTGGCTAACTACATCAAGGCAGTGGACCCACGCATCAAGGTCATTGGTGTGCAAACCAATGACTCAGATGCAATGCTGCAATCAGTCAAGGCAAAGCAGCGGGTCACCCTAACGGACGTTGGCCTTTTTGCCGACGGTACTGCCGTGAAACTGGTCGGTGAAGAAACGTTCCGTATCGCCAGTGGTTTGGTGGATGAGTACATCGTGGTGGACACCGACGCCGTCTGCGCAGCCATCAAGGACATCTTCATCGACACCCGCAGCATCGTCGAGCCGTCGGGCGCCATGGCAGTGGCAGCGGTCAAGCAATACGTTGCGAAGAACAAAACCAAAGGCGAGACCTACGCCGCCATTTTGTGCGGCGCCAATATGAATTTTGACCGACTGCGCTTTGTTGCAGAACGGGCGGAAGTGGGTGAAGAACGTGAGGCACTGTTTGCTGTCACGATTCCCGAAGAGCGCGGCAGTTTCAAACGGTTCTGCGCGTTGATTGGCGAGTTACCCGGGGGCCCACGCAATGTGACCGAGTTCAATTACCGCATCAGCGATTCAGCCAAAGCCCATGTCTTTGTAGGCCTGACCACACAGGGCAAAGGCGAATCGACCAAGGTCGCGCTGAACTTCACCAAACACGGCTTTCAGACACTGGACCTGACACACGATGAACTCGCCAAAGAGCACATTCGGCATATGGTCGGCGGCCACTCTTCCCTGGCGGAAAACGAACGTGTGCTGCGCTTTATTTTCCCCGAGCGGCCCGGTGCACTGATGAAGTTTCTGAGTCTGATGCGCCCTGGCTGGAACATCAGCCTGTTCCACTACCGCAACCAAGGAGCCGACTACGGCCGTATCCTGGTTGGGCTGCAAGTACCCAAGACCGATGACAAGGCGTTTGCCAAGTTCTTGCAAACCTTGGGTTACCCCTATGTGGAAGAAACCCACAATCCGGTTTACCGCATGTTTTTGCAATGCTGATACCTTGCGGGACAGACCGAAGCGTAGCGTAGCTCTGTCCCCAACTGACTAGGGGTGTTCTTGCGGGACAGACTGTAGCTCTGTCCCCAACCGATTAAGGGTATTCACATGGGAATTTCTCTGGACGGCAAATTGGTGGTGGCCATTTCCAGCCGCGCATTGTTCGACTTTGAAGAGGAGAACAAGGTCTTCGAACAGTCCGACGACACCGCCTACATGCGCCTACAACTGGAGAGGCTGGACGTACCGGCAAAGCCCGGTGTAGCGTTCTCGCTGGTCCAAAAGCTGCTCGCATTCAATGAAGCCTCGTCACAA
Source organism: Rhodoferax sp. (assembly GCA_046598245.1). Classification (GTDB taxonomy): domain Bacteria; phylum Pseudomonadota; class Gammaproteobacteria; order Burkholderiales; family Burkholderiaceae_C; genus Allorhodoferax. The sequence continues at coordinate 18,770 of JBKJJC010000040.1, forward strand.
AAAGTAGAGGTTGTTATTTTGTCGCGCAATGACCCTGTCAGCGGCCTGCGCGTCATGAAGTCGGCCGCGCACTATGCTCTGCCCATCATCCGCTGCGCGTTTACACGGGGCGAGCCGCCCTGGCGCTACCTCAAACCCTTGCACGCCAACCTATTTTTGAGCACCCACCTGAGCGACGTACGCGCGGCTTTGGCTGCCGGCGTACCGGCTGCGCAAGCCTACCCCCACTCCGCACATGCCAGTGATGCACATCCCACCGAAGTGCGCATTGCATTTGACGGCGATGCAGTGCTGTTCAGCGACGAAGCTGAACGTGTGTACCAGGCACAGGGGTTGAACGCCTTTCAGCAACACGAAATGGAGAAGGTCGCTTTACCGCTCCCAGATGGGCCGTTCAAGCCCCTGTTGGTTGCCCTGCACAGACTGCAGCAAGCGGCAACACCGCAAATGCGCATTCGCACAGCCCTGGTCACCGCCCGAAGCGCACCCGCCCACGAGCGCGCCATCCGAACGCTGATGAACTGGAGCATTGCCGTTGATGAGGCCATGTTTCTGGGCGGTTTGGACAAGGGTGAATTCCTGCGTGAATTTGAACCCGATTTTTTCTTTGACGACCAGACTGGCCACATAGAGTCCGCCGCACGGCACGTGCCTTCCGGCCATGTCGTTAGTGGAGTTCGCAACGGCTGACGATTCGGCAACCGCTCCCATGCGCGGACGGGCTGGAATGGTTAGGAACCAACCGCAGAATACCCCGCAAAACCTTTGACACGCAACACACAGGCCGGGCATTCACCACACCCATAGCCCCAGGCATGCCGATGCAATCGGTCACCCAAATAACAGGTGTGTGTGTGCTCCACGATCAGGTCTACCAGAGGCTGTCCACCCAACTGGTGTGCCATAGTCCATGTGGCCGCTTTGTCAATCCACATCAAAGGTGTTTCAATCAAGAACCGTTTGTCCATACCCAGTGACAGTGCCAATTGCATGGCCTTCATCGTGTCGTCGCGGCAATCTGGGTAACCGGAAAAATCGGTTTCGCAGACACCGGTAACGATGACCTGCAGATCTCGCCTGTAGGCAACTGCCGCTGCCAGGGTCATAAACAGTAGGTTGCGCCCGGGCACGAAAGTATTCGGCAAGCCCGTGCTTTCCATCCGAAAAGCAGTGTCGCGCGTCAGCGATGTTTCGCTAACTGCGCCCAGCACCGCCAGATCCAGCATATGGTCCTCACCCAGTTTGTGGGCCCACTGCGGAAACTGGGCGCGAATCTCGCGCATCACCACTAGCCGTGCGTCCAGCTCTACGCTGTGGCGTTGCCGGTAATCAAAGGCAATGGTTTCAACGCGTTCATAGCGCTGCAGAGCGTGGGCCAGGCAGGTAGTGGAGTCCTGACCGCCAGAAAAAAGTACGAGGGCGCTGGTATGCATGGCCCCAATGTTAAAACACGGCACCGCCTGACCGCACAATGGCGATCAGATGCGCTCGTTCTTTTTGATGATGTTGTGGTCGTAGACCAGCACTTCTTTGGCGAAATTTCCAGGGGTATCCGATGGCGACATGGGAACAGTAGGCTTCAACTGATTATTCACCTGCTCGAGTTGAATCGCGCTTGCGCTAGCGGTCCATAAATTCTTGATGTGTTCCATCAACAATTGGTGGATGGGTTTGGGCGGAGGGTCTTCCACTTTATCTGTGGCAGGCCTGCGGATTGTCCAATCTTTTTGCGCGGTGGCGGCCTCCGAACCCGGTCTGCCGGGGTCTGAGACACTGGCGTAAACGGACTCACCTTCATTCCCTTTGAGCGCGGGATTCACCAGATTTACAACGCTGGGCACTGGCTCCAGGCCGGAACTCCCAGTCACCGAGGGGTTTACAGGGGCAACCGGTATCACCCTGTTTGCCCCGAACGAAACCACATCCGCACCGCTGGGGCGCTGATTGGGGATTCGATCAATGGTGGGCAACTGCATTTTGTTTAGGGCTTTTGGCCCCCTCACTTACTTTTCTTCGTGGACGTAAGCTTCTTAACGGCAGATTTAGGGGATTATTTAGGCCTATTTTCAAAAATTTTTAAATAAATGAGCCTTTTGGCAAAAAACTGTAGTTTTGCACTATTTTGGTGCGAAATTGGTTTAAAAAGCTCCGATTCGGTCAGCCGTACACCTTCACAAACCGGTCCAGGATTGCTGCATGGTCTTCAAACAGTTGGTCTTCCAGTTCAATCAACACGTCGATAGGCACCCATTTGGCTTCCAAGGCATCGTCTGCGCCTTTGATTTCGGGTAAACGGATACTGCCCAGGTCAAAGTAGAAGGCATTAGTAATCAAGCGGCCCCGTGCACTGCGCAAGGGGTGGTCAAACACTTGGCTGGCTTTCAAGGCCTGGCGCATCGTAGATTCCAGCGTCTTGAAGCCCGTCTCTTCGTGGAGCTCGCGCAGCGCTGCCGCATAGAAGCGCTCGCCCTTGTCGACAAAACCTCCCGGCAATGCCCACTGCCCATGGCCAACATCACCTCCACGGCGAATCAACAGCACGTGCCGGTTCGCGACCAACACAGCGTCTGCCGTTAAGTAAACGTCGGCAGCCCATTTTTTACGGTACTGCACCACGGTGTTGTGCTCCACCACCCGCTGCACGTACACCGCCAGGCGCGACCAGGCCTGCAGATACGCCAAGACCTGCGCATGGACATGGGGTCGCAACACCGCCAGGCGTGCGTCGGGATCCGTTCCTTCAAAGAACACATTGCGCAGGGCTGTGGCGTCGATGTCATGCACCTGTTCCACCGCCTGCCACACCCAGTTGGGAAAGTGGTCCAGGTAGTAGCTGGTGTGGTCCTTCTTGAAGCCCACCAGCGTCACGGAGCCGCGGCCGCCGGTGATTTTCTGCACGCCGTCCCGCACCGCCGAATTCCATCGGACATCGTCAAAGTAGTCGCGCACCGGCAAAAACTGCACGCGATTTTCCACATCGGGTGGCAGCGCGGCCTCGATCATGGCCTTGCGCTCTTCCCAGTTGAAAGGGTTGCGCACATCGCGTGAGCGAAACGCCGAGCCGATGACCACAATCACCTGCTGTGCCGCCGCCAGCGCAGCGTGGAGCAGGGTCTCATGGCCTTTGTGGAAGAGTTGCCACCGGCCGACGATGATGGCGGTGCCCTGCGGCTCTGTAGCTTGGGTGTCTTGCATGGTGTAGGGCCTTGTGAATGGGTGGTGGTCTACGCGTATTGCACAGCCGCTATGGGCACCTGACGGCCACTGCCGAAGGCCTTGCCCCTGACCCGCAGCACGGGTGGTGCCTGGCGGCGTTTGTACTCATTGCGCGCAATCATCTTTTGAATCCGGATGATCAACGCAGTGCCCTGCGGCGTGGCCCGCAGTTCGGCCATCTTGGCATCGGCGTGCGCACGTTCCCCCTGCGCGAGGCGGTCACCTTCTATCAAATGCTTGAGGATTTCATCCAACACTTCGTAGGGTGGCAGACTGTCGGTATCTTTTTGCCCCGGTGCCAGTTCAGCCGACGGTGGCTTTTCAATGATGGCGACGGGTATCAACGCCCGCCCCTCAGAAGTATTGATATGCCGGCATAACTCAAAAATCTCTGTCTTGTACAAATCACCAATCAACCCCAGCCCGCCATTGGTGTCGCCATACAAAGTGCAGTAGCCCACCGACACTTCGCTCTTATTGCCCGTGGTCAGCAACAGATGGCCGAAGCGGTTGGAATATTCCATCAGCGTGGTACCCCGCACACGCGCCTGCAGGTTCTCCAGCGGCAGGCCTTGCAGCACTTCGCCAAACGACGAGGCGTAGGTGGCCTCGAAGACCGACACGATGGCCTTGATGGGGTGCTCAATCAGCGCAATGCCGAGGTTGCGGCACAACACCTCCGAATCCGTCACACTGCCTGTGCTTGAAAATTTGGACGGCATCGTAATGCCCACTACATTTTCAGCACCCAGCGCCTCCACCGCCAGCACCAGCGTCAGTGCCGAATCGATGCCGCCTGACGAACCCACCACCGCTTTGGTAAAACCGCAACGCCGCGCGTAGTCCTTGAGCCCCAGCACAATTTGTTGGCGGTAGAACTCCATTGTGGGCAAGCCGGCCTGGGGCACTACCGGCAGGGCACTTCCATCGCCCTGCATGAATACCCGTTGGACCGGGTCAAAACCCAGCGTTCTCACATCCTCTGCAAACCGTGTGGCTTCATACACCACAACGCCCTGGGCATCCACGGCAAACGACGCACCGTCGTACACCAGTTGGTCATGCCCGCCAATCTGGTTCACATACAAGAGTGGCAGTTTGTGCCGTGCACACGCCGCGCCGAAGACAGTGTGGCGCTGTTCACGCTTGCCGATGTTGCTGGGACTGGCATTGATGGACACCACCAGATCGGGTGCGGCATCGGCCAGCCGCTGAAAGGGATTGACGACGTAGTCCTGGCCGTCGTCGTTCCAGCCATCTTCACAAATCATCAGCCCTATCTGCACATCGCCCATACGCAGCACACGCGCCACATCCGGACCGGGCTCAAAGTGGCGGCGCTCGTCAAAGATGTTGTAGGTGGGCAGCAACTGCTTGGCGTATTGCAGCACCTGCTCGCCGTTCTTGAGCACCAACAGGGCGTTGCAATAAGGCTTGCCAATGCCAGCGCGGCGCATGGGTGCGCCAGCCACCCAATAAAGGTTGGGTGTTTCACGGGTGGCGATCAGCAGCTGAGCCAGACCCGCCTCTATGCGCGCCTGAAAATTGGCGTCGTCCAGTAGATCGCCGGGGTAGTAGGCCGTCAGACTCATCTCGGGGAATACCACGATGTCTGCGGCATCGTCACGCGCCTGGCGTGCGGCACGCAGCATCAGCGCAATGTTGCCGGTGATGTCCCCAATCGTGGGGTTGATTTGGGCACTGGTGATGCGCAACATAGAGTGTCCTCGTTATTCTGATATAGCTTAATCATTCTTCTGGAAAACCTGGCGCAGATAGGCCAGAAAGGTCTGGTCGTCACACAGCGTCTTGCCCGGAGAGTCCGACAATTTGGCGGTAGGTTGGCCGTTGCAGTTGACCAGCTTCATCACAATATTCAGGGGCTTGAGCCCGGTGTCGTTGCTCAGATTGGTGCCGATACCAAAGCCGGTCTGCACGCGATCTGCAAAGTGGCGGTGCAGGTTGATGGCGGTGGGCACATCCAGCCCGTCGGAGAACACCAGACGCTTGGCATGGGCGTCCAGCTTCAGCTTGGCGTAGTGGGTCAGGGCCTTCTCGCCCCACACGACAGGGTCGCCGCTGTCGTGGCGCAGACCATCGAACAGCTTGGCAAAGTAGAGATCGAAGTCGGCCAAGAAGGCGTCCATGCCAACCACATCCGTCAGAGCCACGCCCAGGTCGCCACGGTACTCCTGCACCCACGATTCCAGCGCCGCTTTTTGAAAGCCTTTGAGCTGCACCCCTACCGCCTGAAAGGTCTGCAAGTATTCGTGTGCCATGGTGCCAATGGGAACAATGCCCAGCTTCTTGGCCAGATAGACATTGGACGTGCCCTTGAAGACCTGCGGCACTTCGCGTGCCAGCGTGGTCGTCACCTCTTCTTGCCACGCACCGCTGAATCGCCTGCGCACACCAAAGTCAAAAAACTCAAACGGATGGCGGCGGGGTGCTGCGGTACTCGCATAGTCACGCAACAAGACAAGCTTGGCCTGGAGCCGCGCGCGGCCCTCGGCCAATGCGGCTTCATGGGCAGGTCCTTGCGCCAAGCGGCGGAAATAGAGTTCATTGACGATAGCCAGCACATAAATTTCGAACCCCATCACATGGACCTGCGGCCCCTTGGCCACCACCATCAGTGTGTCGTCTTGCGTGCTGACTTTGATGAATCGGCGCTGGAACTGGAACAACCGTAAGAAATCGATGTAGTCCGACGACAGGTAACGCAATGCTCCCAGATAGGCCAGCTCGTCATCGGTGAAACGCAAGGAACACAGGGCGTCCAACTGCGCATTCACATCAGCGGCCAGTTCAGCCAATGGAAAGGCCGGTGTATTGCGGCACACAAAGCTGTATTCGGCCTGGTTGGTTGGCATGGAATGCAACATGGGCTGCTGCATCGTGAACTTGTACAGATCGGTCTCCAGCAGACTGTGGATCACGGGTTGGAACAACTCGAGCTTGGCGGTCACATCATCACTCCTCATGGGGTTGGCACTGTTTGAATCAGTTAGCTGCATTGTAGTCTAGTTATTTGCAATTTGCACTTAACTACGTACTAGATGGATCCAGGCACGTCAGGGATACCATGCCACACAAAACCACATGCCCTTGACATCAGCGCTCCCCCTTCACATCGGCTTGATCCCTGGCCACGCCTTTTGTGCCGTCATTGATACCACTCGGCACCCAGCCATGCACGTCGCGTTTGACGCCGACGCACAGCCCGGTGACGACGTACGCAGCCGCCTGGGTGCGGCATTGGCGCGGCACACCACGATGCGGCATAACGGCGACGAGCTACAGGTGTATGTAGGCGACAGTATGGTGGCGCGGGTGCGCGACGGCACGGTGACCGAACACCGACCCTTGACAGCCTTTGGTGCCCGCTTTTTGGCGGAGAACGGTGTACCACTGCCCGCAGGACCCCTGCAATCAGCCGCACCGCTGGGACCTGCGGCGGCAGGCTGGTTGCAAACCGATTTGCACAGCCACTTCGGCGGTTGTTTGTCCGGCCAAGATCTAGTTGAACTGGGACTGGCGGCAGACGCAGTGGTCGCCAGGAGTGGTTTGGCGCAGGCTGGCATTTTTTGCGAACGCGACACGCCGCTGAGCGCGCTGAGCGCCGGCGCACGCGCCCGCTTCGCCTGCGCACTGGACATACCGCTGGACCGCCAAGTAACGTTTCTGGATATGGAGCGACTTTATGCGATGCGTGCGCAGTTGACCCGCCACCCCGCCCTGTTTGCACCGCAACTGTGGCGCATTGCAAAGCGGGCCGCAGAGGCCAGCGTCCGTTACCTGGAACTGTCGCTGTCCAGCATTCTGGAGCCTGCTGTACTGGCCCAGGCCCACACAGCGCTACCGGCAATAGAAGCCCAGACGGGTGTGGGCATACGCTTTCTGGTGGCCTTGTCCCGACACGACGACCTGGAGTGGGATTTGGACGTGCTGCGCCGAGCGGAAGCCTGCCTGGACAGCCGCGCCATCGTCGGCATCGACTTCATGGGCCACGAGACCAATTCCACCCGCGCCTTCCTGCCCCACCTGCAGGCTGCGGGGGCGCTGGCGCGTCAGCGCGCGGGTTGGGTGGTGCGGGTCCACGCGGGTGAGAATCCGGCGTTTCCCGAGAACGTGCGCGAAGCGGTGACCGCGTTGCGCCCGTTGGTGGAAGACCATGGCCTGGAGTTGCGCATCGGCCATGGCTTGTATGGCTTAGACAGCACAACCCTGGCCGATATGGCAGCGATGTCCTCATCAGCCGGAACACACGGGGGCTGTGCGGTTGTCGAATTCAACCTGACCAGCAACCTGGCCCTCAACAATATCCGCACCACCTTCGATGTGCCACTGCGCCGCGCTATTGCGTCCGGAGTGGACGTGGTGCTCGGCACTGACGGGCCAGGCCTGTACCGCACCCATGTGCAAGACGAGGCCCAGGCCGCCCGGGCCACGGGACTGGGTGACGACGACTTGGCACAGATCGCGGCCACCGAACGGCGCCTTCTGGCGCGCAAGCGGGCGGTTCAAGACCTGCTCCCCGCCTGGCACGACTTTGGGGTGCCGCCGCCCACACTACCGCTGCACTTCACGGATGCCGTGGTGGACCGAAAGCATGCCCAACAGAGCACCAAACAGACGGCATTACACGCCCACCTTGAAGCCCTGGGCCTGCCGCTGTTCGATGCTGCAAGCCTGCGCACCCACCTGGCGAAGCGGCCCCTGCTCAATCTGGCAGGGGCCTGGCGCAACAGCTTTGCACATTTCAGCGAAGCCGATATCGAGGGTTTGACCGTCTTCTTTCAGACGCTGCTGGTGGGCTTGGCACAACGCGGTGGCGTGATCCTTACCGGCGGCACCCGCGACGGTGTGGAGGGCCTACTACACCGCTGCGCCCACGCCATGCCCCTACCCCGTGCCGAAGTGATTGCCCTGGTCAGCGCCCAGGTGCCGCTAGACAGCTTGGATGCCTGTGGCCTCAGCGGCCTACACGTGGTCGCCAACACCTTGTATGACAAGGCCGCCCCCCTGTATGCGCTGGTACAAGAATGCCGTGGCCTGGCGCTGTTTGTGGGCGGCGGCACCATCGTGGGCGACGAAATCCAGGCCGCGCGCAATCTGGGTCTGCACTATTGCCTGCTCAGTGGTCTGCCCGGCGCCAGTGCCAAAGCCGCACCGTTGGACCCCGCCCACGCCATCCCGCTGCAAGAGCCAGTGCACGCTGCACAACAGGTACTTCAATTGTTGACAGACGGCCCGCGCGTGACCCAGCTGTTTTACCCTGGCCCGAATGACGCGGTCGACATCGTCGTACTGCGCAGCCAGCCCCATGCGCAAGAACCGGAGTTGCTGCTGGTGCGCCGCCATGACGATGCCCCAGCGGAGAATGGCCGCTTCGCCCTGCCCGGTGGTTTTGTGTTGCCGGGTGAATCGCTGCAAGCGGCAGCGGTAAGGGAACTGGCGGAAGAGACTGGGCTGCGGATCCCCTTGAATGACTTGCAAGCCGTAACGGTGGTGGAGGGCAACGGGCGCGACCCACGGGACACCGGCGAGCGCTGGGTGCGCTCCCACCTGTTTTTGGTGCGAACCACACCCGCTGGCAACAACAACACCCCACTGTTAGCGGGCGCCGATGCGTCCCGCGCCTTCTATGTACCCCTGTCGCGCAGGCCGCAATGCCTGGCTTTTGACCATGACCACCTGCTGGCCATGGCCATCAACGGGACGACCCACGCCAGATGATTATGCATAAATAATGCCTCTAGCCCCCGTGTAATATGCCTAGTGTGCTACGCTATTTATAGCAATTAGGTACCCAACAAGCCAACACCAAAAATCCCAAACAGCGCGGCCAGTTGGGTCAAGTTCTCCACCGTGTGGTGCGGCTGCTCCGTATGGACCCAGGCATGTTGCCCACGGTTCACCCACACGGTCTGCATGCCAGCAGCCAAGGCACCCAGCACATCCAGCGCAGCATCGTCGCCCACGTGTAGCACCGCGGCGTGCGGCAACCCAAGTTTGTCGGCAGCGGCATGGAAGATGCGCGCATCCGGCTTGGCCACGCCAAATTCGCTGGCACTGAGGCTATGCGCAAAGTACTGCCCCAGACTTACGCGCGCGACGTGGGCGTTGCCGTTGGATACCGCAATCAGCGGAAAGCGTACCGACAACGCCGCCAAAGCGGGCCGCACATCGTCAAACAACTCCACCCGCATGCGCTCGGCAAAAAATATCTCAAATGCGGGCTCTGCCAGGCTGGTGTCTTCCTCTGCGCGGTGCAGGGCGGTGCGAATCATTTCGCGGCGGATGGCACTCAGGTCGTGGCCCAGATCCGGGCGGCTTTGCACCACATGCTCGCGCAACCCCAGCCGTGCCTGAGGATCCGCAAACACGGCCGCAGTGCCCGGTGCACGTACAGCCAGCCACGCGGCCAAAGCCAGCTCGGCGCGCTGAATGGTTGGCCATATCGGCCACAGCGTGTCGTCCAAGTCCAGTGTGATGGCTTTGATGCGGGTAATGTCCAACATGGCTTTGTGAGGGGTTGTTTACGAGGGCACGGGGGCCGTGTGCAGGGCAGCGCTCGGGACCGCTGGTATCGAGAAAACATTGCGCGACCCTGCCGAAAGTGTAAATGTTGGCGTGGTCACACTGCGCAATGCAATTGATCAATGCACCTGGTCTAACTCTTATGGTCGCCATTTCCATTCAACACCACGGCCCTTGAAATTGCTGCAACTTTCACTTTGCCTCACCTTCCTGGTGGGCAGTGCCAGTGCGCCCCAGCGCCCTGCCACCGTTGCGCACGGCGACTACACGTCCAACAAGCGGCGCAGTGCGCTGCCACTGAGCCGCTCACCCGCGCTGTGGGTCTGTAGCGTTTTTAGCAGCTGCGCATTCGCCGGTGCTGCCGTGCCATGCTGCTGCGCCAGCCGCACCACGGCGCCGCACAGGTCGTCAATCTCGGTGGTCCGGCCCTTTTGCACATCGTCCCACATGGAAGATCGGGCGGTCGGGTCGATACGCAACATGCGCGAGGCCACCACTTTGAACAAGAAATCCGGCAGGCGGAGGATGGTGGGCAACAGGCGTGGCGGTGCACTGGCCACCTTGGCCGGCACGATGCCGGCCGCATCCATGGCGTGCACTGCTTCGGTTTGCAATGCCGCCAGCACCACGCGGTAGTTGCGGTCCATCAATTCATCACGCAGCGGCAGGTCCGACAGGGCATTCACCGGGTTGTTCAGGTTGAGCAGCAGCTTGCCCCACTGCACGGCCAGCATATCGGGCACCACCACCGTGGGCAGACCGGCTGCACCACAGCAGGCAGCCACTTCTGCACTGCGGGCAGACTGGCCGATCCGCAAATGCCCGCTGGTGGCGCGGTGCACCTTGGCCGGGCTGGATAACACCACGTTGTAGGGCACCATGCCAGCCACCACGTCCAGCTGGGGTGCGGCTTGGCGGATGCGCTGCACATTGTCGACACCGTTTTGCAGCGAGATGACCGGTGTGCCAGCGCCGAAAACGGCTGCGATTTCGACCGCTGCCTGCGCCGTGGCGCCGCCTTTCACACACAGCAAAACAACCGGGGCGCCACTGCGGTCTACGTCGGACACGGACACGGCAAACCGCAAGCGGTTGGCCGGCACATGGGCACTGAAACCATCCATGTCCGACACCGTGAGGCCATGCATGGCGACTTCACCCAGAATGCCGGGCCGCCCGACCAGACTGACCTGCTGCCCGGCATCGGCCAGCCTGGCGCCTACATAACAACCAATGGCACCCGCGCCCACGATGATGAAGTGCATATACAGCGGCTCCCGCCGACAGAACGGTTGTTATTGGAAGAACTGGGACGAGTCTACTGCGCCACCAACTCCACCCGCCGGTTCTTAGCCCGCCCGGCGTCTGCATCGTTACTCGCCATGGGCGAGAAGTTGGCAACACCGCGTGGCGACAGGCGGGATGCATCAATCTTGTGGTCCTTGGCCAGTGCCGCAGCCACGGCCTGCGCGCGGCGCATCGACAGCGCCAGATTGGCATCCACGCCACCCTGGTTATCGGTGTGGCCGACGATGAACACCTGCAACTTGGGTGATTGCACCAGCAGCTTTGCCATCTCTTCGAGCTGCGGTGTGGACTCGGGCTTGATGTCGGCCTTGGCCGTGTCAAAGAAAAGGCCATACAACGCAACCCTGCCCTCTGCAGCCAAGCCCTTGCCCAGCGTGTCGGCCTTCACCAGACTCACCTGGTCGCCCTGCATGGCCTGGGATTCAATCACCTGCACAAAATAGTCGGCACCAAAACCGCGATCGGCCCAGTAGCCATCGCGCACCGTAAACACCACAGTCACATCGCCTGCGGGCCGTGCCAAGCGCGCCATCAAGAATCGGAAAGCCCGTCCGCTGACGTTGTTCATGTAAAAACTGCCCCCGGCAAACGCGCGGGCATCGTCGGTCCACTTCTGCGCATGCGCCGACAAGTTTTGTTGCTGGCATTTGGCACCGTCCTCGCAGAGGTACAAGAACTTGAAGCCCTGCTTCTCCAGCGACTGCTGGTAGTTGCGGAAAACCTCCAGGTCTGAGTGCCCCTTGGGGCCCAGGTAGTAGTAGTTGAATACTTTTCCTTCAGCGGATTCGACACGCTTGTCCGGCAGCTTGACCTCGACCCGCTCAAAGCTGATGGTACCGGCCTTGTGCAACACGGCGCCATTGAACCGGCCTACCAGTGGGTGGTCGGTGGCGCCGGGCGCTTCGCCGTAGGTGGCGGCCGCCATCGCAGAGAAAGTGGCGCACAAGGCCAGCGCGCACAGCCATCGGAAGAAGAACATGTTTTGCATAAACGGGGATTCCAGTGTCAAGGGTTGTCGGTGCCGCCAGTAAGGTAGCGCTATCGTTATAGTAGCAGCTTAAGTCCACTGCACGGGGGCTAGAAGCCAGAATTACATAAAGTTACCGCGTAGTGCAAGAATACGGCATGACCATGCTGCGCAAATCCACTTTATTTATCACCCAACTGTCACGTGCCGCGGCGTTGGGCCTTTGCGTACTCCTGCCGAGCCTGGCCCACAGTGCCACGCCCGCGCCCACCGTGCTGCGTGACTGCGCCCACTGCCCTGAGGTAGTGGCGCTACCGGCTGGCAGTTTCCGCATGGGCTCTCCCGCGCAGGAGGCGGGCCATGACCGGGACGAGGGCCTGCGCCACGGCGTGCGCATCACCGCATTTGCGATGGGGCGTTACGAGGTCACGGTGACACAGTACCTGGGCTGCGTGCAGGCTGGTGCTTGTGCCGCACCGCTGTGGCAGACCGACCGCCGGTTGTTCAGCAATCTGGGCGCATCGGTAGAGGTAGCGCAGCACCCCATCGTTGGTGTGAGCTGGCAGCAGGCACAGGCGTATGTGCAATGGCTGAGCACCACCACCGGCAAGCGCTATTACCTGCCCAGCGAAACCCAGTGGGAGTACGCGGCCCGTGCCGGGTCCACCACTGCCTGGAGTTTTGGCAGCGATGCAGCGCAAGCGGGCCAGTACGCCTGGTTTGAAGACAACAGCGTCAACGCCCTACACCCCGGTGGCGGCCTGCGCCCCAATGCCTGGGGCCTGTACGACATGCATGGCAATGTATGGGAGTGGGTGCAGGACTGTTACGAACTCTGGGACGGCTACGAACACTTTGACCCGCGCTACGGCAAGGCCCCGCAAGACGACAAGGCCTGGGAAAGCGGCACCTGCAACAAACGCGTGGCACGCGGTGGCTCGTGGAACGATGGTGCGGCCCGCCTGCGCAGCGCTAGCCGCTACTACAACAGCCCGCTGCATCCGACCTCGCTGGTGGGCATTCGGGTTGCGCGGGCGCTTTAACAACCTTTTGAAGTCCGATGGCAAACTTCCCCCACACCTACTGCTACGCTGAACCCTCATCCGTTGACTTTGCCGGTGGCGCAAGGCTCAAACTTGCCACCTCTTCCCCAGGGGCCGCACCGCATCCACATTTCTTTGACGGCACATTGCACCAGCCACAGCTGGCCGCGCAATTGCTGAGTGCCGTGCACCTGCTGGTGGGCTCGCGTTTTTTTACCCCCGCCAACAGCGTCGGCCTGGCGATTGCGCTGGCGGATCCAGTTGTCACTTCGGGCGGCGGCATGCTGCGCCTGGAGGGATTTTCTGCTTGTTGCAGCACCTACATCCGGGTTGACATGGAGCCACAAGCTTATGCGGGCGACATCGTTGGCAAGGGCACCACCAATATCGACTTCAACGCCCCCATGCGCGCCGCGCTGGCCAAGGTGCGGGATGCGGACGGAATGGCGCTATCGGTCGGCAGCACGGAGTTCGCGCTGTGCACGGCCAACGCGCACGTGGTGGAGAAGAAGGTGGAGCTACCGATGCGTTGGCTGCGCAGCATGGTCGCTGTTCAGGCCTACCAGGCCGCGATGCGCAAAGTGGTGGAGGTAGGCGGCATTGCCGCGCTGCGATTCTTGCGCAGCCTACCCAAGGCCTCCACCAGTAAGACGCCACTGTGGGTGGTGGCGGGCCCACAAGGCTTGCGCACTACCGCGCAGAGCGACGGCAGCGGCGTGCGGTTTACCGACAGCAGCCGCCTGCGTGTGCTGGAAAGTCTGCTGCCCAAGGCCAAGACCTTGACGCTGTATACCGACCCCCAGCAACAGGCCAGTGCCTGGTGCCTGGACTTTGGCCATATGCGACTAACACTGGTGCTCAGCTCCGAAGTCTGGCGCGGCTTTTCGGGCGAAGGCCAGGCGCTGCACGCGCTGGTGCTGGCCGACGACAGCCGCTCCGTTTCTGCCGTGCGAGCACAGCTCAACTGGCAAGAAGCCTTGCGCGCCGATGCACTGGCTGCGCAATTGCAGTGGCCGGTGGTTGATGTAGACCACGCGCTGCAGGTGCTGGGCGTGTCGGGCCTGGTGGGGTTTGACCTAGCCCACCGTGCCTACTTTCACCGCGTGTTGCCCTTTGACCTGAGCTTGCTGGAAGACATGCACCCTCGGCTGGCCAATGCCCGCGCACTGGTGCGCACCGGTGCAGTAAGCGTGGTATCTACATTGCCATTGGAGGCGCTGGTACAAAGCGGCGACGTCAGCTACCACGTGCGGGAGGTGGACGGCGTGCTGCGCTGCACCTGCCCCTGGTTTGCCAAACACCAGGGTGAGCGTGGTCCCTGCAAACATGTGCTGGCGGCCCAGGCTGCGCCTAACTTCAATCCTTCTGAAAAAACACACACCGATGCTGCCAACTGACGAAAGTCCTGCCTACGACTCGCCTTTAGAGATCTGCATCCTGGATGGTGATGTCAATGGTGTCATGGAACTGATCGACGCCATGGATCCTTCGGAGCGGTCGCGCAACTGGCTTGTTGTTGAGAGACTGGTCGGACCGCGCTGGCGCTGGCTCAGTCAAAACACACCGAATCCATTAAATGCACGCCCAGGCTACGGCCCGCACTCAGCTAACTTGCTGTTTCGCGCCATTGAACTGGCTCGCTTCATGTGCTCACCAGATTTACCTCAAGCCGACTACTGGTTGCACATTGGCGTGCAAGACATTGCCACCTTCAAACAACGGTACAACCCGACGCCTGCGGCCCGATTGACGGAAAAGCAGTTGCGCGGGGACCACCGTTGGCACTACCGGAACCAGGTGCACCGTGCGGTCATTGCTGGATTGATCGAGCGACCGCAAACCGATGAGTACGTGCAAAGTCTCTTCTTCGGAGATCTCCGTCAGCATTCGAACATCGTTCTCCAGCACGTGGACGCCGACCCAGGCCTAGCCCCCTATCTACTCCAACTGTTTGACCATGAAGGCAGCTCGGATGGCAGTTTCGCTGCCGTCGAGAAGTATTGCCACGACCCCGAACTGCACTGGAGCCACGCCTTCATGGCGCTGTGCGCACGCGGCGTCTACACCCGCACCCAGCTACTGGACAAGACCCTGGGCGCCCTCGCCTGCGACTGGCCGCAGTTCAAGTCGGGCTGGTTCTCTCGCTTTCACGAGATCCTGGCGCCCACGGTCGATGAGATGGCACCCTTTGTGCCGCGCTACCTGGCGCTGTGCCACAGCCGCATCGCACCCACGGTCAGCATGGCCATGGACGTGATCGCACCGCTGGTCAAGGCCGGTCACGTGGACGACGACGCCTTGTGCGAAGCCCTGCAACCCGTTATCACCTCCGCAGTCAAAGGCCGGGTGCTGTCGGCTTTGGAGCTATTGGGCCAGGTGGTCAAACGCACGCCCGAACGCGCCCCTGCGGTCAGTTCCATTGCGGTGCACGCCCTGGCCCACACCGGCTCGGACGTTCAAAAGAAAGCCATCGCCTATTTGCAGGCCTGGGGATTGGATGCTGACGGCCAAGAAGCGGCCCGCAACTATGCGCCATTTGTGTCCGCGGTCAACCAAGAGGCGCTAGCAAGGCTGGTCGGTGGTGTGGCCGCGCTCCAAACGCTTGCTGCACGGCAACCCTCGGCATCCGTGACGGACGCTCCAGCAATGCTGTCACCACTAGACGCCAACCGCGCACTGCAGACATTGACCACAATACCCGACCTGGTCGAACGCATCGCCTACGTACTGGAGAACCCAGCCGAAGTGGACGAATGGGAACGTGTGGCCGAAGCCTTGGTGCGTCTGGCCCCGATCCCCACACTAGACCGCGCTGCGTTTTTGGCATTAAAGAAGCGTATCAAGCGCCTGGACTGGAGTACCAAGCCTTTGGGGTTTGCCATCGCACGGCTTATGGTCTGTGCAGTGGACGGTGAATGTACGACCACTGAGGTCATGCCCCTGCAGCCCGACCAGGCCGTGAACACCCAGAACTTCATCGCTTGGCGCACGCACGGCCTGATTGCACAGGCGGCCACCGGCTTGGGGCTACCGCCGTTGTCCGCACCCACACACCGTGGCGGCTTCATAGACCCCAGGCAATTGGAGGCACGCATGGCCGCCTACCAGCAGGCGGGTGCCAGCATATCGGCGCCTGAGCAAACGTTTGCAAACATGCGCCTGCCGCCAGCCAACACGAACGCCAAGACCCCCATCACGTTCGATTGGCAAGTCACCAGCAGTGATCCGAACGATGGTGGCTACGTCTTCCACACCTTGCATGTCACCAGCAACTCCACGCCTCACCCATCTGGCGACCACGACTACGCAACTTTGTTATGCGCCAAGCATGCGACAGGCCTGCGCTGGGGGAATGATCACGAAGCGGCCCTCATCCGCTTCGCAGCCAGCCTGCAACCCGCAGACTTGGAACCCTTTTTTGCCGAGGCCGCGCGCGCCATTGGCAACAACCTGGACTGGTGGGAAGCGGAGTGGCAAAACCGCGCCTACCTGGACGTGCTGCTGGAACCCACCACGCCCATGACCCCCATGGCGCGCCTGACACTGGCCTTGGCTCTGGCCGGCAAGGAACCGGGCCAGACGGCACTGGCGGTCGACGCCCTGGTGCAGGGTGTGCGAGACGGGCGGCTGGACGCCACTGCCCTGGGTGAAACACTGGCCCGCCTGTGGGCCACACCTCTGGTCAAGGGCCCACGCTACGCCAAAAGTCTGGCCGCCGCCGCACAGGCCCATGCCACCATGCCCAGAGCCGTGTTTGCGCTGCTGTGTGCCATGGTAGAGGTGCGCCCAGATACACCGCGCAAAGACATGGCATCCCTATTGGAACTATTACTGGAGTTGAAACTTACGCACCAACTGGCAATTCCCGCCAGCATCCATATGGCCTTGGGCAGCATGCGCCTAAGCGGCAAGAGCAAGCTGGCTGCGCAGGAAATTCTGGGCTAATAACAGTGGCTTGGGTTTCACGCGGCATCCCACGGATTGATCAGCGCAACACCCAAACCGATAAAGTGTTTTAGATTGCGTGTAGCCAGGCTAGCGCCGTGTGCCAAGCAAATGGCGGCGATTTGGGCATCGGCCAAATCGACGGACAGCCCTTCACGCTCGCGCTGCGCCGCCAGGGTGGCGTATACCGATGCCGACGCCAGATCAAACGGCACGATGCGCCCTGCAAAATCTTCCTCCAGCATCGCGGCAATGGCACGTGCCAACTGCTGTTTGCGCCCGCCGTCCGGCAGGCGCGCCACTCCGTACAGCAACTCCGCTGCGGCAATGCTGCTCAGCCACAAGCCATCGGAAGGCTGTGCGTTGAACCACTGCAACACCTTGACGTCTGGCGCGCCGCGCATGAGCTCCGACACCACGTTGGTGTCGAGCACGATCACAGAGCCGGCCCGCTGTCGAGTTGCGCAGCGCGTGGGGTGGCCGTGCGCGCGGGGACGTCCAATTCCACGCCCCCCAAAGCGGCAAAGCGGCTGTGGATGCGACTGCCCAATCCCAGCGTTGGCGTCGCCTGCGTCAACACGTTGCGCAATATGGTGCGCACTTCCTCTTCCATGGAGCGACCGTGGGCAGCGGCTGCAGCGCGAAGTTTGTCTTTGACGACGGGTTCAAGATTGCGAATGGTGATTGTGCTCATGGATGACTCCTAACGTGTAAGTGCTAGCATTGCTTTCAATGATAGCGGCTTCATACCAGACGCACTGATGGTCGAGATCGACGGCTTGATTGCTATACAAAACATAGCAAGTGGTCTATATTTCACGGGGGCTATCGGCTAGTTTGCCTATCCATGTTGCTGGAGGGCCTTAGCCTAGCCAAATGAAGGCCATAGATAACAACGACAGCCCAGCACGCTAGCTGGTAGGAACGAGGCTAGCCCACACCCACTGTTAGCATGCCCCATGTCCCAACGCATCGCAATCATCGGCAGTGGCATGGCAGGCCTGGCGGCGGCGTGGTTTCTGGGGGAGCGGCACCAGGTCACGCTGTTTGAACGCCAGCCGCGTCTGGGCATCGGCGCGCACAGCGTGCAGGCACCGGGTGGTGTGGTGGACGTGCCCTTGCGCGTGATCTACCCCGGCTACTACCCCGAATTGTTTGCGCTGCTGGCCCAGACCGGTGTGCCGGTGCAGCCGTTGGATGCGTCACTGGGTTTTAGCGACTTGGGTGGCGCAAGCTACTTCCGCTACAGCAACCTGCATACGTTGGGCAAAACCCTGCCCTGGGTCTCGCCCGCCACCTTGCTGCGTGGCGCATCGCGGCACATTCTGTTCGACCTGGGTCGTTTTCTGTGGGAGGCACCCCAAGCCCTGGCCTCGGGTGCTTTGGTGGACCGCACGATTGGCGACTACCTGGATTTGCAGAAGTATTCCGGCGATTTCACCAACCGCTTTCTGGTGCCCGCCTTTGCCGGCATCAACACCGTCAGTTGCCAAGAGGTACGCGACTACCCTGCGGCGTTGATCGCGCAGTATTTCAACCGCGATTTCATCGTCTCTAGCGTCTACCGCGCTGTGGGTGGTGCGGCGGCCATTGCACAGGCCTTGTCCGCGCGCGTGGCGCAGTTGCATCTGGGCGCGCGCATCCGCAGCGTGCACCGGCATGGAACCGGCGTGGACATCACTACGGAAAATGGCAGCACCCAGACTTTCGACGCCGTAGTCTTCGCCACGCAGGCCAACCAGGTGCTGGCGATGCTGACTGACGCCAGTGATGCGGAACGCACCGTACTGGGCGCCGTGCGCTACGGTGGCGTGCGGGTGGTCATGCACCACGATGCACGCCTGATGCCGGCATCCCGCGCGGACTGGAGCCCCGTCAACTATGTGTTGTCGCCGCAGCACGACCGGCCCATGGTCAGCATCTGGGTCAACCGGCTGCTGCCTGCGTACCAAGACGCACGACCGCTATTCCAGACCATCAACCCCATGCTGGAGCCCGCCGCCGACCAGGTGCTGCAAGACTGCAGTCTGCAACGCCCCATCGTGGACCTGGGCACGCAGGCCAATCTGCAGCAGCTGGATGCACTGCATGCACAGCCGGGGCGCAAAGTGTTTTTTTGTGGCTCCTATGCCGCCCAAGGTATTCCCTTGTTGGAGAGTGCGGTGGCATCGGCACTGCGTGTGGCGCAGACAAAATATTAGCGATCAACTTGAGAATTCTCAAACACCAGGCAAACCCAACAGGGTAGATTGCGACGATGCATGTTGTACGCAACTCCAAAAAAAGCCCGGCGTACGCCAGCGTATTGGGTATTGATTGAGATCAATATGCAATATTTACAAATAGTTGAATCCAGTCATCCGGCACACGCGTATTCACTAGCAGGTACCGCCGCTTTTCAGGCAACGGCACCCAACATTCCCTTCCGCTCCCATCCTTCCAGGAGATAACTATGCAGTTCAAATTTGGCAACGTCGCAAAAGCGTGTTTGTTGTTGGTCACAGCCAGTGCAGCGATGGCGTCCAGCCACCGCGAAGCGCCTTTCATAACGACCAGCCCCAAGGTCGATGGCACCGATTTCTATATGTTTCGCAGCTACGAAGGCGTCAGCGCCACGGGCACCGGTGGGCGCAGTGACTACGTCACGATGATCGCCAACTACCAGCCGCTGCAAGGCCCTTATGGCGGCCCCAATTACTTCTCGATGGACCCCAACGCGCTGTATGAAATCCATTTGGACAACAACGGCGATGCCAAGGAAGACATCACCTTCCAGTTCCGCTTTACCAACAAACTCAACAGCGTGTCCTTGCCTATTGGCTCCGCTACGGTTGCTATTCCGCTGATTCAAGCCGGTGCCGTCAGCAACCTGACCGATGCCAAGCTGAACCTGAACGAGTCTTACACCGTTGCCATGGTGCGCGGTGACCGCCGCAAGGGCACCTCACAGTCCGTAACCAAGACCAGCGGCGGTGCTTCCTTTGAGAAACCGGTTGACTACATCGGCACCAAGACCCTGGGCGACGCCGCTGCCTACGAAACCTATGCCCAAAAGCACGTGCACGCGGTCAAAGTGCCAGGCTGCCCTGCCGGCAAAGACACTGGCTTCGTATTTGTAGGCCAACGCCAGGAAGGTTTTGCCGTCAATCTGGGTACCGTGTTTGATCTGGTCAACGCACCCGCATCCTTCTTACTCGACCCCGCCAACAAAGACGCGGCTGGCCTGGGTGGCAAACACTACATCCAGAAGTCCAATGTGACCTCCATCGCCCTGGAAGTGCACAAAGACTGCCTTACCGCAGGCACTGACCCTGTCGTGGGTGGCTGGACCACGGCCAGCATGCGCCAGACACGTTTGCTCAACGGCAAGCCAGGCTCTGGCCACCAGACCAGCGAAAAGGCCGGTGGTGCATGGGTGCAGGTATCGCGCCTGGGCAACCCGCTGGTTAACGAACTGGTCATTGGCCTGCCAGACAAGGACAAGTTCAACGCGTCCAAGCCGCAAGACGACACGCAGTTCCTGACCTACGTGACCAACCCCACGTTGCCCGCATTGTTGGGCCTGGTCTTGTCGGGCAGCACCGCTGCGCTGGCACCCACCAACCTGCCACGTACCGACTTGGCTACCGTGTTCCTGACCGGTATCGCCGGTGTCAACAAGCCAGCTGCGGCTACGCCGTCTGAAGTGCTGCGTCTGAACACGGGCATTGCACCGGTGCAGTTTGCGGACCAGAACCGCTTGGGCGTAGCCGGCGAAGTGCTGCGTGTGGGTGGTACTGCCAACCTGGCCATGGCTAAAGACTTGGCCGGTTTCCCCAACGGACGCCGTCCTAAGGATGACGTGGTCGACATCGCACTGGTAGCCGTATTGGGTGGCCTGTGCGTGATCAACGGCGACAACAACTCCTTGGGTCTGAACGGCGTGCCCGGCGTGCCCTCACTGACATCGGCCTGCAAGGCCTCCAGCGTGCCGCTGGGTGCTACGTCAGCCAACACCCACGACGGTGTAGACCAGGCGACCGTGCCATTCC
Source organism: Rhodoferax sp. (assembly GCA_046598245.1). Taxonomy (GTDB): domain Bacteria; phylum Pseudomonadota; class Gammaproteobacteria; order Burkholderiales; family Burkholderiaceae_C; genus Allorhodoferax. The sequence continues at coordinate 39,823 of JBKJJC010000040.1, forward strand.
TGACACGTTTCCCGTACCTCAACACCCCCAATGCCGGCTCTGCCGCCAATTGAACCCCACCGTGAGGAATACACCATGCACAAGACTCTGACAAAAAAGACCCTTTGGCTGGCGGCAGCAGTGGGTACGGTCACTCTGCTGGCTGCTTGCGGCGGTGGCGGTGGCTCGGACACACCCGCTGGACCCGCGCTCGTGATGGGGACCGACGTGCCCGTGACCGTAGAGCAAAGCGCTACGGGAGTCATTGATTTCGCCAAGTCGCAACTCGCGGCCACCAGCGAAACCAGTGAGCCCCTGGTGCTTGGCGATGCCAAACTCGCAACGGACGACACTGCCGAACCGGCCGAAGTTTAAAGCCGTCCGGTAAGAAACATGAAGGCCATCGCTTCACGCGGTGGCCTTTTATTCATTCAAAACACCATGTTCACTCCCAATTTGGCTCGTATCGCTCTCGTTGGCTGCCTGTTGGGTCTGGCGCCCTGCTTACAAGCGCACGAGTTTTGGTTTACACCGATCGCATCACCGCAGGTGGCAGGTGACACGGTAAACCTGCGCCTGGAAGTGGGCGAGTTTTTCATGGGTGAGGCAGCCGGCTTCTCCATACCCACCACGCAGGCCATGCGCCACTACACGGCCAAGGGCCAAAACGACCTGCGCCCATTTCTACCCAAGTTGGAGCGCGAAGCCGAGGTAACGCTGGCGCTGGATACGCCCGGAACCCACTTGCTGGCATATGACAGCACACCCCAAACCATCACCCTGGAAGCCGACAAGTTCCACGCGTATCTACATGACGAAGGGCTGGACTTTGTGAAGACCCAAAGAGAGCAGGCAGGCACCGCCCTCCAACCCGCGCGTGAGCGCTACCGACGCCATATCAAGACCTTGATCGAAGTAGGACCGGTCGCCAAGGTGGTGCAGACGCTTGATCAGACCTATGCCATTCAAGCGGGCCAGCGCCTGGAGGTCACGCCCAAGCGCAATCCGCTGGCTTTGGCGCCGGGCGACGCCTTGCCGATCCGAATCCTGTTTGACAAACAACCATTGGCAGGTGCACTGGTCAAGGCCTGGCACAAACACAACGGGCAGTTGGTGATGATCCGCGCCACTACGTCTGCGGATGGCGAAGTCAGTTTCAACCTGCCCTACACCGGTGATTGGATGGTTAGCGTAGTGCACATGACGCCGGTGGACGATGGCGGTGAAAAAGATGTGGACTGGGACAGCTTCTGGGGCAATCTGACATTTCACCTGCCCAGCCGGAAAATACAAAAAAGATAGCGTAATCGTTATATCCGACGGGGGCTACAGGCCAATTTGGCCGCCACTTATGTGGCAGGGGCTTGTGCTTGCTGAATGGCCAGGTGTTAGGCCCATTGAAACCGCCGCTGCGGCCAGATCCAGTTCCACAGCGGCACGGTCCAGCTCGCCAGGAACAACACCACAATCAAACCGTGCGGTTTGAACAGCATGAACTGCCATACAAACGCACCCACCGCCACCAGCACCGCATAGGCGATACGCACCCACTTACGCTGCGGCGTGGTCATGGGGTCGGAGATCATGAAGAAAGCAAACAACAACACGGCGCCATTGCTGGCTTGCTGCAGCCACATGGCGGCGCCAGGGTCCCAGGCGTAGCCCAACACCCACAGCCGCGTCGCGAGCAGCGTGGCCCAACTGAGCAAGAAAGCCAGCGACACATCCCACCGGCTGATACGTTGCGTCACCAACCCACCCAGAGCCATGAACCACAATGCGGCCAGGCTTTCAGACCCCCACTGCCCAGGGCTCAGCCAAGCACCGGGCAACCAAGCCCAGGCCGCAAAGGCTGCCAGATTGGCGGGGTTCAGCAAATGGCTCTTGCACTCTGCGGGGCCACCGCGGATCAGGTATTTGCTGCTCATCGCAGCGCAGGCCAGCACGGGGTGCACCCAGGCGTTTTCGGCACGAACCAGAATACAAATGCCAAAGCTGGAAATCAGCGCACTGAGGTAGCCACCCAAGTTGCGTTTGCCGGGCAAATCCAGGCCCCATTGCCAGGCGGCCTGTGTCAGCACTGCCGCCCCAAAGGTCAGCAACACCTGCGAAAGAGTCAGCGCAAAGTCGCGCGCCAACGCGCCCAGGGTCAGAAAACTGGCCAGAAACAGGATTTGGAACCAGCGCGCGTCCAGTGCGCGCAGCCCCTGACCCATCCATAGGAGAAACTGGCCGCTAGCCCCCGTGGAATATGCTTGTTTCACTACAGTATTCATAGCAAACCTCACCTATTGGGTTTTGCTGCCAAACAGCGTTTCCCACCACGTCTTGGCCGGTGGGCTGCTCTGGACGCCGCTGACGGCAATGCCCGTGTACCGCTCGGCACCGGGCATCGCGGCTATGTCGCTCAGCTTCCATCCGGTCAGTTGGGCCAGGGTCAGCTTCTCGGCGTCCAGGCGCTTGGGCAGGTCTTGCTGGTAGTAGCGTGCCGCGCTGTTGATGCCCGCCTGCTTGGAGGCCACACAACTGCTGACGCAATCACGCTGCAGGGCCATCGGGTCTTTGTCGCGGTACAAAGCGCTTTGGCCCTCATACGGGGGCGCGGACAGCACCTGTGCCACGCGGGGTTTGCACATGGCCTCGCAGTCCATCTGCCCCACCTTGGCACTGCACTGGACGACGCTGCTGTCATACGGGTTTTGCACCACGTAGCGGGTCTGCCAGTTTTGGCGGTCCTTGGTCTGCGTGAACATCAAATCTTCGGGAAAAGTGTTGGGCGTGTAGCGCACATGCAGGCGGGTCAGCACCACGGGCTGGGCACCACCCCCCATGCCACGGGGCAAAATGCTTGGGATGGCGGGGCCGGGCGGCAGAGTCATAGCCTTGAAGTTGTCCTGCGCATTGCCGTCGGTCCAGAACACACCCGCTGCGCGCAGTTCTTCCTTGGTCAAGGGGTTGGCGGCACAGGGGTCGCACCAGGCCATGTCCCAAAAGTATTCGGTAAACACTACCCGGTGGTCTTCCTTGAGGGCCTGGTTGTCAAACAGCGCCTTGTAGAAATCCTGAAACTTCGGTTTGATGAAGAACGGAAGGTTGACATTGGCGGGCAGCTTGACTGTGCGGTAGTTGCTGCTCTCCACACGGCCCTCTTTGGTCAGCAGGTAGACGATCAAGTCCTGCGGCTTGTCGGGCGCGGCGTTGACCATGCCCAGGCGCATGGGCAGCATGAACTTTTCGCTCTCAAATGCAAACTGCAGCGGGCGCAGCGTGGTGTAACCCGTCTTGAGTTGCTCCTTGAGGTTGACCTTGGCCACGAAGAACTTCATGCCCTGGTTGATATAGGGCTTGAGCGCGGCGCTGGCGCCCTTGGGGATCTTGTAGCCGTTTTCACCCAGCCAGGTTTCCAGCCCGTCGGACTGCGTGGCCGACAGGCTGACGATGTCGTATTCCTCCAGCGTGTACTGCGCCTCTACCGTCACGCCCAGAGCTTTGTCGCGCATCATCTCGCCCGCGTTGCGTGCCATTGCAGCGGGTGCAGCCATGGCTACCGGCATAGGCGGTCGGGGATATGCGTCGCTACCCCAACTAAAGCGAACCTGACACGGGTCGTTGTCATGGTATTCCGCCAGGCGCGGGCTGCTGTATGCGTCCAACCGCTCGAACGTGAGCTTGTCAGCCACCCTAACCTGCCCCTTCTGCAGCGTGGTCGGGGTTGGCACCACCAGCGCAAATTCACTGAGCGGCCCCTTGTAGTCGTTGAGCATGGAGAGGACGGTGCGCTTGCCGTCGCGCACCACCACCACCTGGCTGGCCTCATTGAACAGATTGGCGTCTGCCTTGCCCGCATAAAAGCCGCAAAAGGCCTGAGCGGGTAGCGGCAAACAGGCCGCAAGGACCAGACCGCATAACGCGGCCTTGATGCGGTGGGACGTGCGCGATGGGCGCGATGGGCGCGATGGGCGCGATGGGCGCGATGGGCGGGACATTGGGTGGGCTTGCATGGGGTGCCTTTCAGGGTTGCTGGTTCAGCTTAAACGAACACAACAGGGAAATGGGGTTAAACCGATTCCTCTTTTTTTGCACGCCGTTCATCTCGGTAATTACCCTAGGCATCACGCCCAACCGCAGTTCGTCACAAACCGGGTGCATTCGCCATTTGGCGGAAATACATTCTCTTCAACGGGCCGCAGTGGCCTGAATTTGGAGAAAGAAAAATGTACACATCCTCGAACCGCACTTCTCGCCTGGCTGGCTTCGTGTTTGCAGTCGTGATGGCTGTTGCCGTCAACAGCAGCGTGCTGATGACATTTGACAGCGTTGCCACCGATGCCTACCTGGCGCAAACCACCCAGACCCGCACTGTAGCGGTGCTGGAAACTGTGACCATTGTTGGCCGCCGCATATAAGACCTGGCAGCTATTGCAGGTGCGCGCGATGCGCATAGCGTGCAACGTTGGCTCCTATATTTATAGCAAAGTTATCATATTTCACGGGAGCTATAGGCCTGTTATTCATAAAATGCCGCGTAGCGAGGCTACCGGAGCTTGCCCACACATAATGCCGACATGATGAGTATCTGGACAGACCCCAACGCATGGCACTGGCTTGGCAGAGCCTTCACCGCCAACTTTGTGCGCGAGGCTGTGTACTACCTGGTGGCCGCCCTGCTGCTGTGGCTGGTGGTGCACAAGTGGCTGCACAAACGCCTGGCGCACCGCGTGATTGCCGGCTGGCCCACCAGCACCGATGTGCGTCGCGAGATAACATATTCATTCTCAACATTGTTGATCTTCTCGGCCCAGGGCCTGGTGGTGTTTGCCAGCATCTTGCGCGGTGACATGGTCATCTACTTCAAGCCCGGCCAATACGGCTACTTGTGGCTGGCGCTCAGCTTGCCTGCCATGCTGCTGTGGCATGACTTCTACTTTTACTGGACGCACCGCCTGCTGCACAGCCGCTGGCTGTTTCGCCGCGTGCATGGTGTGCACCACCGCTCGCGCAACCCGTCGCCCTGGGCGGCGTATGCCTTCCACCCCATCGAGGCATTCATCAACAGTCTGGTGACACCGCTGGCGCTGATGGTGGTACCGCTGCACGGCCTGGTGCTGCTGGCCTTCACCTTCCACCAGATTCTGCGCAATGCCCACGGGCACTTGTCGATAGAAACGATGCCGCGCGGCTTCGCCCGCCACTGGTTGGGTGGGCGCTTCACTACGACGACACACCACCATTTGCACCACGAGACGGCGCAGGGCAACTATGGGCTGTGGTTTACCTGGTGGGATCGGTGGATGGGGACCGAGCGGGGGGATTACCACGCGCGGTTTGAGAAGGTGACGGGGAAGGCCTAGCGGACGGTTCAACGTGCCGCACCGCCGTCTGCTTATGCGCGCAGGGAAATCCGTACGATCTCTTGCCCGTATCTGTAATGCAACCCCGAAGGCAACGCAAACACACGGTGCTCGTGCGTCAGCCCGCTATTGCGCACCAGCTTGACCGTACTGCTGGCTTGCTTGGCGCTGAACACGGCCAGTTCGCCGTTGGCCAGCACTTCGATGCCAATGCCATGCTGATTGACCGCGATGTTAAACGTCAACTCGTCTGTAGGCTCAGTCGCTGTGATCTCAAAGCCTTGCAGCCCACCGCGTCTATTCAAAGTCAAGCGGTAGGCTTGACCGTCTGCGCGGCTGTAGGCCAGCGCCAGCACGCTGTCAGGCGAGACCATGAAGGCGTCCACCAACCGGTAGGCTCTCAAACCGCTGGCCTTGTCCACGCGCACGCTGTCACCTGCGGGCATCACCAGGAATGGCGTGCCCAGTGCGTCGAACACGGCCATGGTGGCAAACACGGCTGCAGCCTGGGCCAGGAAGGGCCAACTGTCGCGCACCGACAGCACGGTTTGGGCACCCATCTGGTCCACGGCAATTTCCGTCAGGCCGCGGTCGCTGTTGGCGTTGACCGCAAAGAGGCGGTTACCGAAGGTGACCAGGCGCTGGGCTAGGCTGGGCAGGAGTTTGGCGTCTTGGGTAGCGGTCAGCGGAGCGGGGTCGCGCTCCGCGGGAACCTGGTGGCCGGTGATGCCGTTGCTCTGCGGGTTGGTGCTGCTGTTGTTCAAAGATGCATAGAACAAGCCGCCCACGCAGCGCACCAGCGCGGCCAGGCCGTGGTGCAGCGCTTCCAACTGCGGCGGGGTGAGGCTGGGCAGGTTTTGCTGGCGTTGCAGGTCGTATGCATGCATACGACCCCCGCCAATGGGATCACACCACAAGACAACGCCGCAGCTCAACACTTCGACCACATTGCCGTCCAGGTGCACCAGCACGTCGTGGCTGACGGTTTGGCTGGTGGGCGTGCGCGTGGCGCGTATTGGTGCGGAGACTACGCGGGCTGCGTGCACGCCGGGTGGTGCGCTGCGCAGGCCGTTTTGGAAAACGTCGCGGTACCAATCCAGCAGCGCGCCGGGCCAGGTGGCGTAGTCGCGCACGCCGGTATTGACCGACACGCGAGGGTCGAACACCGATACGTTGGCCAGCATGCGCGCGTGCAAATCACCACGCTTGAAATCGGGGTGCACGCCCTTGTAGGGGTGTATGCCGGCCAGCACCTGGAAGCTGACTACGGCCCATGAGAACCAGTCGGTCAGCGGCGTGAAGTCGTTGCTGTGTACATCGCGTATGGACGGCATGATGGCGCTGGCCTTGTACGGGCCTATCTGCCAACTGTCTATATCCAGCAGGCGGGGCGCGGTGCCGTCGGCCAGGTAGTTCATCTCATTGGCATCTACCAGAACGGCGCCAGCCTGGTGTGCGGCTTCTACAGCCAGGCGCATGTTTTCGACCAGCGCCAGAGATTCCCGCAGACCAAAGTTGTTGGGGTCACGCCAGGCATTGGTAAAGGTCTTGACAAGGGGTACGCCGTTGGCCTGCGGCATGTAGAAGCCCACCACTTCGTGCAGGGCGTTGTGCAAAACGTCGGTGGGTGCCACGATGTGTGGATGCTGGATGGCTTGCAACAGCTTGAGCTTGTCTTCAATGCCACGGGCGCGTGCACCTGCTGGGTCCAGGTAGAGCTTGTAGACATAACCGCCCTTGGCATAGACCACGCCTTCGCCGCCGGTGGCCAGGTAGTCGGTTTGCGTGAGGGCTACTTCGCCTTTGCCGGGCAAGAACACACGCAAGGGGGATTGGCCGCTGAGGTGCAGGCTTGTGGTCGTGCTCACGGTGCGCCCTATTCCCGTTGCAATCGTGGCCCCCACGCTCCGCCGCTGCGCGGGTCGCTGCCCCCCGAGGGGGGTGTTTGGCAAAACCCCAAGTCCACGCCTTGGGGCGGCCCGGCGGTGAAACGGGCCAGTGCGGCTATGGAGAAGTCGTCTTGCGGGGTGTGGCCGCTTTTTCCCCACTGCGCCAGGGCCTTCATGGCGCGGCGCTTCACAAAACTGCCTTCGTAGTTTTTGAAAGCCAGGCAGGCGGTGGCTGCGTCCAGCGATACAAGCTTGCTGACCTGGCCTATGCCGTCGGTGTAGATGGCCAGGGCCGTGGTGTTGGTCAGGTCTAGCTCTTTGGTCCAGCCTTGGAGGAAGTCTTGGGCAGGTATCTCGCGGGCGGTGCAGTCTGCGTCTGAGGTTTTGGTAGTTAGTTGCACGCTGAGTGTGCCATTGGCTGCGGATGCGCTGAACTGTGCGGCCACTGTGGGTTGAATGCAATAGCCCAGGTAGTACGGGGCGTTGTCGGGCCAGGAGGCTTCGGTGATTTGCACGGTGCCGTTGGTGAGGCGCGTGGCGTAGGCTCCGTCACCGGCCATGAAGAGTTTGGCGGTGGTGGTATTGGCGCAGAAGGCGACGATGCTGGCCAAGTAGTCTTGTGCTATGCCGCCCAGGGGCATGGTCAACAGCCGGGTGCGGATGCGTTGCACGAATTCTTGTGTGAAGCAGTCGTCCAACGAAGTTGTGCCTTGCAGCTCTGCTTCCATGGCCAAGGCCAGTACGCGGGCGCCCAGATCGGTGCGGGCGTTGGCGCCGGAGCAGCCGTCGGTGACGATGCCGTAGACGCGGCCATCGCTGAGCTTGCCTGAGATTGCGTAGTCTTGGCAGGGCTCGCCGGCTGGGGCGTGGGTGGTGCCTATGGTGAAGTAGTGGTCTACGCTTAGTGTTGGCATGGTTTGAGGCCGGTTGGTTGGTACGCGTACGCAGAAAATGGGGTCAGAGCACACGTGCGCTTCGCTCCCGGTGATCCGACCCCAATTTCTGCTAGGTGATCGGACTGCCAGCGCTTCTATGCTCCACGCCATTCACTTCAAAAGACCAGCGTTTGGCTGGCGCCGCCGGTGCCCAGGCTTTGGGATTGGGCGGAGATGCTGCGGGATACGAACTGGGCCAGTTGCGCAAGCTTGGCGGGGGTGGCGTCGCCCACGTCTACGTATTGGGTGAGGCCCGCATCGTCCTTGAAGGCTTGCAGTGGGCCGCAGTAGCAGCTGGCGTTGATGCCGACCAAAATTACGTTGAGTGACTCCAGCCTTTCGTGTTGCACGCCGCGCACTACCTCGGCGGCCACATCGCTGGTGGTGTAGTGCGAGCAGTTGTCGTCACCATCGGTCACCACCACGACCAGGCCGTTGACGCTGAAGTCTTGGTCGCTGAGCATGCGGGCGTATTCGTTGGTGGCCATCACGGCGTTGCGCGTGGCGTCGATCAGCGCGGTGGAGCCGCTGCAGCGCGGGGCCTTGTAGACGGCAGGGTCCACGCGGGTTAACTCGGTGAAGCCGTGTTCCTCGTCCACGCGTTCGTTGAACTCGGTGCTGCGCAACATCAGGTAATCAGCACGCGGGCTGCGGTGGCAGGCTTGCACAACGGCCTGCTTCATGGCCAGCAGTTGCTTCTCAAACCCGCTGACGCTGCCGGTCTTGTCGATGACCAATGTCACCAGCGTGTATTCGGTGGAACCCAGTTTGTCAGGCCGCACACCCGAGAACGAGAAGTTCGCAATCTGCGTGGTCTGCATGGTGGTGTCTATCAGTTTCATGTTTACTCTCCGGTTAATGGATGGACGAGGACTGGGTTGGTACCCAGAAGGACGCACCTTTCCCCACCGCGCATTTGCGCAGCCACTTCGGGTGGCGTCCAAAGGGGTTGTTGCTTAGAGCATGTAGTCCGTCGAGCGCGCAGTCTTCATCCCGCGGGCTTGCATCTCGGCCACGAAGTCAAGGCCCAGTTGCTCAAAGCCGCCCACGCTGTTGCAGCAGTCGGTCAGCAGCACCAACTTCTTGATGTTGTCTTCGCCGAAGTTGCTGGCAATGTCGCGCACGGTGTTAGCCACGCAGTGCGACAGCGCCTCACCTGCGACCACCACCACGTCTGCATCCGACAGCGTACGGATTAGCCGGCTGTTGAGCAACGTGCCGGGGTCCGATGGGTCGGGCACTTCGGCCTGCACCGCAGAGTAGTGCTCGGTAAAGGGGTTGGAGCCCTTGGTCACATAGTCCACCACATCCAGCTTTTTGCGCGCCCAGGCGTCTAAAGAATGCGCCACGGTAGCATGCACGTTGTGACCCCAGTGGCCAATCAGGCAATGCTCGGGCCACACCACCAACGCATAACGTTGGGCTGATTCCAATTGCTCCACGTACTGGCGGCTGCGTTCTTGCAACAGCGGATTGCGCGAACGCCACAGGCCGGCCTCAATGTCTTTGGCAGTGATGACGGTAAAGGGAGCGGGCGCCTGACCCTTGTCATTGGTCCACCAGGTGGGGTGGGCGATGTCGATGGGGTTATGCGAATCCAGCGTGACGTGGATGTCAAACAGCTTGTTGCCTGCGCGGTCGATGAAGGCGGCCAAGCGTTTCATGTCCTGATCCGCACCGGTGACAGGCAAGGTGGGCGCCAGCTTGCGGCCAGCGGCCAGCGGATCGGCGGGTTGCTCGGCCACAGGGATGTCGCAAAAGTCGTTTTGCGGATCGATGATGAGCAGGTGAACTTTGGTCGATGTCTTCATGGTGAGAGCCCCTTTCGGTATGGTGATGGAGTCAGTATAGAATAGTTATTTGCATTTTACAATTAACTATTTACTGGTCATGGAGATTTCGATTGGCTCAGAGCTTTATAAACAAAGGGGCTATAAGGCGCTGGCAATGGGGTGCACAGCGTCTTTGTTAGTGGCTAAAATGAAAAAACCATGCCAAAAACTGACCCCGACTGGACCATCATCGTCACCGTGGATGTGGTGCTGTTTGCACTGCACGACAGACGGCTCCACGTGGTGCTGAGCCGCCGCCCGAATGAGCCCTTTGCGGGCCAATGGGCGCTGCCCGGCGGTTATGTGCACAAGCGAGAAGACGCCGACAGCCTGGCAGCCGCACTGCGCGTGCTGCGCAGCAAGACCGGCATCGCCCCGCCCTACCTGGAGCAGCTGTACAGCTTTGCTGATAGTGCACGTGACCCGCGTGGCTGGTCGGTCAGCCTGAGCTACTTTGCATTGGTAGACCAGGCTGTCTTGGCAAGCGCTCGTGTGGGCGAGCCGGGCCTTGGTTTTGATCTGGTGGATGTGAACGCAGTGCCGCGCCTTTCCTTTGACCACAATCGCATCTTCGACGTAGCGCTGAAACGCCTGCGCGACAAAAGCTCCTATTCCACGCTGCCCTGCTATTTGCTACCCGAACAATTCACCTTCGCCCAGGTACATGAGACCTACGAACATGTAATGGGCGTTGCGCTGGACAAAAGCGCCTTTCGCCGCAAACTGACCGAGATGGATGTGCTGGAAGAATGCAAGGGTCAGCGTGTTGGCGGTGCGCACCGGCCGGCACAGCTGTTCAAGGTGAGAGCCAATGTGGCAAACCGGCTGCGATTGTTAGACAGGCCGCTAGCCTGAGTGGGTAAGTTCGTCAATGAACACCACCCACCTGCTTTACCTGCACGGCTTTCGCTCGTCGCCCGCGTCCACCAAAGCGCGCATGACGGCCGCTGCGGTGGCGGAGCGCTTTGCGGGCATGACCTGGCTGTGCCCAGCCTTGCCAGCGTCGCCCAAGCAAGCCATGGACGAGGTGCTGCGGGCGACAGCACATTGGCCGCTTGCTACCACTGCTGTCATTGGATCATCACTGGGCGGGTTTTATGCAAACTGGCTGGCAGAGCGCTGGGGCTGCAAAGCCGTGTTGTTGAACCCAGCCGTGCGGCCTGCGCGAGACCTGGCGGCCCATCTGGGAGACCAGACCGTGTGGCACGACCCAGAACAGCACTTTGTGTTTGAAGCGGCGTATGTGGACGAGTTGATTGCATTGGAGATTGCGCACATCAGCCAACCCGATCGCTATTTTGCCGTGGTTGCGATGGGCGACGAAGTGCTGGACTGGCAGGAGATGGTGGGCCATTACGCTGGCGCCACCATCAAGTTGCTACCTGGCGGAGACCACGCATTGACCGACTACGACCACCATCTGGATGCAGTGCTGGACTTTCTGACTTAGCGTTTACCGCGTTTGCTTATCGAACCGCAGAGCTGATCCGAGCGATGGCCGCCACCTTTGCAATGCTTGGTGTGTGCGCAGCGCTAATCACGGACAGCATGGTGCGGACTGCTTTTACCTTTGGTTACAACACTGCTAGCAATAGGCGCAACACACTTGTTCTAAGGCCGTAAGTGAGAGGCCTTTGCGCACGTTACGCGTGCTTCAACAACGTTGGTCAGATCCAGAATTGCCGCTTCAAACTTTTGAAATCAGAACACCCTCCATGACTACTCTCCGATTGATCTATTTTTCACTAACCCTATTTTTGACCGCCTGGCTCAGCGCCTGCGGTGGCGGTGGCGGTGGCGACAGCAGTCTCAGCGACAGTGCGGCAGATTCATTGCTGAAGGCAGAAGCCACAAAGGTACGCAATAGAAATTTGATTGCAACGGCCACGCAGCGCGTAGGCATCGGCATTACGGGACTTAGCTACTATGACCGCAGCTTCGCCATGGCCGATCTTGGTCGGCAATCACAGGTGCGGGGTTTGGACTGGTCGTATAACGTGCCCGCAGATGCGGACGGAAGTCCGCGCCAGGACTTTCAGCTCATTTACTCGGCAACAAAAATATCCGCAGGCACGTACAAGCTTGCGTTCAACGGGCGCGCTACCGTCCGTGCGGGCGGTGCCGGCTCCGTGCAAAACGCAAATTTTGATCCCATCAACAACCGCAGCACTGCGGACTTTGTGTTAGCCAACGATGCCACCGGAAACGTCTGGCTGGTGTTTAGCGATACATTTCGCAACCGCGACTCGGCGAAGGGCGACGGGGTTAACAACATTCGCCTGATGCGCCCAGGCTATGCCGTCAGTGATTCCACTTTGTTCACGACCGAGTTCATCGCAGCCATGCAACGGGTCAAACTCATCCGTGGCATGGACTTTACGAGTGCCAATACCAACCCCCAACGCATTTGGAGTGAACGCACCAAGCCAAACTACTTTGGCACGACTGGTACAAACGGTCAAAGCTGGGAACTGATGGTCGCTCTGGCCAATGCAGCGAACCGCGATATTTGGTTGAACGTGCCAGCCCGCGCAGACGATGACTACATCCGTAAACTGGCGCAATTGGTGAAATTTGGCAGCGATGGCAGCATGCCCTACACCCACACCCAATCCAAGCCGGCCTATGCGCCACTAAAGAGCGGGCTCAAGGTCTACGTGGAGTATGGCAACGAGATATGGAACTCAGGACCCGGATTCATGGGCTTCCGGTGGGCCCTGGAATATGCCAACGCCAACATGGCAGATACAACGCACCCCATCGCATATGACAAGGCGCAAACCGACCAATACATTGCGCTGAGGCGGTGGATTGCTTACCGGTCGGCCAGTACCAGCTTGGTATTTCGAGATGTCTTTGGCGACGCAGCCATGATGGCGACGGTGCGCCCCATCTTTGCCGGTCAGGCTGGAAATGGAAATCTCTATTTGTCCATCGGTCTGCAATGGGCCCAGTCCTTTTACGGGCAGGTTCGCCAAACCGCGCCGACCAATCCGGTGGCGCGCAAACCCAGCGACCTCTGGTACGGCGGTGGTGGTGCTGCGTATTACGAAGGCGGCATCGACCCTAAGGACACCTTTCCCACCACTCTGGATACGTATTTTGCAAACCTGCCAACACCAATATTTGCAAAGCTCTCCATCGCAGACTCTATCTGGACCCATGCCTATGGTCTGAAGTATATCGCTTATGAAGGTGGCCCTGGGCCTGGTGGAAGCTCACTAGGGTCAATAGCGGGAGCTACCATTTCGCCCACGTTCAATAACGACCCACGCATGAAAGACCGCATGCTGCTGGCCCAAGACATTTGGGACCAGGCAGGCGGCGATGAACTGGTGTACTACGTCTACAGCGGTTCCGCGCCCTGGAGCTTTAGCAATGATCTGGTACAGCAAGTCGTGTCAGACAACACCTCGGTCAAGATGCAGGCAATTGATGCCATCAACGCTAAGGCGAGACCGGCGGTTACCCTTGGTAGCCTGGTGCCTGGCACCGTTCAACTGAAAGACCCAGCCTCCCAAACCATCGGTAAAGACAGCGCTACGTGGGCGCTCAACAATACGGCCTATCTATTGCGCCCGTCGGCGATTGGCACCTACATATTGGTGCCTATTCGTACAACCACAGCTGGCACCTACCAACTTTCGCTCAAGCTTGGCACCCAGGTTACCGGCACAGTGGCGTTGCATGTCAATGGCGCTAACGTAGGTGACATGACGCTCTCCCCAGACCCACAAAGCACCACGGCCCTGAGTTCAAAAATCGTTGCTACTTTGCCTGCGGGCCTGTCGGTGGTGCGGGTGGACTTGCCTAGAAGCACGCAAGACATATTTGTGGTGGGCCTGGTGGTTCAGTGATGGGGTATGGATTTGCACCGCGCGCGCAACATTAGCTATAAACTTTATAGCTAATTAGTCACAACCCGCGGGGGCTAGAGGCCAAAATGTCTATATTCCGCAATTAAAGTTGTGAGCACCATCGGTTGAGGCCAGCAAGAGCCAGATCACTCCACGCCATAGTGTCTCGGTATACTCAAGCCCGACATTTATACAGGCACTGTCCGATCCAGGGCGTTTGCGTTTCCCTAGGTGGCAGAGGAAAAAGATGATGAAACAATTGGCATTCGTGGCGGCGTTCGGTTTAATGTCCCAGGCCTTCGCGGGACCGTTTGGGTTGAGCCAGGGTATGGCCATTGAGGAAGTAGTCAAGCTGGGCCAATTTGTCCCCGCAGAGGGTACATACACGTACGTCGCAAAGAAGCTTACCAATAGCCACGCTGATTTCGACACCTACGGCATTTTGTTGACGCCTAAACAAGGCTTGTGCAGTATTGTTGCCGTCAGCAAAGACATTTACTCCAACCCCTACGGCCATCAACTTAAGAGTAAGTTTAATGAGTTGACCAATGCGGTGTCTCAGAAATATGGTATCCCGCAAGCCCACTTTGACATATCCCGAACTTTTGATTTCTCCAGGAATTTTGGCTTCTGGAATATGGAGGGCATGTGGATTGAGGACAATACTTGGATGGACAGTCTGCTCGCTAGAACCAGGACCTTGAACGCGAGATGGGACGAGGTGAGGCGGATCAACATCAATGATGAATCGATTCCCGCCCCAAACCTTTTGCTGCCAGACTCCATCGAACGGATAAGTTTGAACACTTTGGCGCGTTCGGCAAATCGAGGATATATGCGACTTGAATACCGCTTTAGCAACTACGCGGCCTGCCTTGGAGAGGTAGAGTTAAAGAAGAATTCGAACTTGTAATCTCGTGTTCATTGCCAATATGGTCGGAGACAAGCTATCTATGAATTTGTCTGTCCATCGCAAAGTTTCCTCGGCGATAAGTCTGAGACAAAGACGCCAGAAGCCCAAGTATTGCTGCAAGCTATATCAATAAAGTCAGAGACAGCTAGAGTGGTCAGTTACCGACTTTCGCGCAGCTCAAAGCGGTCATAACGTAAAAGTGACCGGAACACCAACATGAACGGCGAAGCCGCGGCCTGCCGTTATAGGTCCGTGTCGATTGGCAAGTTGGAAGTCATTCTTCTAGCGGCTTGACTTCAAGCTGATCCCAAAACATCTGCCGCAGTTCTTGCAAACGCTCATTTGGACTATCCCACGGCTTGAGGTCGAAGGCCGTCCCAAGTAACTCGAGAACTCTGCGTTCATCATCACCCATGTCCGGACGGAATCGCTTCCGAGCGAGTTCGGTTAGAGTAACTTGCGGTTGGTGCTGTAATTCCTCGAGCTGGAAGTACCCGAACCGGCATCCGAGAGACAGAAACTCTCGGAGATCCTTTCCCACGATGTGATTCGGGGTGTCGGAGCAAGCGACTGTCATGACAACGGGCGAGTTCTCACGAATTTCTCCATCGTAAAGAATGAAGCCGAAATGAACTCCATCCCCGCCTGTATGGGCGAACGTGCATGAATTCACGGGAGTACACCAGTAGCCGAAGTGCTTGGGAGGTGCATGCAAGTAGAGGCCTGGCTTTTCGAAGAACCAGTTGCCGTCGCAGGTGGGGTCTTCAGGATTTCCGCCCGCTAGTTCCCAAAGCTTAAGAAAGGATGGTGGATAGGTGGCCTGCATAACTTCAACGTAATGTCCAGAGCAAAACCTGCTCTAGAAGATGGCCTCTGCTCCATAAGTTGGACATAAAACTCCAAAAAATTTGAAGCCAGTATTGGCTCGTGACGGATAGCGCCGAAATTTCAGGTCAATAAAAACACCATGAAACACCGCAGCTGTTGCGTTCAGATTCTAGGGGTGATTGACAGGTCTAGGGCGACCAGAACGGCCGCAGCTGGCCCAAAACAGCCGACAACGATTTACCCAAATCGACCCAAAGCGGAGGTGGCCTCCGCGGTTTCTGATACCCGCTCTACAGCAGGTACCACCATTGTTTTTACCCTCGAAAATTCACGGTTTGGGCTTCACAGCTGGATCCGTACGGCTCAATGAACCCGCAGTACTTCAAACTGCTGTCGGATTGAAGCGACCTGAATCGACACCTCTTCACCCTCGCATTTACCCAGCATGGCCCTGCCCAAAGGAGATTCGCTGCTGATAACCTGAACGAGCTGAGAACCGCTGACCAACTTCATGCTGCCTCCATCCGGGCCGAGAAAGAGCTGTTGCTGCTTGTCGTCGGAACAGACCAAACAGACCAGCGCGCCGAGCTGTATACCGTTGTTGGCGTCGTAGGGCCGCGGTCGGAATTGGCGCCAATTGGCCATCGCTAGGCGGATGGCTTCGGCGCGAAGGGCTTGTCCGGTCGCTAGGTAGGCGGCTTCGAGTCCCAAGGTGTCGTATTTATTTTCAGCGACGTTTTCTTGGTGGGTCGCCGTTTCATGGGCCGCCCGTACTGCTTGTTCGACTCGCAGCAAATCTTCGGCGAGCCGTTCCAGCACCTGGTGCTGCAGCAAGAATTTATCCATGATGAAAGGTCTATATCTCTAACAAGCGAGGAGCAGGCCTTGATTATGAAGGCCTCCGTTGTTGAGTGATCGAAAGTCACTTAGCAGTGGACTAGAAGTAACGAATACGAGAGCAAAGCTCTTCTACACGGTCAATCGCGTTTCTGTTCATTCCGGTATTTCCCCTAGGTGTCCCGCCCAGTCGCATTTCGTCGCAAACCGGGTGCAATCCATTTCCAGCAGAAATACATTCTCTTCAACGGGCCGCATTGGCCCCAATTTGGAGAGATCAACATGTTTACTGCCTCGAACACCGCTACCCGCTTGGCCAGCTTCACTTTCGCTGTTCTGATGGTCATGGCCTTCAACGGCAGTATGCTGGTGACATTCGACAACGTTGCAACCTCAACTTCCGCTGCCCAAAGCGCTAAGGTTCGCCAAGTGGCGGTGCTTGAAACCGTCACGATCGTTGGTCGCCGCAGCTAAGCAGCAGGAATAGGTGCCGTGAACGCACTTCTGTTCCTGGTGGTCTGGCTCGTCTTGCTTGTCGTGAGCTGGCCCCTGGCATTCCTGGCGCTCGTCGTTTGGCCGATCGTCTGGCTCATCTCACTACCTCTGACTCTGGTAGGCATCGCGGTCGGAGCTGTATTCGCACTCATCAAAGCCATCCTGTACTTGCCGGCCCGAATCTTGGGTTACAGAGCCTGATTCCCTGCGAATCACAGGCCGGCGTCTAGGAGTTGATGCCGACAGTAGTGACCGGCTAACTTGGCTTCTCCAGAACAGTCATAGCGACAAGACTGCAGTTGGCCCGCTCTAGTCGGAGGAACGGGCTGTTTGCGACTTAAATTGCGCGGAATAAATCGCAATGTAAAAACGAAATTACTCCACTGTCACACTCTTTGCCAGGTTGCGGGGCTTGTCTACATCGGTGCCGCGCGCGCATGCAGTGTGGTAGGCCAACAATTGCAGCGGCACCACGTGCAGCAGCGGCGATAACTCGCCATAGTGCTCCGGCATACGAATCACATGCATGCCCTCGCCGCTCTCGATGCGCGTGTCTGCATCGGCCAGCACATACAACACGCCGCCACGGGCGCGCACCTCGTGCAGATTGCTCTTGAGCTTTTCCAACAGTGCGTCGTTGGGTGCGACGGTGACCACCGGCATCTCGCTGGTCACCAGCGCCAGCGGGCCGTGTTTTAGCTCACCGGCGGCGTAGGCCTCGGCATGGATGTAGGTGATCTCTTTGAGCTTAAGTGCGCCTTCCATGGCTATCGGGTAATGCAGGCCACGGCCCAGGAACAGCGCGTTCTCTTTCTGCGCAAAGTCTTCCGACCAGCTGATGAGTTGTGGCTCCAATGCCAGCACGGCCTGCAAGGCTGCGGGCAAGTGACGCATCGCTTTGAGGTGGCGTTGTTCTTCGCTCTCGGGCAGTCGTCCCTTGGCCTGCGCCAGCGCCAGGGTCAGCAGGAACAGGCCCGCCAACTGCGTGGTGAAGGCTTTGGTGGATGCCACGCCAATCTCAACCCCGGCACGGGTCACATAGGCCAGACTGCATTCACGCACCATGGCGCTGGTCGCCACATTGCAAATGGTCAGCGTGTGGTGCATGCCCAGGCTTTGGGCGTGGCGCAACGCAGCCAAGGTGTCGGCGGTCTCACCCGACTGGGTGATGGTGACCACCAGCGTCTTGGGGTTGGGCACGGACTCGCGGTAGCGGTATTCGCTGGCCACTTCCACCTGGGTTGGCACCTTGGCAATGCTCTCCAGCCAATACTTGGCGGTGCAGCCACTGTAGTAACTGGTGCCGCAGGCCAAGATCAGCACCGAGTCGATCTCGGCAAACACGCGCGCCGCATTTGCGCCGGGCTTGTGGTTCATTTGCTGGTCAAACAACTCGGGGACGATGCCCTCCACACCTTCGAGCGTGTCGGCAATGGCGCGGGGCTGCTCAAAAATCTCTTTCTGCATGTAGTGGCGATACGGGCCCAGCTCGGCCGCGCCGCTGTGCGCCAGCACGGTCTTTACCGGGCGCTGCGCCGGGGCGACCGGCTTGCGGGCCTTGTCGACCAGCCAATATTTGCCCAACTGCACGTCGACCATGTCGCCTTCGTCCAGGTAGACGATCTGGTCAGTCACACCGGCCAGTGCCATCGCGTCGCTAGCCAGAAAGTGCTCTTGCCCGTCTTTGCCCACGCCCAGAATCAGCGGCGAACCAGCCCGCGCGCCGACCAGGCGGTGTGGCTCGTCTTTGCAAAACACGGCGATGGCGTAGGCGCCATGCAGTTGGCTGACCGTCGCCTGCACGGCTTCAAACAGGTCACCGTTGTAAATGCTGTCCACCAGGTGGGCGATGACTTCGGTATCGGTCTGGCTGACAAACACATAACCCTTGGCTTTGAGTGCGGCGCGAAGTTCGTCGTGGTTCTCGATGATGCCGTTGTGCACCAGCGCAATGCGGCCGGGGCGCTGGTGTGCGTCAGCACCCGCGCCGTGGCTGAAGTGGGGATGGGCATTGCTGACCGAGGGCGCACCATGCGTGGCCCAGCGGGTGTGGGCGATGCCCAGGCTGCCGCTCAGACCAGGGTGGTCGGCCGCTGGCGCTACCTGCGCAATGAGTTCGGCCACCCGAGAGGTGCTCCGGGCCCGGCGCAAACCGGATTGATCGGCATCGTGCGCATACACGGCCACGCCGCAAGAGTCATAACCCCGGTATTCCAGACGCTCCAGGCCTTGGACCAAAACCGGAACAATGTTGCGGGTCGATACCGCGCCGACGATGCCACACATATTTGCATTCCTATAAAACCGAAGATGGCAGATAGTAGTGCTGTGTAAAAAAAATTATTGCTCATATTTATTGAAAATTTGAAAGATAATTCCACACAGTAAAAATATTGGAATTAAATTTCAATTTGTTAAATATTATGAAATTATTAGAAGTTGACGCTATCGATTTACAGCTGCTTGCGCAACTGCAACGTGACGCAAGTTTGAGCAACCAAGCGCTCGCTGAACACATCCACACGTCGCCGCCAACCTGCCTGCGCCGCGTCAAGCGACTGCGAGAGGCGGGTCTAATCGAGCGGCAGATCGCCATCCTGAACCCCGAAAAGCTGACCGCCACGATAGGGTTTGGGCTGACCGCCATTGTGGAGATCACGCTGGACCGGCAAGACGCCCAAGCTCTGGAACAGTTCGAAAGCCGAGTGGCCGATGAGGCTGCGGTGCAGCAGTGTTACCGCGTCTCCCCTGGGCCGGATTTTGTGCTGGTAGTGCACGCGGCCAATATGCCGGCCTACCAGGCGCTAACGCAGCGGCTGTTCACCAACGATGCAAATGTGCGCAACACCAAGGCGTTTTTTAGTATCAAGCGCAGCAAGTTTGGGGCGGAGTTGCCGCTGGTCTAGTCGACCATCTCAGCGGGTTTAAGCTGCAGCTGCACGCTACATCCACCATCCAACACGCCCTGGATAGACACCTCTGCGCCAAAGCGCTCCAGCATTTTGCGTGTGAGTACCAGCCCCATGCCAATACCGTCAAATTGTTTTGCGCTGTGCAAACGGCCAAACACCTGGAACAACTGGGCCTGCAGTGCCGGGTTGTAACCCACACCGTTATCGCTTACTTGCAAGACTACAAAGCCACTACTCCCCACAGAAAGAGCATTGACCTCAATCACCGCAGGCTCACGCGTTGCGCTGAACTTCAAGGCGTTGCCCAACACTTGGATAAGTGCCTGTCGCAACAGCTTGGCATCGGCCTGCACCACGGGTAAATCACTGGCAGTGCGCCATTCCACGCTGCGCTGTGGGCATTGGGCAGACAGTTCTTGGCAAGTGGCCTGTACCAGTTCTTGCAAAGGCACCGGTCCGACGTCCAGCGGTGCCGACCCGACACGCGACAGCGCAGCCAAGCCATCCAGCAACACCCCCATGTGCCGCGCAGAGTTGGTGATGGTGGTTAAAAACTCCTGCACTTCGGCAGTGAGCTGTGGCCCTGCGTCCTCGCGCACCAACTGCGCGTAAGACAGGATGTGGCGTAACGGTGCGCGCAGGTCGTGCGAAACCGCGTAGCTGAAGTGTTGCATCTCCGCACGCACCGCAGCCAGCTCGGCCTCCAATGCGGCGATACGAGCGTCGGGGTCCGGTGTGTCAGCCATCCTCAACCTGCTTGGTATCAAGCTTTAGGTGTTTTCTGCGGACGTGACCAGTTGGCAATGCTGACCTGCTTGCCACGCGCCACACTCAACGCGCCCACCGGTGTGTCCTTGGTCAGCGTAGAGCCCCCGCCCACTGTGCCGCCGGCACCCAAGGTAATGGGAGCGACCAGCACACAGTTGCTGCCCACATGCACGTCGGCCTCAATGGTCGTTTGGTGTTTGTTGGCGCCATCGTAATTGGCGGTAATGCTGCCCGCACCAAAGTTGACCCTCTCTCCCACCGTGGCGTCGCCCAGGTAGGCCAAGTGATTGGCTTTGGCGCCTTGGGCCAGGGTAGAGTTTTTTACCTCTACAAAATTGCCAATGTGCACCTCAGCACCTAGACGGGCCCCTGGCCGCAGTCGGGCAAAGGGGCCAACCAGCGAACCTGGGCCCACTGTCACACCCAGCTTTTCACCATCAATGTGGGTGAACGGATGGATAACGGCGCCCGCTTCAATGATGGCGTTGGCAATGACGCAGTTGGCGCCGATAGACACGTTCTCGCCCAAATTAACCTGCCCCATAAAGACGCAGTTCACATCAATGCTGACGCCATGCGCGCAGAGCAGGTCGCCGCGCACGTCGATACGCGCGGGGTCGGCCAGGCGCACGCCCTCTTCCATCAAACGATGGGCCTGCTGCAGTTGGTAGGCCCGCTCCAGTTGGGCAAGCTGCACGGGGCTGTTGACGCCAGCAACCTGCACCGCATCGTCAATCTTGTGCGCCACCACAGGCACACCGTCTGCCACGGCAAACTTCACAATATCCGTCAGGTAATACTCGCTCTGGGCATTCTGGTTGTCCAGGCTGGCCAGCCAGCGCTTGAGCTGCACCGCCGGCACGGCCATGATGCCGCTGTAAATCTCGGTAATCGCTTGCTGCGCAGGCGTGGCATCTTTGTGCTCCACGATCGCCTGCACCACGCCGTCGGCCCCACGCACGATGCGGCCATAGCCAGTGGGGTTGCCCATCTCCAGTGTTAGCAATGCCAGGTGGGCACCGGCACTGGCCTTAAACAGGTGGAGCAGCGTGGCCGGTTGGGTCAGCGGCACGTCACCGGAGAGCACCAGAACGACGCCATCATCGGCCAGCACAGGCGCCGCCTGCTGCACAGCGTGCCCGGTGCCCAACTGTGGCTCTTGGCGGACAAAACTTAAGGAAAATGGGGCTGTAGCCCCCGTGTATGCTGAACATGATGCTTCAACTTCCATAGCACCATGACCGGTCACTATGGCTACATGGCGCACGTGTAGCGCTTGCACCGTGTCCAGCACATGGTGCAACAGCGCCCGCCCAGCCAACGGGTGCAGCACCTTGGGTAAAAGACTCTTCATGCGCGTGCCTTTACCGGCCGCCATAATGACCACATCTATGGCCTGCTGATCCAACACGGTGTTTTCTTGAACCTGAAATTCTGAAGCCAAAGCATGTCCCTTTCAAAACCTTTTATGGCGCGTACATCAACACGCGCGACGGCCATTATCGGCGCGCTGCTGTTGGCCATGCTACTGGCCGGGTGCGGTGCCGTGCGCCTGGGCTACAACACGGCCCCCACCCTCGCCTATTGGTGGCTGGACAGCTATTTTGACTTTGATGGCGAGCAAAGCCTACGCCTGCGTGCCGACCTGCAAGCCGTGCAGGACTGGCACCGCAAAGAAGAGTTGCCATTGCTGATCCAAACCCTGAAGGAGTTGCAAGGCATGGGCCCCAATCCGATATCAGCAGCGCAGGTTTGCGCCACTGTAGCCAGTGTGCAAACCCGCATCCAGGTCACGCTGGAGCGGGTTGCCCCAGCCATCGCCGCCATCGCGCCAACGCTGCAAGCAGCCCAGATCGAACAAGTGTCGGAACAGTTCGACAAACGCAACAAAAAATGGCGCGAGGATTGGCTGGAAGGCACGCCGGCAGAACGCTCTGAACGCCGTGTAAAGCAGATCGTAGGCCGTGCGGAATCCCTGTACGGCAACCTAGAGCCTGCGCAGATCAACATTGTGAAAGCCCAGGTTCAAACCTCCAGCTTCGACGGACAGCGAAACTACCGCGAAATGTTGCGCCGCCACAAGGACGCGTTGCAGGTGCTCAACACCCTGCGCATGGGCAAGGTGTCGTCCACCCAAGCCATTGCAGACATCCGTGGTTTGCTGGATCGCACACTCAAGGCGCCAGACCCGGCCTACCGCCAATACGTAGACCGCTTGACCCAGGAAAGCTGTGCCGCGACGGCAGCCGTCCACAACAGCAGCTCCAGCAGCCAACGCGCGCACCTGCTACAAACCTTGCAGGACTATGAAAACGACGCCCGCGCGCTGGCGGGTCAAAGTCCGCAACCATCAACCAATCAGGCATCGTCCGCCGCACTATAGATACGCACCATGGCTGGCACCACACGCTCCGAATTTGCGCAGTACTGCTGTGAACTGCTCAGCACGGTTGGCCCCTGCACTGCCAAACGCATGTTTGGTGGCTGGGGCATCAGCACCGATGGCTTGACCATTGCCATCATTGCCGACCTGGGCGGCGGCGAAAAACTCTGGCTCAAGGCCAGTGAAGACAACCGGCACGAGTGGGAGGCCGCTGGCTGCGTACGCTTCACCTACGCGTCCACCAAGGACGGCGAAACGGTGTCACGTGGCATGAACTATTACAGCGCCCCCGAAGAGGCCATGGATGCCGCTCACGCCATGGCACCGTGGGCGCGCCTGGCGCTGGAGGCTGCGGTGGCCGCAAAGGCATCTAAACCTGCCAAGACACCGAAGAAGGTTAAAAAATAGGCTGTAGCCCCCGTTGAAGTTAGTCTTCACGTAGCAGGAAGTCATGAATTTCTTTCAGGCTTTCGCTACTGATATCCGCGTCAGCAGAAACTTCGGTAGACCTCCATCCGGTGCGCATCCCCAAAGCCCTCGCGGGTCGGATGTCGGCGTTCAGGTCATCACCAATGAAGATCGCTTCAGAAGGCGAAGCACCAAGGAGCCTCAGGCACTCCTTGAATATCTCCGGATTGGGCTTCTTGACGCCGAATGCGCCAGACGTAACGATTGCATCAAATAGCGGGGAAAACCCCATCCCGTCGATCTTGCGGCGCTGGAAGAAATCACGGCCGTTCGTCACCATTCCGACAAGAATACCCCGCTTCTTGCAGTTCTCCAGAACCTCTCTGGCGCCGACGGCAGCCACGGCGTGCTGGCCAAAGTTGGTGTCAAAATCGTTTCTGAGTGAATCCGTGAGCAATTGGGGCAACCGGAAACGCGACCTCAGCCGCTCAAACACCTCCACCTTTTCGATACGTCTCTCGTTCAACTCCACGAAGACCGAGCGCCACTCAAGCGGTAGAACACCGCACTCCTCCAGTCGACCTTTTGACCACAAATTCGAAGCTACGATCTGCAGCGTCGCCCCCTTCTCATGAAGAGTGCCATCGAGATCGAACAAAGCAGCGCGCGTACGCATGGGGTCAACGTCGGATACGTGTGGCGAACGGCACGAATTCCTGCAAATCAAACCGGCCAAACCACCCCATGGTTATTGAGAATAGCGTCCAGCGGCAGGTCGTGCGGCTCGGGCTCGAAGTCGTCCACATACCCCACGCCAAAGCCCAGGCCAACCGTATAGGGCTTGGGATCTAGCGCCGCCATCATGCGGTCGTAAAACCCGCCGCCATAGCCCAAGCGGTAACCACCCGGCCCATAACCCACGCAGGGTGCGAACAGCAGCGTAGGCGTGATGACCTCGGTGTCTTTGGGCTTGGGGATGCCATAGGCGTCTTCTTCCATCGGGCAACCGGGGTACCAGGCATGGAAGGTCATGGTCTTGTGTTCCTTGTTGACCACGGGCAGGCCGATGCGGCGCAACTGGGGCTCGTCCAGCAGCTCGCCGTCTTCCTTCCAGCGGTGCAAAGCCGGCAGGGGGTCAAACTCGCCCTTGATGGGCCAATAGGCACCGATCACGGTGTCGGGTCGACCAATCAACCAGATACGCAGGACCTGCTGTAATAGATCGGCCTGCTCTTGCCGGTCGGGCAGGTTCAGGCGTTGTTCAAGCAGGTGTTTGCGCAGGGCTTTCTTGGCTTGCGCTTTCGAATCATCTGAGTTGTCCATAATCTCCACATGCAGTTTTCAGCCATTCTGACATCGATAGCCCTTTTTGGGGCTACTACGGTGTCCACTTTCTCCCCAGCCTACGCCCAAAACCGGGACATCTCACGCGCCGACAGCGCTGTGATGGACATGGCGCAATCCTACAAAAGCAGGGACCGCAAGCGCTTGATTTCCCTGTTGCCCCAGGTGCGCGGCCATGTGCTGGAGCCCTGGGCCGCCTACTGGGATTTGTCGGCCCGGCTAGACGAAGCGGGCCCCACCGAGATCCAAGAGTTTTTTAGCCGTTTCAGTGGCAGCTACCAGGAAGACCGGTTGCGCGCCGAATTGCTACTGCAACTGGGGCGTAACCGCGACTGGGTTGCCTTTAACCGCGAATACCCCCTGTACCGCATGAACGACGACAAGTCCGTGCGCTGCTACGCATTGCTGGCCGAACACCTGAGCAGTGGCATAGACAACACCGCGCAGGTCAAAGAAGCCTGGCTGGGCCTGAAAGAAGCCGACGACGGCTGTGCCAGTGCCGCCGAGCAATTGCTCAAGGACCGCACCACCACGGCCGCCATGGTCTGGCAGCGTGCGCGTCTGGGCATGGAAAACGATCGCCTGCGGGTGGTCAGCCAGGCGGTCGGTATTGTCAGCCCTGGCTCGGTATCCAAACTCAACGCCATCTACACCAACCCTGGCAAATACCTCGACGACAAGCTCACCGCCTTCCAGCCCAAGACGCGGGAGTTGGTATCGCTGGCACTGATCCGCCTTGCCACCCAAGACCCGGCCGAGGCCGCCACCGAACTCAACAAGCTGCGCTGGAAAACCCAGCTCACGGACGAAGAGCGCAGCTGGATTTGGGGCGTGATCGGCAAACGCGCGGCCCAAAAGCTGTCTAACGATGCGTCCGATTACTTTGCCAACGGCCAGGCGAGCACCATGCACGAAGACCACATGGCATGGCAAGCGCGCGCAGCGTTGCGCCAGGGCCGCTGGCAGCAGGTGCTGACCGCCATCACCGCCATGCCCGAGGCATTGCGCAACGACCCGACCTGGGTCTACTGGCGCGCCCGTGCCCTGTTGCGCCTGGCGCCAACGGAAGGTGCCCGCGCCCAAGCCCAACAGTTGTTTGAAAGTATTGCCAGCTCGCGCGGTTTTTACGAGCAGTTGGCACAAGAAGAACTGGGCCTGCGCATCGCTACACCCGCCAGGCCGCTGCCCCTGACGGCTGAGGAAAAAGAAGCCGCCCGCCTGAACCCCGGGCTCAACCGTGCGCTGTATGCCATCAACATGGGTTTGCGCGCCGATGGCGTGCGCGAGTGGAACTACAGCACCAACCTGCATGTGCGCGGTGGTTTGGACGACCGCGCCTTGTTGGCCGCAGCCGACATGGCCTGCCGCCATGAGGTCTGGGACCGTTGTATCAACACCAGCGAGCGCACCCGCCAAACCGTAGACGCAGAACAACGCTTCCCCATGCCCTTCAAGGCGGCCGTGATCGCGCGCTCCAACCAGATCGGTCTGGACCCCGCTTACGTGTACGGCCTGATCCGCCAAGAAAGCCGCTTCATCATGGACGCCAAGTCCCATGTAGGCGCCTCCGGCCTGATGCAGGTGATGCCGGCCACTGCAAAATGGACCGCCAAAAAAATCGGCATGGCCAACTTTCAGCCCCACCAGATCAACGACCGCGACACCAACATCGCCATCGGCACCGGGTACCTGAAGCTGGTGCTGGATAGCTTTGACGGCTCTATGCCCTTGGCCGCAGCCGCCTACAACGCGGGCCCGGGGCGTCCGCGCAGCTGGCGTGGGCAAACCGGCGCACCGGTGATAGAGGCCGCCATCTGGGCCGAGAACGTGCCTTTTACCGAAACCCGCGACTATGTCAAAAAAGTACTGGCCAATACCACCAGCTATGCCGCGCTGATCACCGGCCAGCCCCAGTCACTGAAGGCGCGGCTGGGAAAGATCGGCCCCAAGGACGCCAACACGGTGGACACCGGGCTTGATCTGCCCTGAGCATCAATACGGCCGCGTTTCTTCATCAATGGCCGCAGCATTGCACCGTACCATCGCAATCCCACATTGACTGACGCGAGCCACACCCCATGCTGAAACTCTTGATTGGCAACAAAAACTACTCCTCCTGGTCCATGCGCCCCTGGGTGCTGCTGACCCAGGCCGGCATACCGTTTGAAGAAGTCATGGTGCGCTTTGACTCTTTTGACGCCGATTCCACCTTCAAAAAAACCCTGCAAGGCGCCAGCCCCACCGGCAAGGTGCCGCTGCTGGTCGATGGCGACCTGACCGTGTGGGACACATTGGCCATTGCCGAATACGTGGCCCAGCAGTTTCCAGACAAACAACTGTGGCCCACCGACAAGGCCGCGCGCGCACGCGCACGCAGCATCTGCGCCGAAATGCACAGCGGATTCACTGCGCTGCGCAGCAACTGCCCGATGAATATTGAGGCAAATCTGGCAGACACCGGCGCGTTGATCTGGCGCGACAAGCCCGCCGTGCGCGCCGACGTGCAGCGCCTGGTGGACATGTGGGGCGCATTGCTGAACGAACATGGTCGCCCGCTGCTGTTTGGCAGCTTCACGGTTGCCGATGCCTACTTCGCACCTGTATGCATGCGTCTCAAGACCTATGCGCTGCCCGTGCCACCGGCCATTGCCGCCTATGTAGACCGCGTCTGCACCCTGCCCGGTGTGCAGGCCTGGATCACCCAGGCGTTAGCCGAGAAAGACTTCCTGGATTTTGAAGAGCCTTATAGATTACGCCCCCACGCTCCACCGCTGCGCGGGTCGCTGCCCCCCGAGGGGGACGCGTTTGGCAAAACCCCAAGTCCACACCTTGGGGCGGCCCGGCGGTGAAACCCCGCCTCTGTAGCCCATGAAAACCTACCTGGTCGGCGGTGCGGTGCGCGACGCACTGATGGGCCTGCCGGTCCAAGACCGCGACTGGGTGGTGGTGGGTGCCACGCCCCAAATGCTGCTGGACCAGGGCTACCTGCAAGTGGGGCAAGACTTCCCGGTGTTCTTGCACCCACAGACCAAGGAAGAGTACGCGCTGGCCCGCACCGAGCGCAACACTGCCCCCGGCTACCGCGGCTTTGCGGTGTATGCCGCACCCGACGTGACGCTGGAAGAAGATCTTGCGCGGCGCGACCTTACTATCAATTCTATAGCGGTACCATCATATTTCTCGGGGGCTACAGGCCAATTTTCTATAAGTGATCACCTGGTAGACCCGTATGGTGGGTGCCAGGACATCACCAACAAGGTCTTGCGCCATGTGACGCCCGCCTTCCGCGAAGACCCGGTGCGTATCCTGCGGCTGGCGCGCTTTGCGGCGCGTTTCACCGACTTCACGGTTGCGCCGGAGACCCAGGCCCTTTTGCGCGACATGGTGCACGCTGGCGACGTGGATCACTTGGTGGCCGAGCGGGTGTGGCAAGAGTTGTCGCGCGGCCTGATGGAGAGCAAGCCGTCGCGCATGTTCGCCGTGCTGCGCGAATGTGGTGCGCTGGAGCGCCTGTTGCCCGAGCTGACCACCAGCGCAGACGGCGTGATGCCGGTCGTAGACCTGGCCGCGCAGCGCCAAGCGCCACTGACCGTGCGTTATGCCTGCCTGGTGCATTCCCTGCTGAAGCCACCAACCGAAGCGGTCAGCGCGCGCCTGCGCGTACCGGTCGAGTGCAAAGAACTGGCGGAGGTGGTGGCACGTGAACAGCGCAGCATCCAAGGCTGCGCAGGGTTCAGCGCCGACGCGCTGGTGCTGTTGCTGGAACGCTGCGACGCCTTTCGCAAACCAGCTCGCCTGGCAGACATTCTGCTGGCCTGTGAATGTATTGCCAAGGCACCTGCGCGCCCCTCCGATACGCCCTACTTACAGGCCAACAGGCTGCAGCGGGCCTTGGAGTTGGCGCAGTCTGTTGCTACGAATGTAGTAGCAGCACAAGCCCAATCCACGGGGGCTAGTGGCCCAGAAATCGGTGAAAGCATCCGCCAGGCCCGCATCCAGGCCGTGGCGGTGGGGCTGTAACTTGTGGCCCAATCGGGGTGGAAGAGAACCCAGCCTGGCGCCTAGAATCCAGGTGGCGCAATCTGCGCTGTTTGTCGGTTCTTGAAGTATCGAGTTATGAATGACTACATATTGCTGATGCACGACGATGCCACGGATTCAGTAGCTGCAAACGATTCTGTCGCTTGGGAAAACCACTTCACACTTCTCCAAAATAGTGGGCTCTTTGACGGGGGAAGTGCGATTGGTAAAGGCCTTGCCTTTCGCAAGACCGGACGGCCTGAAGCACGCGGCGAGCGCTTGTCTGGCTACATCCGTCTTCGTGCCGCCAACCTGGAACAGGCAGAGTCATTTCTTTCAGGCAACCCTGTCTACGAAGCAGGTGGAACCGTAGAGATTCGGGAGCTACCGCGCGACTAGAGCCCGGGTGCGCGGCCGAGCCCAAGACTTTGGCGAGGTGACATCGGGCACCACCACCAAATAGCGGAGCTTGCGTGTCTACAAGTGCGCCCGTGTCCAGCGCACGATATCGGCAGCACCCATGGCCCCGGCTTGCCGCGCCACCTCCCGCCCGCCGACAAACAGTGCCAGCGTAGGAATGCTGCGGATGTTGAAACGTGCTCCCAGGTTCTGCACCGCCTCGGTATCCACCTTGGCCACACGCACAAACGGTTCCAGTTGCGCCGCCGCCTGCTCGTAGGCCGGGGCCATCTGGCGGCAAGGGCCGCACCAGGGAGCCCAAAAGTCCACCAACACCGGGATCTGGTTGCGCGTGACGTGGCGATCAAACGCGGCCTCATCAAGCGCCGTGGAGTGCGCTACAAACAGTGGCTTGTGGCAGCCGCCGCAGTCCGGCGCCTGGGTCTGGTCCGCAGTCTTGACGCGGTTGGTGGTGTGGCAGTGCGGGCAGACGATGTGCAGGGAGTCGGTCATGGAAGGGCCTTTCTAACGCCACAGCTTGGGCCGACTACCTGCAAATTCAAGCCCGGCCTGCACCCCAGTGGGTGCACGTCTTCGCAATGAACGACCACGCCGAAGTCCTTACTGTTCGCCAGTACCGCTACGCCGCAGATGCCGTGTGCGTTGAACTTCCTGGCGGTGCTGTAGACGCAGGAGAAAGTCACCAGTCCGCAGCCGCCAGGGAATTGCTGGAAGAAACCGGACACACCGCAGAACGTTGGTCGTATGTTGGCAAGCTGTTTGCCAATCCAGCGCGCCAAACCAACTCCGTGCACATCTACCTCGCAGAGAAACTGTCTCTCACAGCTGAACAATCGCTCGACGAGAACGAAGATATCTCATGGTCGTTCATGACGCCCGTTGCTCTGGAAGAATCTGTTCAAAGCGGCCAGTTCTCCCAGGCCCTACATGTCGCCTCTCTCTACAAAGTTCAACAGCACCTGCGGGCGCGCGGTGATGCCCCTGGCTAACGCGACCAAACTAACTAAAATATTCAAAAAGTCGCGACTATTTTAATAAGTTCGTTAAACTGGACGCATGAAACGGTATCTGGATGACCTGATTGCAGCCGACTTGCAGCGCAAGCTGGTGTTTCTCACCGGTGCACGTCAGGTGGGCAAAACCACCCTGAGCCAGCAGCTTCAGACGGCGGTGACGCCATCGCAGTACCTCAACTACGACGTAGCGGCAGACCGCGCGGTCATAGAACGGCAAAGCTGGATGCCCGATGCGCGGCTGTTGGTGCTGGACGAGCTGCACAAGAAAACGGGCTGGAAGCCCTGGCTCAAGGGTGTGATTGACGGTCGGCCCGCACTGCAGCAACAGCTGGTGACCGGCAGCGCCCGCATGGACACCTTTCGGCAGAGTGGCGATTCCCTGGCCGGGCGCTTTCTGGCCTGGCGACTGCACCCCATCTCGGTAAAAGAGTGGTGTGAACACAGCCCCCAGGCGGCAGCAGGCCAAGCGCCAACGCCCGACGCGGCGCTCACCCACTTGCTCAACAGGGGTGGTTTTCCAGAGCCCTGTCTGTTTGCGGCAACTCCGGCGGGCGACAAAAACGCCCAGCGCTGGCGGGCCCAATACGCCGATGGTTTGGTGCGCGAAGACGTGCTGGAGTTCTCGCGCATTCAAGAGGTAGGCGGTATGCGGGTGCTGCTGGAGTTGCTGCGCGAGCGCGTCGGTTCACCCCTGTCGCTGGCCTCCATCGGGCGGGACCTGGGTTTGTCGCAGCCCACCGTCAAACGTTTCATCGACATCTTGCAGGCCCTCTACATCGTGTTCACTGTTCAGCCGTGGCACCACAACATCGCCCGTTCCTTGTTGCAGTCGCCCAAGGTGTATTTCTATGACACCGGCATGGTGAACGGCGTTGAAGACAACGCCCTGCAGGGCCTGCGCTTTGAAAATGCCGTGGCCACTATGCTGCTCAAACACGTGGAGTTTTTGCAGGACTCTGAGGCCGCACCCGTAGGCTTGCACTATGTGCGCACCAAGGACGGCGCAGAAATCGACTTCGCACTCTCACGCGGCAAGGTGCTCACCCACCTGATTGAATGCAAGTGGGCCGACAACGCGCCACACAAAGCGTTTGCCAGATTCACACCCCTGTGGCCCGAAGCCCAAGCAGTGCAACTGGTGCGACACCTGCGCAATGCAGAGCTGCGCAATGGCGTGAACGTGGTGCGAGCGGCCCCGTGGCTGGCTGCACTGGCGGCTTAAACCAGTCGGAATAGAGATAGACCCGCGTTGCAGCGATAATGCAACTCAATGGCGATAGATTTCGACGCCACTCGGTTACGTTACCC
Organism: Rhodoferax sp.; assembly: GCA_046598245.1. GTDB lineage: Bacteria > Pseudomonadota > Gammaproteobacteria > Burkholderiales > Burkholderiaceae_C > Allorhodoferax. The sequence goes on from JBKJJC010000040.1 coordinate 71,318, forward strand.
ACCCTCTCACCACCATGGCACCTAAAACTACATCCAAGACACCGGCTGACCCCATCGACGTCTTGCTGTCCGCCCACGGCTTGCGGCGTACCGAGGCCGCGCGCTTGGTGCTGGGCTGGTTGCTGGCCCACCCCGACACCAGCTACACCCACGCGCAGTTGCAAGCGGCGCTGGCCAGTGACCAAACGGCCGCACTGGACCGCGTCACCCTGTACCGGCTGATTGACCGGCTGACCCAAGTGGGCCTGCTGCTGTGCCGTGTGGACAACCAGCGGGTGCGCCGCTACCAGGCCATGCCGGCCAGCGTGCACGCCATTCCCCACTTTGAATGTCAAAGCTGCCACCGCGACAGCCCCTTGAGCGGCGCGCTGAAGGCCAATTCAGACGATCTGGAGCGCGCCGCGCAAACCGCGCTGGACGCCTTGCAGGCGCTAGGCTACCAAGGGCTGCACATCGATTTAGCCGTGCATGGCGTGTGCCTGGATTGCGCCAGCACCAGCACAACTGCCGACCGACCAACGGCACCGGGCGCTGCCGCATGATCCACACGCAGGCTCTGCGCTATGCCTATCCGGGCGGCAACGCAATCGCGTTCCCCGACGTGGACGTGGCCCAAGGCGCGGTGTTGCTGCTCAGCGGCCCATCCGGCTGCGGCAAATCCACGTG
>JBKJJC010000062.1:0-3126 GCA_046598245.1 Rhodoferax sp.
CCAACATTCCCTTGAAGCGCCTGGTAGCCGTCACCGGCGTATCCGGCTCCGGCAAGTCAACCTTGGCACGTGACGTTCTTCTAACCAACGTCCAAGTAGCAGTACAAAAACGCAGCACCAAGGCCGGAAGAGACGCACTGGACGCAGGCGAAAAAATCCAGTGGAGCGGCTGCACCGGCGTGACCGGCTTCGAGACCCTAGACCGCGTGCTCGAAGTAGACCAAACCCCGATCGGCAAAACCCCCCGCAGTTGCCCCGCCACCTATATCGGCTTCTGGGACACCATCCGCAAACTCTTTGCCGACACGCTCGAAGCCAAAGCCCGTGGCTACGCGGCCAACCGCTTCAGCTTCAACACCGGCGAAGGCCGCTGCCCCGGCTGTGAAGGGCAGGGCATACGCACCATTGGTATGAGCTTCTTGCCGGATGTAAAGGTCTTGTGCGAAACCTGTAGAGGCGCACGCTTTAACCCCGAGACGCAAGCCGTCACCTGGCGCGGTAAAAACATCGGCGATGTGCTGCAAATGGAAGTGGACGAAGCGGTGGAGTTCTTCGCCGCCATGCCCGTCATTGCCCACCCGCTGCAACTGCTCAAAGACGTTGGCCTGGGCTACCTGACGCTGGGCCAGCCCTCACCCACACTCAGCGGCGGCGAGGCGCAACGCATCAAGCTGGTGACCGAGTTGAGCAAGGTGCGCGACGATATTGGCAAGCGCGGCAACAAGTCGCCGCACACGCTGTACGTGCTGGACGAGCCCACCGTGGGTCTACACATGGCCGATGTGGAGAAGCTGATCCAGGTGCTGCACCGCCTGGTCAACGCCGGCCACAGCGTCATCGTCATCGAGCATGATCTGGATGTGATTGCAGAGGCGGATTGGGTCATTGACCTGGGGCCAGACGGCGGCAACGCCGGCGGGCAAGTGGTGGCGGCTGCTACTCCGGAAGCGGTGGTTACGCGGGGCACGCATACGGGTGTGGCGCTGGCGGCGGTGCTGGCACGCTAGCGGCATGATGACCGCTATCAAAATAGAAGCACATTCGCTATATTCAACGGGGGCTAGAGCATGATCTTATCTAAAAACACTCCGCTGCAGCCGCTGGTGGATTCGCTGCGTGCTTTTGCCCACGCGCGCGACTGGGAGCAGTTCCACACCCCCAAGAACCTGGCCAGTGCACTGTCGGTGGAGGCAGCGGAATTGCTGGAGCACTTTCAGTGGCTGACCGAGGCACAAAGCCAAACATTGGCGCCTGACAAGAAGGACCAGGTGGCTGCCGAGGCGGCCGATGTATTCCTCTACCTGCTGCAACTGTGTGACAAGCTGGGCATAGACCTGATGGCGGCGGCGCAGCAAAAGATGCTGGTCAATGCGCAAAAGTATCCTGTTGCCACGGCGCGGGGCACGGCGGCAAAGTACACCGATCTCTAAACGCATGGAGCCCCGATGGGCCTTCGGGTTAACCGCATGGCAGCCTGTTCTGGAGTCCGGTTTAATCTCTTCACCCATCCCTACTTTTGGAGCACGCCATGCAACGTCGACACCTCGTACAACTAGCCGCTACTGCGGTGGCAGCGCCTCTGCTGGATGCGCGCGCGCAGGGAACGGCTTTTCCGGCTAAACCGATCAAGCTGCTGATTTCGTTTCCGGCAGGCGGGCCTACCGATGTGTCCATGCGTGTGCTGGCCGAGGGTGCCAGCAAAATCCTGGGCCAGTCCGTCGTCATAGAAAACAAACCCGGCGCTGGCGGTACCTTGCCCGCACAGCAGTTGCAAATAGCGCAGCCCGATGGCTACACGCTGGCGCAGATTCCGCTGGGTGTGTTCCGCCTGCCCTACACCACCAAAATCACTTGGGACCCGATCAAAGACATCAGTTATGTGCTCAACGTCACCGGGTATGCCTTTGGCCTGGTGGTGCCTGCCGATTCGGCACTGCGTACCTGGACCCATTTTGTCGCCTGGGCCAAAGCCAACCCTGGCATGTTGTCTTACGGCTCCACTGGCACGCTGACCAGCCCGCACCTGACCATGGAGCTGATCGCGCAGAAGCTGGGGCTGGAGCTGCTGCACGTGCCGTACAAGGGCAGTGCCGACCTGATGCAGGCCATTCTGGGCGGCCAGGTCATGGCCGCGGCCGATTCCACAGGGTTCGCACCGCAGGTGGCGGCTGGCAAGCTGCGGGTGCTCAACACCTGGGGCGCCGAGCGGCTGCCCAAGTTCCCCGATGCGCCCACGCTCAAAGAGCTGGGGCTGGGCCTGGTACAGAACTCGCCCTTTGGCATTGGTGCACCCAAGGGCACACCGCCTGCCGTCATCAAACGCCTGCACGATGCCTTCAAACAGGCCATGGAGCAAGAGAGTTATGTGACCGCACTGGCCCGCTACGACATGGTGCCGATGTACATGAGCTCCACCAGCTACCTTAAGTTTGCGCAAGAGACGTTTGCCAAAGAAAAAGCGCTGGTAGAAAAGCTGGGTTTGATGCGCCAACAGCCCTGACAACACCATCGGTGATGAAAACCTTCTACAACCACCTCCACGCCCAACACCAGGGCAAGTTCGAAATGTTCCGTGGCGCGCTGGTGCCATGTTATGAAGTGCCGGCCCGCGCCGACCATGTGTTGGCCGAGCTGCAGCGCCGCAAGCTGGGCACGGTGCAGCACCCGCAAGTGTTTGACGATGCGGTGCTTGAAAGCATCCACAGCCCGCGCTACCTCAAATTTCTGGCGACCGCCTGGGACCAGTGGGTGGCGTTGGACCCTACCAATGCCGACAAAGACATACTGCCTTCGGTCTGGCCCACGCGCAGCTTTCGCACGGACATAGAGCCCGACAACTTTTCCGCCAAGATGGGCTTGTATTCGTTTGATGCCGGCACACCGTTCACCAGCGGCACTTGGGTAGCGGCCCGCGCCGGTGCCCACTGCGCGCTGAGTGCGGCCCAGCAACTGGTACAGGGTGACCGCGCTGCCTTTGCGCTCAGCCGCCCGCCTGGTCACCATGCGGGTGCTGACTTTTTTGGCGGCTACTGCTTCCTGAACAACGCCGCGTTGGCCGCCCAGCACCTGCGCGATGCGGGCATGGCCAAGGTGGCGGTGCTGGATATTGACTACCACCACGGCAAT
>JBKJJC010000120.1:0-25215 GCA_046598245.1 Rhodoferax sp.
ACCTCCATCCTGTGTGTGGCGCCGCTGCTGCACCGTACTGGCAAGGCCAAGCTTTACCCGCCGGGTGGCGATGTGATTGGCCGCCGACGACTGGACACCCATTTTTATGGCCTTCAAAAGCTGGGTGCCACGGTAGAGTCCAATGGTAGTTACACCTTCAACGTACCGAGCCGCCTGGCTGGTGCCGATATATTTTTTGACGAGCCATCGGTCACCGGTACCGAGCACATCATGATGGCCGCCGCCGTCAGCGAAGGCCTCACACTGATCCGCAATGCCGCTTGCGAGCCGCACGTGCAAGACCTGGCGGTGATGCTCAATGCCATGGGCGCCAAGATCAGTGGCATGGGCACCAACCTTCTCACCATCGAAGGTGTTACATCGCTGCACGGCACGACGCACCCGGTCTGTCACGACCACATCGAGGCGGCGTCTTACTTGGCGCTGGCAGCCGCGACCGGCGGTGAAATCAAGGTCGAAGGCACCGACCTGCATGCCTACTGGATGTGCCACCGGGTCTTTGAGACACTGGGCGTCAAGATCGAGCTGTACAAAGACCACATCTGGTTGCCCGGCAACCAGGAGTTGCGCATCACCCGTGACAACGACGGCACCATGCCGGTGATTGGCGATGGCCCGTGGCCGCAATTCGCCAGCGACCAGATGAGCTGCATGATTACGCTGGCTACGCAAGTGGAAGGCAATGTGCTGTTTTTCGAAAAAATGTTCGAGTCGCGTTTGTATTTTGTCGACCGCCTGATTGGCATGGGTGCCAATGCGATCGTGTGTGATCCGCACAGGGTAGTGATCAGCGGCCGCTCCAAACTGCGCGCCACCACGATGACTTCACCCGACATCCGCGCTGGCATGGCCTTGCTGGGCGCCGCGCTGTGCGCCACCGGCAAGTCGACGGTGCAAAACGCCAACATGATCGAGCGCGGTTATGAACGTGTCGAGGAAAAGCTGCTCAGCCTGGGCGCGCGGATTACACGCAAGGGGTAGGCGGCTGGGAGGCAGGGCGGTCTGCTCCGTGTCCCCCGCCCGTTGCACGGGCTCCTCCTTTACCTGCGCAGACCACCCTGCCCCCCAGCCTTCTAGGCCTTGTCCCTCAACTCGACCACGCAGAAACTGGCCGCGTAGTCAGTCTCGTCGGTCACGCTGACATGGGCGCTGAGGTTTTTGGCCTCGAACCACTCCTTCAGCGCGCCATGCAGCACGATGGTCGGTGCGCCGCTGGGCAGCTTGGCCACTTCACACAGCCGCCAGGTCATGGGCATGCGCATCCCTAGGCCAATGGCCTTGCTGAAAGCCTCCTTGGCGGAGAAACGTGTCGCCAGGTAACGAATACCACGCTCCGGCCAGCGGGCGCTGCGGGCCTTCCAGGTGGCGAACTCACCTTCACTCAGAATCTTGGCTGCAAACCGGTCGCCGTGTTTGTCCAAGCTGGCCTTGATGCGGCGCACGTCGCAGATATCGGTGCCAATGCCGTAGATCATGCTGGATTTGCCCCCACGCTCCACCGCTGGCGCGGGTCGCTCCCCCCCAAGGGGGCGTTCACGCCTTGGGACGGCGAAGCGGCGCTCATGTGGTTAAACACTCCAGATAGGCTTTGACGGTGGCCATATAACCCAGCTCCAGCGCGTCCGCGATCAGCGCGTGGCCGATGGACACCTCGTCCAGACCGGGCACTGCGCGCGCAAACGCGGCCAGGTTGTCACGGTTCAGGTCGTGCCCGGCATTGACGCCCAGCCCCGCGTCCAGCGCCGCCTGCGCCGCTTGGGCGAAGCGTTGCAACTGCACATCCTGGTCCACGGCGCCCCATGCTGCGGCATAGGGTTCGGTGTACAACTCGATACGGTCGGCGCCGACTGCCTTGGCGGCGGGCATGGCGGAAGCATCGGCATCCATGAACAGGCTGACGCGTACGCCCAGCGCGTGAGCCTGGTCGATCAGCGGCTTGAGGCGCGCGGCGTCCTGCGGAAAACTCCAACCATGGTCGCTGGTGAACTGGCCTTCAGAGTCGGGCACAAAGGTGACCTGGTGCACCGGCAGCTTGCGCGCCACCAGATCGGCCACGCGGTCCATCAGGTTGTGGAAGGGGTTGCCCTCGACGTTGTATTCACGGTCTGGCCAGTCTTGTAACAACGCAGCCAGATCGCGCACATCGTCGGCACGGATATGGCGTGCGTCCGGTCGCGGGTGCACGGTGATGCCCGCCGCCCCCGCCTGCAGGCATAACGTAGCCGCCTTCGTCACACTGGGTATGCCCAGGTGGCGGGTATTGCGCAGATGGGCCACCTTGTTGAGGTTGACCGAGAGATTGATCTTGGATGTGGGAGTCATATTGTTTTGCCACCGGGCGGCCCCAAGGCACAACGCACCCCCTTGGGGGGCAGCGCAGTACGTGAAGTGACAAGCGTGGAGGCCATGTTCTTAGAGAGATTGGATGTCCACCATCATCTGGCGGGTGCGCAGGGTTTTGACACCGCAATGGTAGTGCAGCAGGGTCCGCAGTTGGGGTTTCAATTCGGTGGTGACTTCGGAGCAGGCGCGCAGCGTGGTGGTAAACGGCGCTCCGTCTTGCAGCGCCGCCTGCAGAGCGGTCCATTGCGCGCCGCTGAGGCTGGCGCGGTCATCGGCATGGGCCTGGCGCAGTCCACCTTCGGGGACTAGGCAGTAGCGGGTATCTGCATCCAGCCCGCCCAGTGTCATGGTCTGGGCATTCAACTGCGGCAACAGGCCGATTTCACGCAACAGCAGCAACTCGTAAGTGCGCAGTGCGGCTTGCAAGGCCTCGCCATGTTCACTGGCCAGCACACGCACGACATTGGCATACACATCAAACAATCCGGGGTGCGGGTCGTCACGCGCCAACAGCGTCAGCAGCAGTTCGTTGAGGTAATAACCCGACAACAAGGCATCGCCAGTGGGCATGACATGGCCGCCCTGCCACTCCGCACTCTTGAGGGAGCGGATCTCGGCATCACCCCCAAAGGCCACATGCAACATCTGCAAAGGCAACAGCACGGGGCGAAAACTAGAGCTGGGGCGCTTGGCCCCCTTGGCCACCAAAGCGATGCGGCCGTAATGCCGGGTAAAAACTTCCAGAATCAGACTGGACTCGCTCCAGTCGTAGCGGTGCAGCACATACGCAGGCTCGTCAGCTATGCGTTTAGCAGCCACTGCAAGCGAGTGGTTTCGCCGCCGGGCCGCCCCAAGGCTGGACTTGGGGTTTTGCCAAAACGCGCCCCCCCGGGGGGCAGCGACCCGCGCAGCGGCGGAGCGTGGGGGTTCTACTCATAGCCGAAAGAGCGGACGCGGGCTTCGTCATCCGCCCAGCCGGAGCGCACTTTGACCCACAACTCGATGAAGACCTTGGCATCGGCCAGCTTCTCCAGCTCGACGCGGGTTTCCATGCCGATGCGTTTGATACGCTCACCCTTGTCGCCAATCACCATGGCCTTGTGCGTATCACGCTCGACGACGATAGTGGCGGCAATGCGCAGCAGGCGCTTCTGGCCCTTGCGCTGCGGTGGTTCTTCTTCAAACTTATCGATAACGACGGTAGACGTGTAGGGAAGCTCGTCACCGGTTAGGCGGAACAGCTTTTCACGCACCAGTTCGCTGGCCAAAAATTTCTCGCTCCGGTCGGTCAGCTCGTCTTCGGCATACCACCACGCTTGCTCGGGCAGGTATTTCTCACAAACACCTAACAAGCGCTCGACGTCTTTGGCGTTGTTGGCCGACATCGGGATAAATTCCGAAAAACTGTGCTTGCCCTGCATGGTCTGGAGCCAAGGTGCAATGTCACCCCTACGGTGGATGTTGTCGAACTTGTTGGCGATAAGGAGCGTAGGAATGTCCTTGCCCAGCAAGGCCAGCACACGGGCATCGGCTGGTGTAAAGCTGCCCGCCTCAACCACAAACAAAATCAGGTCCACATCGGCCACGGCGCCCTGCACGGTTTTGTTCAACGACTTGTTCAGCGCGTTGGCGTGCAGGGTCTGAAAGCCGGGCGTATCGACAAATACAAACTGCGTGGCGCCACGCGTGTGCATGCCAGTGATGCGGTGGCGTGTGGTCTGCGCTTTGCGTGAGGTGATGCTGATCTTTTGTCCCACCAGGGCGTTCAGCAACGTCGATTTGCCCACATTGGGTTTACCAACGATCGCGACCAGGCCGCAGCGCTGTCCGCCGCTGGCCGCGGCACCGGGTTGCGCCAGCTTGGGTGTGCTTTTGAGAAGCCCTTCCAGCATGCTGTCCAGATCGGTCTGTACGCCGTTTTCATCGCTAGCCCCCACAGAATCTGACGGAGTTGCTATGGTTTTTATAGTATTTGTCTTTTTGGGGGTCATGGTTTAGTTCTTGCCTTGATGGTTAGCAGCATCGCGGCAGCTGCGGCCTGTTCTCCGGATCGACGCGAACCGCCTATGCCCCGTTCGGCCAAGCGCAATTCGGGAATCTCGCACTCCACATCGAAGCTCTGTTGGTGCGCCGCCCCGAGGGTGGCGACCACCTTGTACAGCGGGAGCTTCATTTTGCGACCCTGCAGCCACTCTTGCAACTCGGTTTTGGCATCTTTGCCAATCGCCTCCATGCCAGGATTGATCTCAACGTCCTTGAAGAGCCGTTGCACCAGCGCTTGCGCAGCAGCAAACCCACCGTCTAGATAGACCGCACCAATGATGGCCTCCATCGTGTCAGCCAAGATAGACGGACGCTTTTGCCCTCCGGATCGCACTTCGCCTTCGCCCAGACGCATCACGGCGGGCAATCCCAAGCCCACGGCCAACTGGTGCAGGGTTTCCTGCTTGACCAGATTGGCCCGCACGCGGGACAAATCACCCTCGGGCAGATTACCCAGGCGGGTATACAAAAGATCCGAGACGGCCAGATTGAGGACCGAATCGCCCAGAAATTCCAGGCGCTCGTAATGGTCCGATGAAAAGCTGCGATGGGTCAGCGCTTGGGTTAGCAGCGCAGCATTAGAAAATTCGTGTTGCAGCCGACGCTGCAACTCCAGTAAACCAGATGCCACGCTACTTAGAGTTACCGGAATATTTGAGCGTCAGCCAGGCAGGTCCAGTCAGGTGAATTTCGCGTTCATAACTGAAGCTCACGACAATCTTGTCACCTTCTTTGGTGATTTCTAAGTCTTTTGCATTCACTGACTTGATGTCATCAATATCTTGGGCGCGCTGAAAAACGTTCCGAACTTCCACAACTGAATTACCTTCCGTTGCAGCTTTTTTGACCGCTTTTTTGATAGCCTGCAACTCTACAATGGTAGGAAAAACTTGGGCGCCAACTACACCCGTCACTGCCAACACGACGCCGACAAAAACTAATCCGAAAAAAGTAATTCCGCGTTGCTTGGACTTTCTTTGCACTCTCATATCTACTTTCCTTTCAATCAAACGAACCGATACGTTTAGGATTGCTGAAATTCATCCAGACAAAAAATGCTTTGCCAACGATGTTTTTCTCCGGCACAAAACCCCAATAACGTGAATCCAGCGAATTGTCGCGATTGTCACCCATCATGAAGTAGTGCCCCTCGGGCACCTTGCACCTCACACCCTCAACAGAGTAAAGGCAGGCATCGCGACCTGGGAAATTTTCTACGCCTGGCACGAAGGCCGGTCGCTCGTCGTCATTGAGCACCCTGTGCTTCTTGTCCCCCAGCGCTTCTTCAAATTGCTTGAAGTAACGCATGACGTCTTCCTCAAAAAATTCGGGCACGCTAGAGGTGGGCACGACCTGCCCATTGACCGTTAAACGCTTGTTAATGTACGCCACCGTGTCACCTGGAAGGCCGACCACACGTTTGATGTAATCCAGACTGGGCTTGGGCGGGTAGCGAAAAACCATGACGTCGCCGCGCTTGGGCGGCGTGCCTTCGGTAATTTTGGTATTGAGTACCGGTATCCGCAGCCCGTAGGTGAATTTATTTACCAAGATCAAGTCGCCGACCAGCAGCGTTGGAATCATGGAGCCCGATGGAATCTTGAAAGGCTCCACCAGAAAGGAACGCAGGAAAAACACAGCAATGATGACTGGGAACAAACCGGCGGTCCAATCCAACCACCAGGGTTGCATCAGCAGTCGGTTCTTGGCCTCTGCAAAATCGCCATCGACCTGTTGGATACCCATCTTGCCCAGATCATCACGCCGCTTGGCATCGGATGCCTCCAGCACGGCGGCAGCGTTCTGCCGTTGCGGCAAAAAGTAAAAGCGTTCAGCCAGCCAGTAGACACCCGTTACCACGGTCGCCATAAACAGCAGTAGCGCAAAATTGCCTTCTACGTAACCCAAATACCAGGAACCGGCGTACAAAACAAACGCCGCAAGAACGGCCGAGGTAATCGCCTGCATCAGATAGTTCCCCCCACGCTTGTCGCTACGCGTACTGCGCTGCCCCCCCAGGGGGCCCTCGCGCCTTGGGACGGCCCGGCGGCGCTCAATCTTCCACCTGCAAAATGGCGAGGAAGGCCTCTTGCGGCACCTCCACGGATCCAACTTGTTTCATACGTTTCTTACCTGCTTTTTGTTTTTCCAAGAGCTTTTTCTTGCGTGAAATATCGCCGCCGTAACACTTGGCGAGCACGTTTTTGCGAAGGGCTTTAATTGTCTCACGGGCAATGATGTTGGCCCCGATGGCAGCCTGGATGGCGACGTCGTACATCTGGCGGGAAATGATTTCGCGCATTTTGGCAACCACGGCTCGGCCGCGGTACTGGCTCTGGGCGCGGTGCAACATGATGGACAGCGCGTCAACCTTTTCGCTGTTGAGCAAAATATCGACCTTGACAACGTCAGCGGCGCGGTATTCCTTGAACTCGTAGTCCATGGAGGCATAGCCCCGACTTACGCTCTTGAGCTTGTCAAAGAAGTCGAGCACGATTTCAGCCAACGGCATTTCATAGGTCAGCACGACTTGGCGGCCCTTGTAGGCCATATTCATCTGCACGCCGCGCTTCTGATTGGCAAGGGTCATGACCACGCCCACATATTCCTGCGGCATATACAGGTGCATGGTGACGATGGGTTCGCGGATCTCGGCCGTCTTGCCCACGTCAGGCATCTTGGACGGGTTCTCCACCATGATGACTTCACCGTCGTTCTTCATGACCTGGTAGACCACGCTGGGTGCGGTCGTGATCAGGTCCTGGTCAAACTCGCGCTCCAGACGCTCCTGCACAATTTCCATGTGCAATAAGCCTAGGAAACCACAGCGGAATCCAAAGCCCAGCGCTTGCGACACTTCCGGTTCGTAATGCAGGGAGGCGTCATTGAGCTTGAGCTTTTCTAACGCGTCACGCAGCGAATCGTATTCACTGGCTTCGGTGGGGTACAAACCGGCAAACACCTGGGGCTGGATTTCCTTGAACCCTGGCAACGCCTCGGTCGCAGTCGCGGCTGCACCACCGGAACCCTGTTTGATCAAAGTCACGGTGTCGCCCACTTTGGCGGCCTGCAGTTCTTTGATACCCGCAATGATGTAACCCACCTCACCCGCTTCCAGCGATTGGCGGGGCTGATTGGCGGGTGTGAAAACACCCACGTTGTCGGCGTTGTACATGGCGCCCGACGCCATCATCTTGATCCGCTCACCCTTGCCCAATCGACCGTCTACCACGCGCACCAACATCACCACGCCCACATACGGATCAAACCAGCTGTCAATGATCATCGCGCGCAAAGCGGCATTCGGGTTGCCTTTAGGGGCAGGCACCTTGGCAACAACCAACTCCAGAATGTCGTCAATGCCCAAACCAGTTTTGGCCGAACACTCAATCGCATCAGAAGCATCGATGCCGATGACATCTTCAATTTCACTGCGTGCGTTGTCCGGGTCTGCGTTGGGGAGGTCAATCTTGTTGAGTACCGGCAATACCTCAACACCCAGTTCAAGCGCCGTATAGCAATTGGCCACCGTCTGCGCTTCAACACCTTGTGAGGCGTCCACTACCAACAGTGCGCCTTCACATGCAGACAGCGAACGACTCACTTCGTAAGAGAAGTCGACATGCCCCGGTGTGTCGATCAGATTGAGGTTGTAAACCTGTCCGTCTTTGGCTTTATATTGCAGCGCTGCGGTCTGCGCCTTGATGGTTATCCCACGCTCTTTTTCGATATCCATCGAGTCAAGAACTTGCGCTTCCATCTCACGTGCTTCGAGCCCGCCGCAACGCTGGATCAAGCGATCTGCGAGTGTGGATTTGCCGTGATCAATGTGCGCAATGATCGAAAAATTTCTGATGTGATTCATCAACGAAAACGCTTAAGTGGTTGAATTAAAAGGACGCGCAAGAAAAAAGGGCGCGTCGGATAGTGACGCGCCCTGAAACCAACAATCATTGGCAACTGCGAAGGTTGGACCTTCATTGTAGGCAAAAAGCCCTGAAAGCAAAGCCCCAAAAACACCACTTGGATGTCGTTGCAACTCAACAACAGTTATTTTATACACAGCTTATCAACAATTCAAAGGGATAGATTCTGTACAACGTGTGGGTGATCTGTGGATCAGCTGTGGGGGACTTCTAGTCATCCCATATGATGGATTTTTATGAATCCATATACCCAAAACGTGCAATGCGAGGCTTATATTCTAACCAATTTCCTGACTGGTCAAGAAAGTTAGTAGATACAAACAAACCGTGCCAAGAGTTGTTCGATATAAAAAATCTATGGTTCAGCCACCAAATCCCGTCAAAGACCCACTGGAATTAAAGGTTGTTTGGTGGCCGAGTGTCTCAACGCGCGGGCTTGATGATCAGGAACTGTGCCAGTTCCCCACGTCGCACCAACACGGGCAAAGGTTTGGTTTTGTCATGTTTCGCCAATGCCGCCTCAAACTCTTTCACGGATGCAACGTCGGCGTTTGCCAAGGCAAGGATGACGTCCCCTTCACGCAATCCCGCACGGGCTGCGGCATCTACTGCGCTTTCAACCCTAACTCCACCTTTGACTTTGAACTCTTTTCTTTGCGCTTCCGTGAGTTCGCTTACTGCAAGACCAACTACCTGACCCGCGGCTGAAGCTTTGGGCTTCTCTTCGCGTGATGGGGTTTTGACGGCTGACTTGTCGGCTTCCACTTCTGCAATGGTAACGCTCAAGTCTTTGGTGGTGCCGCGGCGAAACACCGTAATCGTGCTCTTCGTCCCCGGCTTGGTTGCACCCACCATCCTAGGTAGATCACTGGACTTCTCAATCGTCTTTCCATCAAAGCGCGTGATGATGTCGCCTGCTTCTATGCCAGCCTTTTCGGCAGGCGCACCGGCTTCAACACCGCGCACCACGACGCCCAAAGACTTGCCCAGACCTAAGGACTCGGCGACTTCTTTACTAATCGGCTCAATCTGTACGCCAATCCTGCCGCGGGTAACGCGACCCGTACTACGCAGTTGGTCGCTGACACGAACTGCCTCATCCATGGGAATAGCAAAAGAGATCCCCATAAACCCCCCCGAACGGGAGTAGATCTGGCTGTTGATACCGACCACTTCGCCGCGCATATTGATTAACGGGCCGCCTGAATTGCCGGGGTTGATCGCTACGTCAGTTTGAATGAAGGGAAGGAGTTCACCCGTCTCGCGCTGCTTGGCACTTACTATGCCTGCCGTCACCGTGTTTTCCAGGCCAAATGGTGAGCCGATCGCCATGACCCACTCACCAACGCGCAAACGGCTGACATCACCGACCTTGACCGCCGGTAAGCCGGTGGCCTCGATTTTCACAACGGCAACGTCCGTTCGTTTGTCAGTACCAATGATCTTGGCCTTGAACTCGCGTTTGTCTGTCAACGTGACGAGAACTTCGTCTGCCCCGTCGACGACATGGGCATTTGTCATGATGAAACCATCCGCAGAAAGGATGAAGCCAGAGCCCACGCCGCGCGGTTGTTCTTCTTCCTGCTGCGGTTTATTCTGCCGCGGGACTTGCCTAGGGTTTCCCGGCACGTTTGGCATGGGTATGCCAAACCGTCTGAAAAACTCCATCATGTCTTCGTCGCCCGGGCCGCCTTGAGGCGATCGAGCAGTGACTTTCTCCATCGTGCGAATGTTCACCACCGATGGCCCCACCTGATCCACCAGGTCAGTAAAGTCCGGCAAACCGCGGGCTTGGGCCATGGCAGTTTGCAACGGTGCAGTGACCACAAAGGCACCGGCAGAGAGGGTCAACGCGACCAAGAAAGCGCGCAAAGTCTTGTGTATATACATCGTCATCAGATAACTTCCAATTAAAAAACAGTACTGGCATAGAGCGCGCAGTACTGTCCGTGTTCCCGAGAAACCCTATTTTTTTCGTTCTAACGCCAAAGAAAATGCGCTTAACGTAGCAAGAGGCGCTTCACCAACTACAGTAACCCACCAATGGTCGATACGCCGCGTAAGCGTGTGTGTAGCGCCCCCCATTACGGTGGCACCTTCACGTACATGCCGACCACCATCGAAGGCCTCGACAAACAGCGACACGGTCGCTACGCCGTCAGAGAACACCCACTGCATCGTGTTTTGAGTATTACCCTGACTACCCTGCTGTGGCACTACTGCAGGGCGCTGGTAGCAACCCATGGGTTTGAACCCATCGACGGGCTTTAGAAGCGTCCATCCCTGCGCGTCTGCAGTGGTCTTTTGCAAGTCGGGGCGCACAACCCGGTATCCGTCGGTATTGCCCGACCGAGACAACTTGGCCACATTAACCACTGCCCCTAGCTGCAATTCGGAGAAGGCGGACTGCTCCAACACTTTCCCATTCACGTCCAAAGTTTGCAACTGGATGATGAGCCCGGACTTCTTTTCACTCCATACGCGGTAACCAAAACGCATCATGTCCTTCGGCTGGAGCAGAACGATGTCTGTATCAAAGCCAGCGATGCGTTCATGACCCAAGGCCTTGAGTTGGTAGAAGTCGCCTATCGATGAGTCACTGGACTTGAGCAGATCCGGAAACAAGCCCAACGATTCCCGTTTTTCAGCCACAGCAATTCTGGATTGCGGGAAAAATGTAACAACTTGGTCGTTGTGACGGAATACTGCCCTGGGTGTACCGCTCAAGGACTCAACCCGCTCCAATTGCTGCGCGCCATCGCACACATGCCAAATGCGGGCACTGGCCATTCCGGCACTGGAGGACACGACAAATGTTCCGGTGTAGACACTTTGCCGTGCTGCCTGGTGCACCCGCATAAGCCAGGTGGTCAATGGTGGTGCCTCAGAGCCTCCTGGTTGTGCCAAGGCGTTGCCTTGCGATGCCAGCCCGCATAACACCAGCATCAAGCTGGTCAAACAACCCCTTACTCGCTTCACCGAGCAGGGCCTTCATAAGTAGCGTTGTGCAACAGTCCTGCGGGCACCTGTAGCACTGAGTGTCCACCCAATTGCCGGTGTGCCGCCATCAGTTCGTCCAGCCGCGCATCGCGAAGCATGGTTCCTGCAGTCGTGTCTGCCGCGACCAGAGCTCCAGCCGAACGGGGCACAACCACGCCCTGCTCCGCTATTTGTGCATCGCCCCGCAGGCTTGTTTGTGTCCAGAGGTTCGATCCCACTACGCCAACCAGCGCAAAACCCGCCACGCCTGCCAGCATTTTCCAGCGGAACACCGACGCATTGGCACTGGGCAGATTGGAGTTGATAGGTATTCGACTACTCCCAACATCGACTGGGCGTGCGGGCTCATTCGCCAGCTTACGCTCCAAACGCTCCAGAAAAGCATGATCACAGTTCGACGGAGCCAACTCCGAACTACGCAGCACATCACCAATCACATGGTAAGCGTGCCAAGTTTGCATTGCCTCGCTGTCCGACAGCAACGCATCAAAGGCTTGTCCTATTTCGCCATCTTGCGATTGGCCGTCTACCAAATCACTGACGTGTTCGTTGGGTATTGAATTCAATTTTTCCATGTGCAACCCTTTGCCGGCGTTTACCACCGTTTACCCGTTTGTTTGTCCAATAGCGGCCGCACACGGGCAGAAATTGCTTCGCGGGCACGAAAGATGCGCGAGCGCACGGTTCCCACGGGGCAATTCATGGCGACAGCAATTTCTTCGTAGCTCAAGCCTTCAATCTCTCTCAACACGACTGCTTGCCGCAAATCCGCCGGCAAATCATCCATGGCCGCATTGACCACGGCAGCAATTTCCTTTGCTGCCAGGATGGATTCCGGTCCATCGTCGGCTGTTGGTTCGTTTTTCTTCCAGGAAGTTTCATCGTCGTCGTCATTTGCCAGAAATCCCTCTGACACTGTAGGGTCGTTCTTCATCTCCAACAGAAACTTCTTAGCCGTGTTGACGGCAATACGGTACAGCCAGGTATAGAACTGGGCATCTCCCCGGAACTGGTGCAAAGCGCGGTAAGCGCGGATAAATGTTTCCTGGCAAATGTCTTCCACCAGATCCACATCACGCACCATGCGGCCAATCAGACGCTGGATACGGCGCTGGTACTTCAGCACCAGCAAACCATAGGCACGCTGATCACCCGCCACGGTGCGTTGAACCAATACGATGTCGCTGTCCTGAGGGGTCGCGGGCAGGTCTTCGCTCACGCGGGATCTCCCTGCACGCCGAGCCCGGAATTTTTGTCTTTGCCGTTGGATTCGGCTTGACTGGACACGATAGCGCGGCGCAGGCGCTTCCAACTTGCATCGCCAGGAATCGCCTCCAGCCACAATGAAAGTGGCGCCTGGCCTTTTGCTGTGATGTTGACCACCACAAAGCTCTGAAAGTCCATCAACAACCGCAGTTTGCAAACTGGGTTTTCTGCAAATCCTGACCAGTACCAATGCTGACCGTCCCAGCGCAAGTCGCCTTGCGGGGACTGTCTCCACCCCAACAAAGCCATGCTACTTGCCACAAAGACAGCCAAGGCCAAGATCCCGGTGCGCGCGTCCAACACGGGCTGCGCCAGCGCGAAAGCTACCAGCCCCGCCACGGCCAGCTGGCTCATGCAGACAATCAGCCAAACTTGCAAGCGAGAGCGTTTGACGGGGAAATTGACCGCAGGGGCCCGGTGCATGTAATGAGACTTGGGGTCAGTCGCGCCTACGCGCGCTTAAACACCAAGGAGCCGTTGGTTCCACCAAAGCCAAAGTTGTTTTTGACGGCGACATCAATACGCATATCACGTGCAGTGTTGGCGCAGTAGTCTAGGTCGCACTCTGGGTCCTGGTTGAAGATGTTGATGGTCGGTGGACTCTTTTGGTGGTGTACCGCCAATACCGTAAACACCGACTCAATGCCACCTGCCCCGCCCAACAGGTGGCCAGTCATGGACTTGGTCGAATTAACCACGATCTTCTTGGCATGGTCGCCCAAGGCGGCCTTGATCGCATTGCTCTCGTTCAGATCGCCCAGTGGCGTCGACGTACCGTGTGCATTCAAGTAATCCACCTGGTCTGCGTTGACGCCTGCATTGCGCAATGCGCTCAACATGGCGCGGCGTGGACCATCCAAATTCGGGGCCGTCATGTGACCGGCGTCGCCGCTCATACCAAAACCTGCCAATTCGGCATAAATTTTGGCCCCTCGGGCTACGGCGTGCTCGTATTCTTCGAGCACAACAACGCCAGCACCCTCACCCAATACAAAACCATCGCGGTCTTTGTCCCAGGGACGCGATGCAGTTGTCGGATCGTCATTGCGTGTGCTCAAAGCCCGCATGGCGGCAAAACCACCAATACCCAAGGGCGACACCGTGGCTTCGGAACCACCGGCGACCATGACATCGGCGTCACCGTATTCGATCATGCGCCCAGCTTCACCAATGCAATGCAGGCCTGTGGTGCAAGCGGTCACGATGGCAATATTGGGGCCTTTGAACCCGTACTTCATCGAG
This sequence comes from Rhodoferax sp., assembly GCA_046598245.1. Classification (GTDB taxonomy): domain Bacteria; phylum Pseudomonadota; class Gammaproteobacteria; order Burkholderiales; family Burkholderiaceae_C; genus Allorhodoferax. The sequence continues at coordinate 13,842 of JBKJJC010000120.1, forward strand.
ACATGGCCAGCGGTCATGTTGATGATAGTGGCGGGCACAAAAAATGGGGAAATGCGGCGGGCGCCACGGTTCGTGAGCTCGGTGTGCATGCTCTCGATCAAAGGCAGACCACCGATACCGGAACCGATCACACAACCAATGCGTGTGGCCTCTTCCTCGCCCAGCGCGTCGCCCGTAGGCAGACCCGCATCGACAACGGCCTGCATCGCTGCAGCAATACCGTAGTGGATAAACGAGTCCATGGTCCGCGCTTCTTTCGCGCTGATGTAGGACTCTAGATCGAAATTGCGAACCTCGCCGGCGATCTTGCAGGCGAACGTGGATGCATCAAAACGGCTGATCAAATCGATGCCGGACTTACCGGCAAGAATATTTTTCCACGCCTCATCCACCGTATTACCGACGGGACTGACGCAACCCAAACCAGTGACAACAACGCGACGACGAGACATAGCAATTAGTTTTCAGCTTTGATCAAAAAAAGGCCGATCAAGTCGGCCATGTTTCAGATCGGGAAAACGCTGCCTAATCGCCACGACGTTTTCCTCGACCCGTGCAGCACCGTGGCGCCGCGAAACCCTAATCAGGCCTTCTTGTGCGTGCTGGCGTAGTCAACCGCGTTTTGCACGGTCGTGATTTTCTCTGCGTCTTCATCGGGAATTTCAATTCCGAACTCGTCTTCCAACGCCATCACCAATTCAACGGTGTCCAGAGAATCTGCACCGAGATCGGCCACAAAGGCTTTTTCGTTGGTGACTTGAGACTCTTCCACACCGAGTTGTTCGGCAATAATTTTTTTGACGCGGACTTCGATATCACTCATGGCTTCCCTCTAAGGGTTGTAAAAGAATCCGTAATTTTACCCGGGCTTAGAGTCTTAACTCCAAACGGGCGGCCGAACGGACAAATCGGCCTATCTAATCAGTTGGGCGCAGCGCTAAAGATCTGTCCCGCGAAGTATCACATGTACATGCCACCGTTGACGTGCAGCTCTTGGCCGGTGACGTAACTGGCTTGCGGCGACGCCAAGTATGCAACAGCATGGGCCACATCGGCAGGTTTACCCAAATGTCCCAGCGGAATCTGGCCCAATAAGGCCTTTTGCTGCTCTTCCTGCAGGCTGGCTGTCATGTCGGTTTCGATAAAACCAGGGGCTACGCAGTTGACGGTGATATTGCGCGAACCCAGCTCTCGGGCCAGCGCGCGCGTCATGCCCGCAACACCGGCCTTGGCGGCCGCGTAATTGGCCTGACCCGGGTTGCCGGAGGCTCCAACCACCGAGGTGATGTTGATAATGCGGCCATAACGCTGCTTCATCATGGTTCGCATCACAGCACGGCTCATACGAAACACGCCTTTCAGATTGGCTTCCATCACGGCGTCCCACTCGTCATCTTTCATCCGCATGGCCAGGTTATCGCGGGTGATGCCAGCATTGTTGACCAGCACTTGCAAACCACCATGTTCTTTTACCAGCGCGTCCACTAGGGCTTCACCGGCAGTTCCTTCGGTTACATCCAAGGTCCGACCCGCACAGCCGGGAAATGCGGACAAGGCATCAGTGATCTTGGCAGCACCCGCATCGGTTGTCGCAGTACCAATTACCTTAACGCCCTTGCGTGCCAATTCAAGCGCGATCGAGGCTCCAATGCCACGCGATGCACCCGTCACCAAGGCCACCTGGCCTTCAAATTTCACTTCAGTCATGCCAAGGCATCCTTTAACGCTTCTTTTGTATCTTGCAATGTGGTGGGATCAAACATCGCCAGTCCTGTCAGTTCGGCATCAATGCGCTTGACCATACCGGCCAACACCTTGCCAGGGCCACATTCCACCAGTGTAGTCACACCCCTCGCCTTGATGGCTTGCACGCATTCCACCCATCGCACCGGGCCAAAGGCCTGGCGGTACAGGGCATCACGGATGCGGTCCGCATCGACCTCCACCGCCACTTCAATATTGTTGATGAGGGCAATTTGCGGCGGGGCGATGTCCAGAGTTTCCAGATATGCCATGAGCTTCTCGGCCGCCGGCTTCATCAGACTGGAGTGGAAGGGAGCGGACACCGGCAGCAGCAAAGCACGTTTTGCACCTCCGGCCTTGAGCATTTCGCAGGCCTTGTCGACCGCAGCCTTGCTGCCGGCGATGACAGTCTGGGCAGGATCATTGAAATTGACCGCCTCCACGATTTCAGCAGAACCAGCACCGAAGGATTGGTTCACTTCCAAGCATCCGGCCGTGACCTTGGCAGCATCCATGCCCAAAATGGCAGCCATAGCCCCTGCGCCCACAGGGACCGCCTCTTGCATGGCCTGCGCACGCAATCGCACCAGAGGCGCCGCCTGCTTCAACGTCAGTGCGCCAGCGGCAACCAGGGCCGTGTATTCACCCAGGGAATGGCCGGCAACCACCGAGGGGGCGACGCCTACTTCAGACATCCAGACACGGTAGGCTGCCACACCGGCTACCAGCATCACGGGCTGGGTATTGGTGGTCAGCGCCAACGCCTCTTTCGGGCCTTCACGGATCAACTTCGCAATATCTTCACCCATCGCATCCGATGCTTCTTGCAGGGTCTGGGCGACTACGGGGTGATCACCCCAAGCGTCCAACATGCCGACAGATTGCGATCCTTGTCCAGGAAATACAAATGCAAAATTTTTCATAACTACTTTTAGCAAAAGAAGCCTCTAGCCCCCGTTAAATAAGCGCGAACAGCTACAAAATCAGGAGCAACGCGCCCCAGGTGAAACCACCGCCCACGCCTTCAAGCAGCAGGGTCTGACCCGGCTTAACCTGGCCAGATCGCACGCCGGCATCTAGCGCCAGCGGAATGGATGCAGCCGACGTATTGCCGTGTTGGTCCACGGTGACCACGACTTTATCCATGGACAACTTGAGCTTGCGGGCCGTGCTTTGCATGATGCGGATATTGGCTTGGTGTGGCACCAGCCAATCGATGTCCGCCTCGGTCAAGTTTGCCTTGGCCAGCGTGGCGCGGGCTGCACTCTCCAGCAAACCCACCGCCAATTTAAAGACCGCCTGACCATCCATCTTCAGTAATGGATCACCCAGAATGGCACCGCCCGACACATGGCCTGGCACACACAGAATGCCAACATGTTTGCCGTCGGCATGTAAGTCGCTGGACAAGATACCGGGGGTGTCCGATGCCTCCAGCACCACAGCACCTGCGCCGTCGCCAAACAACACACAGGTCGTGCGGTCGTTGAAATCCAGAATACGGGAAAAAATCTCGGCACCCACGACCAATGCGCATTTGGCAGCACCGGTCTTGACCATCGAGTCCGCCACCGCCAGCGCGTAGACAAAACCGCTGCACACGGCCTGCACATCGAATGCCGCGCCGCCATTGGCACCCAATTTATTTTGCAAAATACATGCCGTCGACGGGAACACCATGTCCGGTGTTGACGTGGCGACGATGATCAGGTCTACGTCCTTGGCGGTACGGCCTGCAGCCTCCAGCGCCTTTTTTGCCGCTTCCAGACCCAGATCACTACTAAACACACCGTCGGCCGCAAAGTGCCGCGCGCGGATGCCGGTGCGCTCCACGATCCATTCGTCGGATGTTTCTACGCCTTTGGTCGCCAGTTCGGCCACCAGATCGTCGTTTGTCAGTCGGCGCGGAGGCAAATAGCTGCCCGTACCCGTAATTCGCGAATATTTCATGGTGGGGTTGATAACACCCGATCAGGTTTTATGGAGCGCTGTCAGCCGTCGCCAAAAGCGGCGCTGCGTGCGCGATGCGGGCCTGAACGCGGTCAAGCAAGTTGTTTCGGGCTGCATCATACGCCCGGTTCAATGCGAATCCGAATCCCAGCACATCAGCGGAGCCGTGGCTCTTGAAGACCAGACCGCGCAAACCCAGCAAGGCTGCGCCGTTGTACCGTCGGTGGTCTACGCGAGTTTTGAGAGCTGTTAGCACAGAATAAGCAGCAATTGCCGCAACTTTTGTAAAGATATTGCGGGAGAACTCAGCCTTCAAAAAATTGCCAATCATGCCCGCTAGGCCTTCACTGGCCTTTAAAGCGACATTGCCAACAAAACCGTCACAGACCACCAAGTCCACCGTGCCCTTAAAAATGTCGTTGCCTTCGACATTGCCAAAAAAGTTCAAATCACCAGCTTTAGACGCAGAACGCAGCAGTTCCCCGGCTTTTTTAATGGTTTCGTTGCCTTTGATGATTTCTTCACCAATATTGAGCAAGCCTACCGTTGGCGACGCTTTGTTACTCAATACGGACACCAAGGCAGAACCCATGACAGCGAACTGCAACAAATGTTCGGCTGAGCAATCCACATTGGCGCCCAGATCAAGCATGGTCGTGGCGCCGCCTGTCGCATTGGGGAGCTGGCCCGCAATGGCGGGGCGCTCAATACCGTCTATGGTTTTCAGGATGTAACGCGAAATCGCCATCAGGGCGGCGGTGTTGCCAGCCGACACGGCTGCTTGGGCCTTACCCTCCTTGACTTGCTGGATAGCGACGCGCATGGACGAATCCTTCTTTCGGCGCAAAGCAATTTCCAGCGGATCGTCCATGGCCACGACCTCGCTGGCAGGCACGATGGTGGCACGGGGATGGGAAAATCCGGCGAGAGCCTCTGGCAACCCCACCAAAACTAGCGCAGCCTCCGGATGTTGTTCCAAAAATTGCTTACAGGCGGGCAGCGTGACTTGGGGGCCGTGGTCGCCTCCCATACAGTCAACAGCGATTGTGATCATGGGGTAGGCGCCCAAAAAGAGTGGGGATCAAACATTGGCCGCAGAGCCAAAAACGACAAAAGCCCGACGCTACAGGTTTTGTAGCTCCGGGCTTTGGGTGAAAAACCTGGGTTAGGCTTCAGATTTGGTCTTCAGCACCTTGCGACCACGGTAAAAACCGGTGGGGCTGATGTGGTGACGCAGGTGGGTTTCACCCGTAGTGGATTCCACTGCAATGCCAGGCACAACCAGGGCATTGTGCGAACGGTGCATACCGCGCTTGGAAGGTGACTTTTTGTTTTGTTGGACGGCCATGGATCCGCTCCTCAGCTAGGGTGCTGCGCCATGCTCAACGCAAAATGCAACACTGGGGGTTAGTAAAAAACGCGTCAAAATTCACACGCGAAGCCTTAGATTATAGCCCAAAGACGGGGGCTAGGCTAGGGGCGCTTTTTCAGTTGCTCCAGAACGGCAAAGGGATTGGGCTTTTCTTGCACTTCTTCGGCGAAATCCGGGTCAGCGACCTGTAGCTTCACGGCGCCAGGGCACACCTCGTGTTTGGGAACCACCGGCAAGGCCATGAGCAACTCATCTTCCACAAGCTCCAGCAGGTTGAAGTCGCGGCTCAGCACCAGCACGTCTTCTTCCGACTCCTCGTCCTCAACCGCAGCCACTGCTTCACTGGCGACAAAGCGGAATTCCCGCTCAAACGAGACGGGCACATCCACCGGCCCCAGGCAGCGTTGGCAGGTTTGAGGAACTGCTACATCGGCGCTTAACGCGAGCCAGATTTGCTCGTTGGTCGTGCCATTGGGCCGCGTCATGCCTTTTGCGGCAAAGCGCACCAGGTTTTGGGAGCCAGCGCCCTGCGCCTCTTCCAATAACCGGCCAAAGCGGGCCAAGGTCTCGGTGCAATCGATGCTGCCGTTGGCCTTGGCAAAGGCCTCAATGTTCAGGTGCTGGGCGTCATAGTCGTGTTTCATGCGCGCAGTGTAAGAGAATCGGGCCATGCCTGACATCTTCAACAGAAAACTCATACTCGGTTCAACATCCGTCTACCGTCGCGAATTACTGGGCCGCCTGAACGTCCCGTTCTCTGTGGAATCCCCCGATGTGGACGAAACGCCGCGGCCCGGCGAACATCCGGCCACATTGGCCCAGCGCCTTGCCTTGGCCAAGGCCCAGGCGGTTGCGGCACGTTTCCCGGATTGCGTGGTGATTGGCTCGGACCAAGTCGCCGACCTTGATGGTCTCGCCCTGGGCAAGCCGGGTAGCCACGACCGCGCCGTCGCGCAATTGCGCCAGATGCGTGGCAAGACGGTGGTTTTCCAGACCGCAGTGGCGGTAGTCTGCCTGCAGTCCGGTTTTTGCGAACAGGCATTGGCACCGGTCAATGTCAGGTTCCGCACACTCGACGACACGGAGATCGAAAACTACCTGCAGATGGAGCAGCCCTACGATTGCGCCGGGAGTGCCAAAAGCGAAGGGCTAGGCATCGCACTGCTGGATGCCATCGACAGCGATGACCCGACCGCACTGATCGGGCTGCCACTCATCCGCACCAGCCGCATGCTCCGCGCCGCTGGCATACAGCTGTTGACGGCCAAGCGGACACCGGCATGAGCGCCCCACTCCCTCCTGTCCCCGCGCGCGACAAGGTACTAGGCACTTTGTACCTAGTACCCGCCCCCCTGGATTTTGGATGCGATAGCCAGGTAGCGTTGAGCCGTGTGATGCCCGCCGGAACCCTGGCGGTAGCAGCAGGTCTGAAACACTGGATATGTGAAAACGCAAAATCCACACGCGCTTACATCAAACGCATCGCCGAGACGCACCCACTGTGCCAGCCCCTGCAAGCCATGCAGCTGCAGGAGCTGCCACACGAAGTCCATAAAAAGGGTGACCACCAGGGCCACTTCGATGCGCGCTACCTCCTGCAGCCAGCAGTACAGGGTGAAGACATAGGCCTAGTCAGTGAAGCGGGCATGCCTGCCATTGCGGATCCGGGCTCGTCCGTCGTGCGCGCCGCTCACGATCTGGGTGTGCGCGTTGTCCCGCTGGTCGGGCCGGTGTCCCTGCTCTTGGCCTTGGCCGCCAGCGGCCTCAGTGGACAGAATTTTGCTTTTGTGGGCTATCTGCCCAGCACGCCAGCCGAGCGCAGCCAGCGCATACGCGAACTGGAATCCTTGGCGCTGAAGACCGGGCAAACACAACTGTTTATCGAAACGCCCTACCGCAACCAGGCCATGCAACAGGCACTGTTGCAAACCTTGCAACACAACACCCGGTTGGCAACGGCCAGTGGGTTGACCTTAGATACGGCCAGTTGCCACAGCGACGTAGTGAAAAATTGGAAGCACAAGCCCTGGGCCCTGGCCAACACCGTGCCCACGGTTTTTGCCATCGGCCGCTAGGCCCTATGGCAACTCCCGGCCCTAGCGCAAAGCAGGCGCAACGCGCATCGCCTTGACACTGCTTTCACCAATGGACGCACCAAAACGCTTAACCAGGCGCTCGGCCACGTTGTCCTTGCGGGTGTAGTCAATTAACTCCTCAGCCTTGACCACTTCACGCGCCACGTAGTCTAGGTTACCCAGCTGGTCAGCCAAGCCCATTTCCACGGCCTGTTGGCCGGTCCAGAACAGGCCGCTAAAGGTCTCAGGCGTTTCTTTCAAACGCTCGCCGCGACCAGCCTTCACCACCGCAATAAACTGCTGGTGGATCTGGTCCAGCATGGCCTGCGCAAATACGCGCTGATTCTCGGTCTGGGGACTGAAGGGGTCTAAAAAGCCCTTGTTCTCCCCCGCCGTCATCAGGCGGCGTTCCACGCCGAGCTTGTCCATCAGCCCCGTAAAGCCGAAGCCGTCCATCAACACGCCAATACTGCCAACCACGCTGGCCTTGTCGACAAAAATCTTGTCCGCAGCGGCGGCTATGTAGTACGCGGCCGAGGCGCAAGTCTCCTCCACCACCGCATACACAGGCTTCTTGTGCAGGATCTTGAGCCGCTTGATCTCGTCGTTGATGATGCCGGCTTGCACCGGACTGCCACCGGGAGAGTTGATCAGCAACACAACGGCCTTGGCACCCCTGTCCTCAAACGCACTGCGCATGGCAGCAACAATGAGCTCCGCACTGCCCTCTGAGTCCGACGCAATTTCTCCCTGAATCTTGACCAGCGCAGTGTGGGGGGTGGTCGGGTCCGCCGTATTACCACTACGGTCCATACCCAACCACAACACCGTGACAAAAAAGGCCAGCCACGCCAGACGAATGCCGTTGCGCCAACGGCGAGCCTGGCGTTGCTCGGTAATTGCGGCCAATGCCAGCGTTTCCAGCGTTGCGCGTTCCCAGCCAGGCGCCTGCCCGGCACTCTGCGCCCCTACCGCCGCTTCATTTTTTATAGCAGCATCTGTAATATCTCCGGGGGCTTGGGGTGAATTCATTGTCATAACAAGTTGTCAGGGTTAATCAAGTGGGGGGTATAGGTCAAAATTCTAGGGCTTGCAAGTGGGGGCCAGTATGCCAGTGCACCACACCATCACGCTCGGTCATGGTGATCTTTACCAATCCACCGCGGCAGGGACCGCCAATGCAGCGCCCGGTCTGCGGCCCGTACATGGCGCCGTGGGTGGCACACATCAGCCACTGGCCGCTGCTGTCAAAAAAACGGTTGGGCTGGTAGTCCATTTCCATGGGCACGTGGGTACATTGGTTCAGGTACCCATAGACCTGACCCTCAAAGCGGATGGCAAAGCCCCGCGAGGTTCGTCCGCAGAACACCACGTCAAAGGGCACGGCTTCGCCACTGTTTACCAGGTCGGCAGAATTGCATAACGCAATGGGAGGGGCGTTAGGGTCTACTGACATGGCAATGTGTGTTGAATATCAGGCATGGGTCGCAAACCAGTTTTGCAGCTCGGACACGGTATGGGCCACAAAAAGCGGCTTCAACTCGGCAAATGCAGCGGGTTCGTGTGCGCCATAGCTGACACCCACGCTGGGACAACCCGCATTCAGCGCCATTTGCAGGTCATGCGTGGTGTCCCCCACCATCAGCATCCGGTCTGCGGGCACACCAAATTCCTGCATTAACTCCTGCAACATCAACGGATGGGGTTTGCCCGCCGTCTCATCCGCCGTGCGCGAGCTATGGAACAGACCCTGCAACTGCGACGTCTTCAACACCTCATTGAGCCCGCGTCTGCTTTTGCCCGTGGCGACAGCCAAAACATAGTTACGCGCCTTCAGGTCGGCGAGCAAGGGCAAAATTCCGTCGAACAAGCTGATGTCATTTTGGTACGCCGTGTAATAGTGTTTGTAGCGCGCACCCAGTTCCGCGTACTTACTGGGTGGTACATCAGGCGCTGCATGGGCCAATGCCTGCATCAAACCCAAGCCGATCACATAGGCCGCATCCTGATCGCTGGGCTTGCGCCCCCCGACATCGACGACCGCTGCCTGGATACACCGTGTGATGATGGCGGTGGAGTCAAACAGGGTTCCATCCCAGTCGAACGCTATCAAATCGAAGGGGCGAGAGGGTTTGGTCGGCTTGGACGTAGGCATGGTGAACAATATAGAACGCAAAAAATCTCAAGCACTCAACAGGCTTGAGGCAGTACCTGACGCACAAACTGCGCCAATTCCCCCGGCAAGTCCGCCTGCAGCTCCAGGCGCGTGCCCGTGGCCGGATGCTTGCACTGCAGGCGCCAGGCATGCAAAAACATGCGTTTGAGTGGCGTCATGCTGTTGGCGCGGGCCAGGGACTTGTTGCTGTCAAAGTCGCCGTATTTGTCATCACCGACGATGGGCAGCCCCTCAGACGCCAAATGGACACGGATCTGGTGCGTGCGCCCGGTCTTGATCGTAACTTCCAGCAAAGAGTATCCGCGGTCACTGCTGACAGGTGCCTGGTGCGTGCCCGGAACACCACCGCCAGCCGCTCGCACTTTGACCAAGGTCAGCGATGGCATACCGTCTGGGTCGTCCTTAGCCACCACCTTCACGCGGCGTTCGCCATCGGGCAACAAATACTTGTGCAGCGGCTTGTCCAGCACCTTCTTATTGGTTGGCCATTGGCCCAAGACCATCGCTAGGTAGGTTTTGCCGGTTTCCCGTTCCCGAAATTGATCCTGCAGGTTTTTCAGTGCACTGCGCTTCTTGGCCACCAGCAGAATGCCACTGGTTTCCCGGTCCAGCCGGTGCACCAGTTCCAGAAACTTGGCCTGGGGGCGCGCCATGCGCAGTTGCTCAATGACGCCAAAGCTGACGCCCGAGCCACCATGTACTGCCACTCCGGCCGGCTTGTTGATGGCCAGCACACTGTCGTCCTCAAATAAAACCGTAAATTCTTTGGCTGGCGCGTGGCTGGCAACCTGTTCTGCCATGGCTTGTGCCTTTTCCGCAACCCGCTCAGAGATCCGGACCGGGGGCACGCGCACCACATCTGCGGCATTGAGCCGAGTTTCAGCCGACGCACGGCCTTTGTTAACCCGCACCTCGCCGCTGCGGATGATGCGGTAGACATGGGTCTTGGGGACGCCCTTGAGGTGGCGCATCAGGAAGTTGTCCAGCCGCTGTCCAGCGCCATCTTCATCGATGGTCAGGGTTTTCACCTGTGGCAGAGCGTTTGGCGGTGGGGGGATGGGATTGCCCCCTATAATGTGTTTCACTAGCGATGCGCTGTAAGTGGTTGATTTATCTGGAGTTTAGTCCACACGCCATATACAGACGCGCTGGAAGGTCGATGCCGCCGGGTTGGCCAGCAAACAAACCACACGCCAAATGCCTGTGGTGGTCTGCAAACCACACGGTCAAGACTGCGAAACGAATTACTGATACGGAATACCCACAGTTTGCAGACCCCTCGTCTGTGAACGGATTGAAACGAGATGTTTGTGCTGATGTGCCTATTGTGTCTTTGCCTACGGAGCGTTTTCGCGCCGTTGCTTGGCATGAATCGGCCTCTAGCCCCCGTAAAACGGGCGCAACACGCTATGCAATTGATAGCAAACTCACAAACGCATCCCCTCGCTCCCCTCCACGCGCCTACGCTTCGTCGCCTCATTTGAGTCGAAGTTCTCCGGCAATTCCACCTCGCATTCGTCTCGTCAGTTCAGGTATCAATAGCCCCTAGAGGGCATGTAAAACTGATGAAGGACGCAATCCATGAAACGGATGCTAATTAACGCCACGCAGGCTGAAGAACGCCGCCTGGCCATTGTCGACGGACAAAAACTCCTCGACTACGAAATCGAAATCGAAGGGCGCGAACAGCGCAAAGGCAATATCTACAAGGCCGTGGTTACCCGCGTTGAGCCCTCGCTAGAAGCCTGCTTCGTCGACTACGGCGAAGACCGCCACGGCTTCTTGCCGTTTAAAGAAATATCGCGGATGTACTTCAAGGAAGGCGTTTCCGCCTCCCAAGCCCGCATCCAGGACGCGATCCGTGAAGGCCAGGAGCTGCTGGTCCAGGTCGAGAAGGAAGAACGCGGCAACAAGGGCGCGGCGCTGACCACCTTCGTTTCGCTGGCCGGCCGCTATGTCGTGCTGATGCCCAACAACCCGCGCGGAGGCGGTGTCTCGCGTCGCATCGAAGGCGAAGACCGCGCCGACCTCAAGGAAGCGCTGGACCAGCTTGAATAC
>JBKJJC010000082.1:0-14720 GCA_046598245.1 Rhodoferax sp.
ACCACCTACCGCGATCTGTGGAATTGGTCGATCGCCGACCTAGACGCCTACTGGCAAAGCGTGTGGGATTACTTTGGCATGTATTCACCCACGCCACACACTACGGTATTGACCATGAATGTGATGCCGGGTGCAGTATGGTTCCCCGGCGCGCAGGCCAACTATGCGCAGCAGGTTTTCCGCCATGTAGCGTCTGCGCACGCAGCGGGTTTTGCCGCCATCATCAGCCGAAATGAGAAGGGCGAACACCGCGAACTGAGCTGGCCCGAACTGCGCCGCCAGGTTGCATCACTGGCGCTGCACCTGCAAGCCCAGGGCGTGCAGCCGGGTGACCGCGTGGCGGCGTATTTGCCGAATATTCCCGAGGCCATGGTCGCATTTCTGGCCACGGTCAGCATTGGTGCGGTGTGGAGCATTTGCGCGCCCGACATGGGCACGAATGCCGTGCTGGACCGCTTCCAACAGATCACGCCCAAGGTGCTGATCGCCTGCGACGGCGTGCGTTACGGCGGCCGCGACCTGGACCGAATGGCTGTGGTGCAGGCGTTGGTCGATGCGCTGCCCACGGTGCAGCATGTGATTCTGCACACCAACCTCGGGATGCTGGATGTTCCGCAGAATACTATCGAATCAGTAGCGTCTCAGGTCCATTTCTCGGGGGCTACAGCCCGAAATGACGTAAACACTTCGGCGTTCGAGCCCTTGTGGCTGCCGTTTGACCACCCGTTGTGGATTGTGTATTCGAGTGGCACCACCGGCCTGCCCAAGCCCATCGTCCACGGCCACGGCGGCACGGTCATCGTGGCGTTGTCGATGAAGGTGCTGCACAACGATGTGGGCTGCAGCTACGAGGCCAACACATGGGGCGAGCGTTTCCATTGGTACAGCTCCACGGGTTGGGTGATGTGGAATGCCCAGGTAGCGGGTTTGCTGAATGGTACGACCTGCGTGATTTTTGACGGCAACCCCGGTGCGGGCAAGCCGCAGGGACCGGACGCCACGGGCCCGGCCCAACCGGACTGGACGACGCTGTGGCGCTTTGCCAGCGAGACCGGCGTCACGTTTTTTGGGGCTGGTGCGGCGTTTTATGCCAACTGTTTGAAGGCGGGTGTGGACTTGTCAACTTGCGGCGATTTGTCGGCCGTGCGGGCCTTGGGCACGACCGGATCGCCGTTGTCGCCCGAGGCGCAGAACTGGGGGACAGAACAATTCCGACATATCCGCGAAGCAAACGCGGACGATATCTGGTGGTGCAACATTTCAGGTGGCACCGACTTTTGCGGCGCCTTTATTGGCGGCCACCGCGAACTGCCGCAAGAGCCAGGCGTCATGCAATGTCGACTACTGGGCTGCGCGGTGGAGGCGTGGAACGAGCAGGGTGAGCCGGTGCTGGGCGAGGTCGGCGAGTTGGTTTGCAGCCAGCCCATTCCGTCGATGCCGCTGTACTTTTGGGGTGATGTGGACAACGCGCGTTACCTGGCCAGCTACTTCGAGATGTACCCCGCAGGCCACGGACGCAAGCCCGGCGGCGGTGATGTGCCAGCCGAAGCGGGCGGCGTCTGGCGCCACGGTGATTGGCTGCGTGTGGGCACCAAAGAGCAGGGTGGCGAAGGCTGCGTGATCTTTGGCCGCAGCGACGCGACCATCAACCGCCACGGCCTGCGCATGGGGACCAGCGAGCTGTACAGCGCCGTCGAGGCGCTGCCTGAAGTGGTGGACAGCCTGGTCGTGGACCTGGAATACCTGGGGCGCGAAAGTTATATGCCGCTGTTTGTGGTGCTGCGCGCTGGCCTGACGCTGGATGACGCGGTGCAAGCCAAGATCGTCAATGCCATCAAGACCGCACTGAGCCCGCGTCTTGTACCCAATGCCATCTTCCAGGTGGCGGAAATTCCGCGCACGTTATCGGGCAAAAAGCAGGAGCTGCCGATCAAGAAATTGCTACTCGGCCAGCCGCTGGAGAAGGTGGTCAACAAGGATGCGATGGCCAACCCTGGGTGCCTGGATTGGTACGTGGCCTTTGCGCGGAAGAGACTAGCAGGCACCTAGGCTTCCTCGCCGGCAGCAATTTTCCGCCGGGCCGCCCCAAGGAAAATTAGCCCCCTTGGGGGGCAGCGACCCGCAAAGCGGCGGAGCGTGGGGGCTCTATTTCTTGGGTTCGAGAATCGCCATCGTGATGCGCGAGATGCAGGTCATCTCGCCCGCATCGTTGTGCAGCTCGATCTGCCAAACATGCGTGGTACGCCCCCGGTGAATCGGGCGTGCGGTGCCGGTGACCCAGCCGCTGGTCGCGGCGCGCAGGTGGTTGGCGTTGATGTCCAGGCCCACGGCGCGTGTGCCTTCCGGGCTGGACATCGCCGCACCCAGCGAGCCCAGTGTCTCAGCCAGCACCACGCTGACGCCGCCGTGCAACAAGCCATAGGGCTGGCGCGTGCGTTCGTCGACCGGCACGCGGGCGGTGATGTAGTCGTCACCAATCTCCACAAACTCAATGCCCAGGTGCGAGGATGCAGAGTTGGCGCTGATGTTGGTCAGCATCTCGATGGTGACCGGTTTTTGCCAGATGGACATGTTGGTGGTGTTGAGCTGAGTGAAGGTGAACGGCTGAATCAGACCGTCGCAGTTTCCGCAAGTAGCCCGCGCTTCTTGAGCATCGGTTGCACCTGCGGGTCACGGCCCCGGAAGGCGCGGTAGGCATCCGCCGGGTTTTGCCGGTTGCCGCTGCTGTAAATGGTGCGCAGCAGCCGCTCGGCGGTGGCCGCGTCGAACGGGTTGCCCGCTTCGGTGAATGCGGCAAAACCATCGGCCTCCAGCACCTCGGCCCACATGTAGACGTAATAACCTGCAGCGTAGCTGGAGCCGGAGAACAGGTGCTGAAAATGGGTTAGACCGTGGCGCAAGCCAATGTCGGCGGGGATGCCGAGCTTGGTGCATTGCTCGGCTTCAAATGCGGCGATATCTACTGGCGTGCCATTGGGCAGCGCGTGCAGGGCCATATCAATCAGCGCCGGGCCGGTGTACTGCACGGTGGCCCAGGCCTGGTCAAACTGGCGCGAGCGCTTGAGCTTGTCCAGCAGGGCGGCTGGCATGGGTTCGCCGGTGGCGTAGTGGCGGGCATGGCGTTGCAACACCTCGGGCTCCATGGCCCAGTTTTCAAACAGTTGCGAGGGCAGCTCGACAAAATCGCGCAGAACCGAGGTGCCAGCCAGGCGCTCGTAGTGCACCTTGGATAGCAGGCCATGCAGGCCGTGGCCGAACTCATGGAATAACGTGCGCACGTCGTCAAAACTCAACAGCGCGGGGCTGGCCTTGGCGAAGTTATTGTTGTTGATGACGATGGGCAGCGTGCCGCCAAAGTGGCCCGACTGGCTGCGGAAGACGCTCATCCAGGCCCCGCTGCGCTTAGAGCTGCGGGCAAAGTTGTCGCCAATGAACAGGCCGACCAGTGCACCGTCTTGCCCCCGCACCTCCCACAAGCGGGCATCGGGATGGTGCAGGGTGGTGCCAGGTTGCTCAACAAAGCGCAGTCCAAACAGGCGTTGCGCGCAATCAAACATGGCCGCCACCATGGCGTCCAGCGAGAAATAGGGCTTGAGTTCGGCGTCGTCCAAATCGAACCGCTGGGCGCGCACTTTTTGCGCGAGGTAGCGCCAGTCCCAGGCTGCAATCGGTGTGGGTTCACCCAAAGACTGGGCCATGGCTGTCAGCGCTTGGCGGTCGATCTCGGCGTAGGCCTTGGCGGGCTCCCAGGCCTGCTGGAGCAGTTCGAGTACGGCGCTGGTCTTGCCGGCCATGCGGTCCACCAATTCGTAATCGGCATAGGTCTTGTAGCCATGCAGGGCCGCCTGCTCCTGGCGCAGGGCCATGATTTGTGCAGCGACCGGGCGGTTGTCGTGGTCGCCGGCATGGGCGCCGCGGGCTGTGCGGGCGCGCCACAGCGTCTCGCGCAGGTCGCGCCGGCTAGAGAAAGTAAGAAAAGGCTCGGCCAGTGATGGCGACAATGTGATGGCATAAGCGCCATCGCCCAGGCCGCGCTGCTGGGCCGCTGCCTGCGCTGCCTGCAGCAAGAAGCCGGGTAGACAGGCTCTATCGCTCTCGGTTTTGAGTTCTAGGGTGTAGGTGGACTCTTCGGCCAGCAGGTTTTGCCCAAACTGGGTGCACAGTGTTGCCAGCTCGCCCATGATGGCACCGTAACGCACCCGCTGCTGGCCGCTCAAGAGGGCGCCAGCGCGCACAAAGTCCAGGTGCACGCGCTCCAACACCCGCAGTTGTTCGGCATTCAGGTCCAAGGCGTGGCGCTGTTTATGTAGCGCGTCGATGCGGGCAAACAGCCCTGCGTGCATAAAAACGGTGTTTTCGTGTGCGGCCAGCTTGGGCGCCATCTGTAGCTGCACAACTTGTAACTCAGGCGATGTCTCGCTAGCTGTCAAATTGTGAAACAGCAACGTAATTCGGTCCAGCAGTCGTCCGCTGGTATCCAGTTCTGCTATGGTGTTGTCAAAGCTGGGTGCTTCTCGATGGGTTGCAATGGCCTCAATTTCAGCCAGATGTTGCTCTAGTGCCCATTCGAAGGCTGGCACGAAATGTGCTGAGTCGACCACTCCGAAAGGCGGTAGTCCGTAAGGCGGTCCCCACGTTTGCAGCAAGGGATTTGAGATGCTGTGAGCGGTGGTTTGGAGATGCATGGACGTTGCCTTGGAGGTGTAATCTGGTGGAAACCCTTATAGCGAAAACTCTAGGTGTAGTTCCGTAACCCAGGTACAAAGCGCCACGCAGGCAATTTACAATAGCCGTCTTTCAGTTTAGCAGTTAGCGGACTCTGTGCCGCGGGTGCCGACCCGGCATCCTGGCGGCAGTTAGTATTTTTTCTATAAGGAAATGATTGTGCATACAAAGTTTAAAGTGTTGGTCCGCGCCTGGGCCCTGACCCTGAGTCTGGCCGCTGTATCGGTGGCTGGTGTTTCTACATCCGCCGTGGCCCAGACCGCCGCTCCTGCTTCCGCTGCTGTGGTTGCTGAGCCTGTTGCTGCCGCCGCACCTGCCGCACCCAGCGCTCCTGCTGTTGAGACCAAGAAGGCCGAAGGCACCACCGACAACCCTTACGGCATCGCCGCCCTGTGGACCAACGCCCACTCTGTAGACATGGGCGTCTTGATCATCTTGGCCATCATGTCCATGGGTAGCTGGTATATCCTGGCTATCAAGATGCTGGAACAGCGCAAGGCTGCCAAATTCGCCCGCGAAGCCACTGAGAAATTCTGGAGCTCTGGCACGGTTGCACAAGGTGCTGCCGCGCTGCACAAAGACAGCCCTTACCAGTTCATCGCCACCGCTGGCGTCGAAGCCACCAAAAAGCACGGTGGTCTGATGGGCCACATCCCCCTGAATGACTGGATCAGCATGAGCATCCAGCGCTCGGTGGACCGCGTGAACCGCGAAATGCAAGGCGGCCTGTCCTTCCTGGCGACCGTGGGTTCCATTTCTCCATTCGTGGGTCTGTTCGGTACCGTGTGGGGCATCTATGGCGCCTTGACACAAATCGGTATGTCCGGCCAAGCTTCCATCGACAAGGTCGCCGGCCCTGTGGGCTCCGCGCTGATCATGACGGCTTTGGGTTTGGCGGTTGCCGTGCCTGCCGTGTTGGCCTACAACTACCTGATCGCGCGCAACAAGGGTGTGATGGATGACATCCGCGGCTTCGGCAGCGATTTGCACTCGGTCTTGTTGGGTTCGGCTTCTGCTAATAAGAGCTAAACACGTGCGGTAAACGCGCAGAAAGTTAGCTCTATGTCCATGAACGTAGGCAGTATTGACGGCGAAGAAGACGCCGTCATATCAGCCATTAACACCACACCCCTGGTGGACGTGATGTTGGTGATGTTGATCATTTTCTTGATCACCATTCCCGTCGTCACGACCTCGATTCCTGTGACCCTGCCCAAAGAACGGGTCGAAGTCCGGGAAACCAAACCAGAAAACATCATTATTTCGGTTGATACCGCAGGCGGCATTTTCTGGTACGACCAGAAGGTTGCCAATGTGGAAGCATTGGTCGACAAGCTGAAAAAGGTCTCATCCGTCAAGCCGCAACCTGAGGTACAGATTCGCGGCGATATGGCTTCCCGATACGAAGGTGTTGGCAAGATTCTTTATGCATGCCAGCGTGCGGGCATCGTCAAAGTGGCGTTCATCACTGAACCGCCAGCATTGGGCGGTTAAATCCCTGCCAGGAGGAATAGCAATATGTCTATGAATGTAGGAAGTTCTGGCTCAGGCGACTTTGAAGTACTGATGGACATCAACACCACGCCATTGATTGACGTGATGTTGGTGTTGTTGGTGATGTTGATCATCACCATCCCCATCCAGTTGCACGCGGTCAGCCTGGATATGCCCGTGGGAACACCACCCAGCAACAATATCAAGCCTGAAAAGGTGCAGATCGATATCGACGAAAACAGCATCGTGTATTGGCAAGGGTTGCCTGTATCCGGTGCAGAGCTGGAAGCCAATATGGAAACAGCTGCGTTGCAAGCGGCGCAGCCTGAAGTCCATATCCGGCCCAACAAATCATCGTCTTATGCTGTGTTCGCCAATGTCCTGTCCGCTTCCAAGCGCAAGGGCCTAACGAAGATGGCGGTGATCGGAAGCGAGCAGTTCGTCCAATGACCACTATCAACATGAACACGGTTGGTCTGCACCCGGTCTACCGGCCGAAAGACCCGTCCAAGCGTTACAAGGGCATTGCCATTGTTATTGGCCTGCATATCTTGCTGATATGGGGCTTGATCTCTGGCACGGCCCATGATGCGTTGAAAGTCATCAAGAAGCCGTTGGAGGCCGTGGTGATTCAGGAAGTCATCATTCCGCCGCCCCCACCGCCACCGCCCAAGCCCATCAAGCAGATTGAGGCGCCCAAGGTCGAGGCGCCACCACCGCCGTTTGTGCCACCTCCGGATGTGGCACCACCTGTGACCGCCGCGCCTGTGATCGAGTCGGTTGCTGCGCCACCACCCACACCGGTTGTAATTGCGCCACCGCCACCACCGGTCGCTCCACCTGCACCGCCTGCACCCAACCGCTCGGACATCCGCGTGGCGTGCCCCACGCAGGTCGCCCCTGAAATGCCACGCAAGGCAACCCAGGATGGAACGGAAGGTGTGGTGAAGGCACAGGCAACGATTCGTGACGGCGTTGTGCGCGACGTAACCATCTTGTCCGGGCCCCGTGTATTCCATTCGTCGGTTAAGGCAGCCATGATGCAGTACAAGTGCACGGCAGCAGGCGCCGGCGAGTTGCTGGCAACGCAAGAGTTTGTCTTCAAGCTCGAATAAGGCAACTATTGCCCGATGAAAAAGCCACCCTTGGGTGGCTTTTTTCTTGTGAGGACTAGCTGCGCATAAGGCTACCGCTGGTCGCGCTTAGCGATACCTTACCGTTTTTTGGTGCGGTACTGAAATGGATCTGCTACCGTTTGCGCTTAGTTGCCGCATCCACCCTTATCTCCTAGGGCGTCTCTGCGTTATGCCAAGACATCACCTGTGCCTCGATATGCCCAATCCCTCACCATGCAACCCTGGCAGAAGGACATTTCTATCGCTCTCACTGGCGTGCGCCGGTGTTTTGACGATCGCACCGGCAGTGGCACAAAGCGCCAGTTCCCTGGTCATCACGAACGTGACCGGACTCTATTCAGTCAAGGCTGCACGCATCGTCACGCCGACAACAGTACGGGCAGTCTGCGATGCCGTACGCTCTTGGGCAGGAAAGGTTGCTATTGGAGGAGGGCGTTTCAGCATGGGCGGCCAGGTCGCCATCCATGGCGGGCTCCACCTGGACATGCGTCAGATGAACCAGCTGGTGTGGTTGCGCGCGCAGGATAAGACCGTCCGCGTGCAGGCGGGTATGCGTTGGCGCGACCTCCAAGAGGTGCTCGACCCCCTGGGCCTGGCAGTAAAGACCATGCAGAGCTACTCCAACTTTACGGTAGGCGGTGCCGTTGCTGTGAACGCCCATGGCCGTTACGTCGGGCACGGCCCAGTGGGCAACACTGTGCGGGCGCTGCAGATTGTCCTCGCCGACGGCTCTGTCATAGAAGCGACCAGGCAACAGCATGGTGAATGCTTCAGAGCAGCCATCGGCGGCTATGGCGCCGTGGGCGTGGTGACCGAGGTTGAGCTAGACCTGGCGAAAAACGTACGTATCGAGCGCGAGGTCAGGGACGTTCCCCTTGAAAAGTACGTCGCCTTTTTCAAGCAGCACGTGCTGGGAGACCCGCGCAGTGTCCTGCATAACGCGGACTTGGCACCGCCACTCTTCGACACGCCCGTTAGCGTCACATGGCGGCGAACAAACAAAGCGCTGACGGAGCCTGCCCGCTTGGTGCCCAGGGGCGACACTTACAACACCGAACAGAACGTGCTCTTTGCGCTGACCGAGCTTCCCGGAAGCGAGACCCTTAGAAAGGCGGTCATCCGGCCGATGTTCACGGATAAGCCGTCAGTGAAGTGGTTGAACCGGGAAGCTAGCTTGGACGTTGCGGAACTGGAGCCACGAACCCGTCTGGTAGCGACATACGTTCTTCAAGAATATTTCATCCCGGAGCGAAACTTCATGGCCTTTGCTCGCGGCCTCGCCGCTATCCTCGTTGAAAACGGCGTCGCGGCTGTTAACGTATCGGTGCGGTATTCGCCTGCCGACGTGGTGTCACTATTACCCTGGGCCAAGGAGGATGTCTTCTCTTTCGTCTTGTACTACAAGCAAAGAACGCACCCCCACGCACGGGAGGTGGTGGATCGTTGGACTAGAAGCCTGATCGAGCTGACGCTTGCCAACGAAGGCCGCTACTACTTGCCTTACCAACCGAATGCATCCGTGGACCAATTCAGACGGGCGTATCCCGAAGCATCAGCGCTAAAAAACGTAAAGCGTATGGTTGACCCTGCTGCCAAGTTCTCGAATGAACTCTGGGCAAAGTACCTCTAGTCGCCGCATTTAATTCCAATTTTGTCTGCAGCCCGAGCAAGCTGCGAAGCCTGACGGTCAGACCTGCCCGTCACCCGTGGGCGGCGCGATCCACCGCAGCACTTCATCCGGTGTAAGGTCGACCAGGCAGCGCGTATGGCCCAGCGGGCATTCGCGGGCAAAACACGGGGCGCAGTCCAGCGCGGGGATATAACTTGGGTCGTTCTTGAGCCACATCACATGGGCCTGCATATTCAAGGGTGGGGTGTGCAGCGGACTGGACGAGCCGAACAATGCAACCTGGGGCAGACCGAATGCAGCCGCCACATGCATTAACCCTGAATCATTGCTGACCACGGCCTTTGCCGCGGCGATGGCGGCCAGTGCATGGTCCAGTGACGTACGCCCGGACCAATCCAGGCAATGGCCTGGTAGCACCGCATTGACGGTGCGGGCAATTTCTGCACACAGCGCAGATTCTTTGGCCGAACCCAGCAAGACCACTGGCAGGCGCAATTGCTCGGCCAGCACCGTGAAGTGTCGCGCTGGCCAGCGCTTGGCCGGGCCGTACTCTGCGCCGGGGGCGAAGACGTAATAGCCCAGGCGCTGCAGGTGCATGCCCGCCAGTGCCGCATCGACCTTGATGGCATCCAATTGCAGCGCGGGTCTGTCGTTTGCCACACCGGTCTCGCCACTCAGGGCTGAATAAAACGCCACCATCGGCGGCCTGTGACCGTCCGTTGGATTGGGCAGACGCTGGTTCAACACCCCAAAACGCGATTCGCCGTGGTAGCCCACCCGTTTGGCAATGCCAGCCCACCAGGGCAGCAAGGCGCTCTTGAAAGAGTTGGGGCAGACATAAGCCACATCGAAGTGACCGCGCAATTGGCGGGCCAGGCTGCGGCGCGCGCTCCATTGCAAACCACCATGGGCAAAGGGCAAATCGATGACTGCCGCCACCTGTGGCATAGCCCGGTAAACGGGGGCTACCCAGGGCAGGGCACCTACGGTTAAGGATTCGCCGCGTGCATGCAGGCGGCGCAGCAGGGGCTCGGTCATGACCGCATCGCCAATCCACTGCGGGGCAATGACCAGTGAGCGGGTCATTTGCGAGTGCCTGTTTGCGCCACGGGCACCGACATGTTCAGTGGGCGGCGTCGAAGTGCTCACCCGCCTTTAGACGGTATACCGTGCTGCAGTAGGGGCACTTGGCTTCGCCAGATTTGCCTACGTCAAGGTAGACCTTGGGATGGGTGTCCCAGGTCTTCATCTGCGCCAAGGGGCTGGGGCAAAACACGCCGCCTTGGTGGTTCAGGTCTTTGGCCAGTAGTTCAACGGTTGCGGATTTCATGGGTTTACCTTGGTGAGCCAGTGGGCGTATTTGGGGTTGCGGCCGTTGACGATGTCAAAGAAGGCACTCTGGATTTTTTCGGTGATGGGGCCACGTGAGCCCACGTAGTCATCCTTGCCCAGTTCAATGCGGTCTAACTCGCGGATCGGCGTCACTTCGGCGGCGGTGCCGGTGAAGAAAGCTTCGTCCGCAATGTAGATTTCATCCCGTGTGATGGGTTTTTCTTTGACCTCTATCCCTAGGTCTTTGCAGATAGCCATCACCGTGTTGCGGGTGATGCCGTTCAGAGCACCCGCACTACTGTCCGGGGTGTAGACCACGCCCTTGCGCACCACAAACAGGTTTTCTCCTGCACCTTCAGAGGCAAAACCCTGTGGGTCCAGCAGCAGTGCTTCGTCGTACCCTTCGTCGGTGGCTTCCATGTTGGCCAGTATGGAATTGGTGTAGTTGCTCACCGCCTTGGCATGGATCATGGTGATGTTGACGTGGTGGCGGGTGTAGCTGCTGGTCTTGACACGAATGCCGCGCTTCATGCCGTCTTCGCCCAGGTAGGCTCCCCAGGGCCAGGCGGCCACCATCAGGTGGATGGTGTTGCCCTTGGGAGAGACGCCCAGCTTCTTGTCTCCAATCCAAGTCAGGGGGCGCAGGTAGCCGCTCTCCAGCTTGTTCTCGCGCACGACGGCGCACTGGGCGTCCATGACTTCTTGTGGCGTGAAGGGGATCTTCATGCGCAAAATCTTGGCGCTGTTGAACAGGCGCTCGGTGTGTTCTTCAAGCCGAAAAATGGCCGTGCCGCCTGCACCGTTGTAGGCGCGCACACCCTCAAACGCGCCGCAACCGTAGTGCAGCGTGTGGCTCAGGACGTGGATCTTGGCGTCACGCCAGTCCACCATCTGGCCATCCATCCAGATTTTTCCATCGCGGTCGGACATTGAAGGGGGTTGCAGGCTCATGGCGGGTTTCCTTGGAATCTGGGTCGAAGAAACGGAGATTTTACGACTGGGGTCAGGCCTGTGCGACTTCAAGACCGCAAGAGTTCCCAATGCGCAAGCTTGCCGTTCGTAAACGCACAGTGGACCCTGGCCTGCGAGCCATCGGTCCATTGGTAGTGTTCATCCGAATCGTCTTGTCCCACACGCTCACCCAAGGCCTGCGTCAGGGCTAGGACTTGCAGCAGCGTCATGCCACGCGCCAGACGGGCATGCAACATCACGGCGCTGGCAACCGTGCCCACCGGCCGTTGTGCGGTGCGCCGCAGTACCACCAGCATGCGGCTCATGTGCATCAGCGCCCACATCACTACGGCGCCTAAGGCCAGGGCCAAGCCCGCCCAGCCGTAAGCGCGGTAAGCCAGCACACACAGGGCCACCAGGGCCAGCAGCACGGCGGCACGGGCCACGCCTGGGTACTTGCTCAGGGTTGGAAATGCCATGCTCAGCCCAGCCCGCGTACGATTTCCATGGCCTGCTCCACGCGGTCCACGGCATGGATGGTCAGTCCTTCAAACTCTTTGCTGCTGGACTTCTTGGGAGCATTGGCTTTGGGCACGATGGCCACGGTAAAGCCCAGTTTGGCGGCTTCTTTCAAGCGCTCCTGGCCGCGCGGCGCAGGTCGCACCTCACCGGCCAGACCGACTTCGCCAAACGCAAAGAACCCTTTGGGCAATGGCTTGCCGCGCAGGCTGGAGGTTATGGCGAGCAGCACCGCCAGATCGGCGGCAGGCTCGTTGATACGCACGCCACCCACCGCGTTGACGAACACATCTTGGTCCATGCAGGCCACACCGGCGTGGCGGTGCAACACGGCCAGCAACATCGCCAGGCGGTCCTTGTCCAAACCCACACTGAGGCGTCGGGGCGATGGCCCGCCGCTGTCGACCAAGGCCTGTATTTCTACCAGCAGTGGGCGCGTGCCCTCCAGCGTGACCATCACACAACTGCCGGGCACCGGCTCGGTGTGCTGGCTCAGAAAAATAGCGCTGGGGTTGCTGACGCCTTTTAGCCCTTTTTCGGTCATGGCAAACACGCCAATCTCGTTAACGGCGCCAAAACGGTTTTTGATGGCGCGCACCAGGCGAAAGCTGCTGTGCGTTTCGCCCTCAAAGTACAGCACCGTGTCCACCATATGCTCCAGCACGCGCGGGCCGGCCAGTGCGCCCTCTTTCGTCACATGGCCGACCAGCACGATGGCTGTGCCGCTGGACTTGGCGCAACGTGTCAGGTGGGCCGCGCACTCGCGCACCTGGGCCACCGAACCGGGTGCCGAGGTGAGCTGGTCGGAGTACACGGTTTGTATTGAGTCAATCACCGCCACGTCCGGCTGCAGCGCATCGATAGTGGCCAGTATCTTGTCGAGTTGGATTTCGGCCAGCACCTTGACCTGCGACGCATCCAGTCCCAGCCGTCGGGAGCGAAGAGCCACTTGAGCGCCGCTCTCTTCGCCGGTTACGTACAGTGTGGATTGGCCGTTACGTTGCAAAGAATCCAGCGCCTGCAGTAGCAAAGTGGATTTGCCGATGCCAGGGTCGCCGCCTATCAGCACCACTGCACCCTCCACCATGCCGCCGCCCAACACCCGGTCCAGCTCGTCCTGGCCCGTAGGCGTGCGCTGCACATCGGTGGCTTCGATGTCGGCCAACACTGCCACTTCAGCGGTCTTGGCCAGTGACTGGAATTGTGAGGTGTAGCGGTTTTTGGCGGGCGCCGCAGTCTCGGCCACCGATTCGATCAGGGTGTTCCATGCTGCGCAGCTGGGGCATTTGCCCAGCCATTTGGTCGCGGTGCCGCCACATTCGGTGCACGTGTAGATGGTTTTGTCTTTGGCCATGCCACCATAATACTGTATAAAACTACATATTTCTGATAGCCGCCCTGGCCTTGCGCACCTTGTCCAGGTTGAGTGTGACCCGCATGCTTTCGGCGGTTACGGTGCCAGCGATGGTGTAGGCCGGCGTCGTGGTTTCCTTGCAGATGTGTTTGCCAATGGCCACGCCATCCTTGTCCAGAATCGGGATCACCCACGGTGTATTGGCCCGGTCCCCGCGCTGAACCGAGAGTGCGGTCTCTCCATTGGCCAGCTTCACATACGTGCCGGGTGGGTAAAAGCCAGCCGCTTGGGCCATGGCGGACGCAATGCCCTGGGCGGTACCCTCGGCAGCCATCACCATGGACTTGACCGCTTTGAGCGGCGACTGTGAGGCGCGAGTCTTACGCCCTGCCATCTTGGCGACAAAGCTGTCCGCCATTGCCAGCACGCTACGCGCCATGTGGGTGATGGGCAAGCCCTCGGGCGCGTCGGGCAGGTGGTGCCAACGCACAATATCCAGCACCTCGGGGTTGTCGATACCAAAGCCTTCCAAAATGGAGACGCTTTTTTCGGGATGCTGCTGAATCAGCGTGCGCTGCCAATCTGTGGGGGCTGTGTTCTGGCGGGCCAAGCTGTCCTGGTCGCGCGCCATGCCAATATTCATCAACAGTGCCGCGCTGAGTAGCGCATTCCGTTGGGGTTCCGGCACGGCCAATTTCACCGATGTCATTTGGCAAATCACCGCACACAACAGGGCGTGGGTGGCGCTATAGCCTTGGGACGTATCGGCCAGTGCCTGGAATAAGCAGAAAAGGCTGTCATCCGTGTCGGCCTTCAGCAGCTCCAGGGCTTTTTTCTCAAGCCCCATCAGCCGCTCCAGCGGGCTAATGGCCAGGCCGCCCTGGTAAAGAATGCCGCGCAACACTTCCTGCAGGTCGAGCCACCCGCCGTTGAGCTGCTCTCCGACGACATAGTCACTTTCCCGAATTTCGCTCGGCATGGGCGCCTGGCTGATGGCTATGACATCTGCACCACCAATCAGCATGTTGTGCACCATGCGCTCATAACTACGCTGCCAGGCTTGTGCATCGGCCGGTGTGCTGGACGCATGGTGGGCGTGCAGCTTTTCGCGGTGCTCTTCCGACGTGATCGGCTGCCCCTTGCGCAGCAACAGCGTTCCATTTTCGGTCCATACATCCACCGGCAGCGGCTGGCCGATTTCCAGCAACGCAACGGGAATCGGAACGTACTTCATGCTGTCACCTCCACCGGTACCCGCTGCGCCAGGCCACACATCAACTCATAACCCACGGTCAGGGCACAGACCGCGACCTCGTCAATGGGCAGGACAGCGCCGTTGGCCGCCTGACCCCACAAGGTGACCACACTGCCCATTGCAGCCTGAGGTACCGGCGTCAAATCCACGGTAATCATGTCCATGCTGACCCGGCCCACCGTGCGGGCGGGCACGCCGTCCACCAGTACCGGCGTGCCGCTGGGGCAGATGCGGGGGTAGCCGTCGGCATAACCGCAGGCCACGACACCAATGCGCATGGCCTCCGGCGCCACAAAGCTTGAGCCATATCCGACGCTAGCCCCC
>JBKJJC010000054.1:0-6166 GCA_046598245.1 Rhodoferax sp.
CAACGCTTTCGAGCGTGAATCGACATCAAAAAAATCTATCAAACTGTCCGAAATTACTTGACCACTACAATGTAGGCGCATGCATCGTCTTGTACTGCTATTCCCTTGAGGGAATACACTATTTCGGCCAGCTCGCAAAGCGCCTCAGGTGAAGCTCGCCCGGCCGGATCGTAAAGTACCTCGCCTGGAGCGGCTCTTCCCGCAAGTAGTCCACGCGGATCAAACAAATCTCCATTGGCTTGAATCAGTGCACCCCAAACCAAGCGCCCTGTACCGATGAGTTTTTCTGTGTTGCTGAAAAGAACCTTAAGATCATCCGAATCCGCCCAATCGGGGGTTGCTACGGCAGACTTGCTCCTATCCAACGTAGACGCATTTTTCATCCAAGCTGCGACATCAATGGGCCATGCGCGGGCTGGCAGTGGTTTCAATGGAGCTTCTGATGCCGGGCCTTTTTGAAGTTCAGTCGGAATTAACGCCCCTGCACTAAAAAGCACACTTCTGGTGGTGAATTCGTCAAAGGCTCGGGAAACGATCGAAATAAGCGGATTGAAAAGTGGAACGCCAACTGTTGTGCTGTCCGGGAAGTGCAAAGTAAGGCTGGTTTCAAAGAAGCTATCTGAAATGTCGTCGGGGAAAAATTTCTCGTTGGCCTCCTTGTTGGTAAACCATTGCGGCTCACTGCGGAGGCTGCGACCTATGACCTCACCGACATAAAAGGCGAGCAGATAAAAAAGCGTTTGATTGGGGCTTTCTTGTAAGTAAGTCTCCTCGTGAAGCGTCTTGGCTTGCCGAAGTTCATCAAGAAATGCGTCTACACGTGCAAGGCTTTGCACAGAGTAGTCCAATGTGTATTTGCGCAATAGGCTTTCATAAGCGACACCATCGCTTATGGGCAACTGCTTTTCCCATGAGTACAGATAGTTAAGGCCGGTGAATGTAGTGTTCATAGGTGCGTCGAATTTAATTTGGCAAGAGGCGTTTGATAAATACGTCGATGAAGATGACTCCTCTTTTATTGTGTCAACAGTGGGTTGGTGTTGGTGTACGCTGGAGTGTATTGCGGATAATCTATGAGCCGAGAACCGGGCCTTGGCGCGCAAAAAGATGACCCCGACTACTAAGCGTGGAATTTGCGATTTTTGCCCGTTAAATTGAACGGCCGCTATCGCAGCATTGCCGACCGTGAAATCGCCTAATTCATTGCCTAAGTTCCCACCGGGCCCCCGTGCCTCCAACGGCAAAACATGTCTTCGCCGCATAGCTCAACTGCAACAAGAGCAATCGCAAGTACACGGATAGGCGAACCCCTCGGATGCGGAGCCTGGGTGCTCTGCACAGTGAGGTAAAGGAGGAGCCCGTAGGGCGGGGGACACGAACGGCGCAGAGCACCCAGGCTCCGCATCCAGAGCACCAGATAGCTCTGTATCATCCGCCCCATGCTTGCCAAGTTAATGAGTTACTTTCTGCTGGGTCTGATCCGGATACTGACCGGCTCCCAAGCCCGTTGGCACGGTTGCCCGCCCAAGGCGGAGCAACGTATCTATTTTGCCAACCACCAAAGCCATGCCGACCTGGTGATGATCTGGGCGGCTCTGCCGCTTGAGCTGCGCAGCGTAACCCGCGCTATTGCAGCAAAAGACTATTGGACCAAGACGCCCTTCAAGCAATGGCTGACCACGGCGGTGTTCAATGTGATCTACGTTTCGCGCAACCGCACCAGTGACGAAGACCCGCTGGAACCCCTCTTCGATGCACTGGCCAATGGCGACTCCATCATCTTGTTTCCCGAAGGCACACGCGGCTTCACCGGAGACCCGCAGCCCTTCAAGGCCGGGTTGTACAACCTGGCACTCAAGTGCCCGCATGTCGTCTTGGTGCCGGCCTGGATCAACAATGTGCAGCACGTATTACCCAAAGGTGAAGTGGTGCCAGTGCCGGTACTGTGTTCGGTGACTTTTGGTGCCCCCATGCAGCTGCAAGCGGGTGAAGACCGTCGCGTGTTTCTGGAACGCGCCCGCGCCGCTGTAGTGGCGCTGCGCGACGTCTGAGGAAAACGCAATGTTCGACGTGTATTACTACCTGAAGAATCTGACACCCACACAGCAGATCGGTGCGCTGTTCATTGTCGTGTTTGGCCTGTTGGTGGTGGCCAGCGCGACCACCTTCCTGCTGTCCGTGCGCGACCACGGTGACGCGCCGCATGCAGAGGCCTGGCGCAAAGAGCTGCACAGCGTGTCGGCCATCCTGCGCACCAGTTGGCTGATGGTGTTGGTGTTCTGGATCGGTTGGGTCACAGGTGACTGGGTCGCTCTCACGTTGTTTGGCTTGGTGTCATTTTTCTCATTGCGCGAGTTTTTAACCCTGTCCCCAACCCGCTTGGGCGACCACCGCAGCCTGGTGTTGGCGTTTTTTGTGGTGTTGCCGGTGCAGTATTGGTTGATAGGCAGTGGGCACTTTGATCTGTTTACCGTGTTTATTCCAGTCTATGTCTTCCTGGCGCTGCCGCTGGTCAGCGCACTGGCCAATGACCCCTTGCGTTTTCTGGAGCGCAATGCCAAGTTGCAGTGGGGCATCATGGTCTGCATCTATGGCATGAGCCACGTGCCAGCGCTGTTACTGCTGAAATTTCCCGGATATGACAACCGCAATGCCTTTTTGGTGTTCTTTCTGGTACTGGTCGTACAGGTCTGCATGGTCACGCAGCACTTCGCTTCGCGCAAGTTGCAGCTACCTCCGGTGGCGCCCGCCATCAGCAAGAGTTTCAACTGGAGCAGTTGGGGGATTGGCGTTGCCACGGGCAGCTTGTTGGGCGCGCTGCTGGCCGGCATAACCCCCTGGGTTCCGGCCACTGCGTTTGCAGCGGCTTTTGTGGCCTGCGTGGCGGGTTCGCTCGGCCACTTGGTGATGAAAGCACTCAAGCGTGACCGCGGCATACCCAGCTGGGGCGCTGAGGGGCAGTCGGTCACCGGGGCTGGCGGGTTGCTGGACCGGGTGGATGCCTTGTGTTTTGCAGCACCGGTGTTTTTCCATTCTGCCCGCTGGTACTTTGGTGTATAGCCAAATTGCCATCCAGCCCCCGTATTTATTGCCTCATACGCTATTAAAACAATAGCATGCGAATACTAGGCATTGATCCCGGGCTGCGCACTACCGGCTTTGGCGTGGTGGATGTGCAAGGTGCCGCGCTGCGCTATGTCGCCAGCGGCACCATCAGCACCCAGCATCTGGACGTCGGCGCATTGCCGCAGCGGCTCAAGGTGCTGTTTGACGGCATTCGCGAGGTCGTGCAGCGCTACACACCCGACTGTGCCTCGGTAGAAATTGTATTCGTCAATGTGAACCCGCAATCCACACTGCTGCTGGGCCAGGCCCGCGGTGCCTGTATTACTGCGCTGGTATCCAATGATTTGCCAGTGGCCGAATACACGGCGCTGCAAATGAAGCAGGCCGTGGTGGGTTATGGGCGTGCTGACAAAACCCAGGTGCAGTCCATGGTGCAGCGCCTGCTGGACCTGCCCGGCCTGCCCGGCCCGGACGCTGCCGACGCGTTGGGCCTGGCTATCACCCATGCCCACGCGGGATCTGCCATGGCGCGGTTGGCGCAGGCCTCTGGTTTGGGTGGAAAAATCGGCGGCAACTATCGGGCCGGTCGCAGCCGATAACTCCGTTTCTCCCCCACGCTTACAAAGTTGGGTTGTTTGAATCACAAAGCCGTTGCGATAAACATTAAAAAGTTGGTAAGCTAGTGGTCAGCGATAGTTGGATCGGCGAAAGACACGCAAAACATAAAAGGCAGACATGGCGCTCACCGACACGGATGACAGCGATTGGCTAACCCACGACGACGAGGTCATTAGCGTCTCACAAGTGGCTGCCAAGCCCTGGCGTGTGCTGGTGGTGGATGACGAGCCAGACATCCACGCTGTTACCCGCCTAGCGCTGAACAGTGTTTCGTTCAAGGGCAGAGGCATAGAAATACTGTCTGCCTACACCGGTATCCAGGGTTACGAAATGCTGGCTGCCGAGAACGACGTGGCACTGGTGCTGCTCGATGTGGTGATGGAAACCGAAGATGCCGGGCTGCGCCTTGCCCGGCGCATACGCGAAGAGTTGGACAACCATCTGGTGCGCATCGTGCTGCGTACCGGCCAGCCGGGTCAGGCCCCAGAGCAAAAGGTCATTGTTGATTTCGACATCAACGACTACAAAGCCAAGACGGAACTGACGGCGCAAAAGCTGTTTACCACCGTCATCTCCTCCCTGCGCAGTTACGAAGGCCTGCAAACGATTGAGGCCAACCGCAGGGGGCTGGCACGCATTCTGGAAGCTGCCAGTAATTTGTACCAACTGGATTCGCTCAAAGAGCTGGCTTCAGGGGTGCTGACACAGATTGGTGCCATCCTGAACTTTGGCACCGAAGGGGTTCTGTGCATCATGCAGAACACGTCGCCCGGCGTGGCCAGCGAGCCCTTTGTGATTGCATCCACCGGCGCGTCCACCCAACTGGAAGCGCACATGACGCTGCCGACTGACCATGTCTGGGCGAGCGAGATTCGCCAAGCGTTTCAGGAAAGAAAAAACATTTTCTCCGATGCGGTCGACGTTCTCTTCATTCACGCCCCCCACGGCCACCTGTTTGTGGTGGCATTCTCGCCACCCTGGCCACTGGGTGATATGGAGCGCAGCCTGTTGGGTGTTTTTTGCGACCGGATTGCGGCAGCGTTTGACAACCTGCACATGTTTGGCATGTTGAAGACCACGCAGGAAGCAACCGTCGTCGCCCTGGCAGATCTGGCGGAGTCCCGCGACGCCACCACCGGCGGCCATGTGCGCCGGGTCTGCCGGTTGACCGACGGTATCGTTGCCGAGTTGCAGGCAGCCGGCAAATTCGCGGATGTGATAACACCCGTATTTGCCTCCA
This sequence comes from Rhodoferax sp., assembly GCA_046598245.1. Lineage (GTDB taxonomy): Bacteria > Pseudomonadota > Gammaproteobacteria > Burkholderiales > Burkholderiaceae_C > Allorhodoferax. The sequence goes on from JBKJJC010000054.1 coordinate 4,925, forward strand.
TGGCGGGGATCGCCAGCATCCTGCACGATGTGGGCAAAGTGGCCACGCCAGACGCCGTGCTGCTCAAGCCAGGCAAGCACTCGCCCGAAGAGCGCGCCATCATGGAAGAACATGCCCTGGTAGGCGAAACCGTGCTGGCCCGCGCCTCCAAAATGGTTGAAGGGGCGAGCACCCTGAGCATGGGCGCGCTGATTGCCGGTGGGCACCACGAGCACTTTGACGGAACGGGTTATCCGCGCCAGCTCAAGGGCCACGCCATCCCGTTGGAAGCGCGCATTGTGGCCGTGGTGGATGTTTTTGATGCGCTGCTGCACCGCCGACCCTACAAGGAGCCCTGGGCGCTGGAAGCGGTTATGGCCTATCTGCAAGAGCGTCGCAACACACAATTCGACCCCGACGTGCTCGATGCGCTAGAGGCCTTCCTGCACAACCAGAAACCGGACTGGATCATTGGCGACGACCACTGAGGCCCTGTGTGGGCGTACCGCCTTTAGAAAAAACGCTCCACTGCCAACACTGCAAAAAAGAAAAATGCAGCGCCCATCGTCCACTGCAGTATGCGCAGGCCATAGTGCTTGTAGCGTGGTTGCCCGGTGACCAGGAAACACACAAAGCAACCCGCTGCTGCCAGCAGCAGCACCAGAAAGATTACACGGAAAATACCCATGGGCGTTGTATAGGCTTGTGTCGGCAGCAGCTACCAGGCCGGCGCCAACTGCGAGAAACCGGCCGGTGCCTGACTCTCATCGTCAAAGCTCACCAGCTCCCAGGCGTCTGGGTGGGCCAGCAGTTCGCGCAGCAGCTTGTTGTTCAGCGCATGGCCTGAGCGAAAAGCGCTGTAGCTGGCCAGCAGGGGTTTGCCCACGCAGTACAAATCACCGATCGCATCAAGCAGCTTGTGCTTGACGAACTCATCGTCATAGCGCAGGCCTTCGGCGTTGAGAACCTTGTAGTCGTCCATGACGATGGCATTGTCCAGGCCGCCACCCAAGGCCAGGCCATTGGTGCGCATCATCTCCACATCCTTTGGCTTCACCAAGGATGTGGAGATGATGCGCACCAATGGCCTGGCCCTGGGTGGTGGTCTGGACAATGTCATCGTCATGGACGACTACAAGGTGCTCAATGCCGAAGGTCTGCGTTATGACGACGAGTTCGTCAAACACAAGCTGCTCGATGCTATTGGTGACCTGTACTGCGTGGGCAAACCGCTGCTTGCCAGCTACAGCGCCTTTCGCTCCG
>JBKJJC010000363.1:0-14426 GCA_046598245.1 Rhodoferax sp.
GTGGTACGGTTCGCAACTGGTCTTGAGGCGGTGGAAGACCTGCAAGCGGACCTGGCCCAAGCGCTGTTCGCTCTGCGTTGACTTGAAGCGCAGGGCAGGGGGGACAAAACCCGCCGCTAAATGCTGTTGACCCATTCCCAGATTTATCAAGTTCCCCAAGGCCAGCAATCGGCCTTGAGGACATGAAGAAATCTGCCAAATTACTTGGTCAACCAATGCGTTTTGCGGGTCGCCGAGGAAATCACTTTGTCGGGCAAGCAATTTTGCAAAGCAGAGTTGCAAGGGGCAGGTGTCGATCCGCCAGGTGTATCCGTTGAGCCTGCACATCCAATACAGAACTTGCGAAGAATCGTGCTCGCGGGAATCGCTGGGGAGTCAGCCGTGGCAGCTGTGGCAGGTATGTCTATACCCACCAAACCAGATACTGGTGATGGTGGCAAACCGCCGCCGTCAAACGTGTTGCTTGAATAACTTCCATCAAACGGATTGAGCGCATAACCCTTGGCCACACCAAGATTCGATAGGCAGGATGTGGCCGATGGCGCAACCGGGGTATTGGTTCCAAAGTAGGTGGTTCCAAAGACGGTCGTTGGCGCATTCACCGACTTCTCTCCCAATGCCAGGGTAATGTAGTAGCCATTCTGCAAACCGGTATAAGCTGAACTGGTTGCATTGACCAGGCCTGACTCAATCACATCAGCTGTCACTGGGGTACCAACCGACGTTCCGGTGTCTTTGATGAAGTAGGCACGGTTAGTTACGTTGTAAGCCGAATTGGTAGCCGTGTTCAGCAGTGGGTGTTCGCGGTCTCCTGATGCCAGCATGATTGCGTCGTAGGAACTCGCTGCACCAGTCGAGCCAACCATTACCACAGCGGGCGGGAAGAAAAACTTGCGTGGAGTCGTACCAGACGCGCACACACCACCATTGCAACCGAGCGCGGCCACTTTGGTGACGGTCCAAGAGGTGGTGCTGGAGGCGCTGACGTCGGCCCGCCATAGGTTTCCGCCGGTGTCACCGAAATACAGCTTATCGGTTCTGCCGTTGTTATCGCGGTCCACGAAAGTTGTCTCGGATGGAATGGCAAAGTCCATGCCAGGCACATTGCGGCAGGTAGCAGACGTTGCGCAGGTTGAATTGGCACTCCAGATCAAAGCCCCTGTCAGTGCGTTCACGACGAAGATACCTCGGCCCATGGTGTTGGCAGTAGGGGGTTCACTGTCTTGCGCAGGGTCATAGCCCGCACCAAAAATGAGCACCGGTATCGCTTTACTCGTCACAGCATCTACATAACTGTTCAACAGAGTAAATCGTGGCCGCGACCAGGTTTGCCCCAGCTCAGAAAATCCTGCTTTAGCTTGGTCAATTTTCCAAAGTACGGTCGGCGCATTGGGGGTTGATACATCTACAGCGTAGAGGAAACGCCCACCCCTGCGCATCGTCAGGTACAGGTAGGCTTTGTCAATGATTTGCGGTTTGGTTGTGTCCGGAGTTACGCCATCGGCCTGCAACTGGTATTTCAGTTTTTGGTAGATACCGGTGGGGCCGTCAATGAAATAGTCCTTGGTCTGGGCGCTGGCCAGAACGGTAGACGGGAACTTCAATTCCGGCGTGTTCACACGTTGCCGATTGAGCTTGGAAAAGTGTTCTGGCAATACCAGACTCCACATCTCGCCGCCAGCCGGTACGCTAACACCGTCGTAATTGGTCAGTGCAGTAGTTTGGCTGCCGTTGATGGCCCGGAACTGACCGTCATTGGCACCATAAAACACCACGGTGCCGCGTGTATCTCCGTAGTTGACGACTACCGGGCGTGAGTGCAACACGTCTCCATGCACAGAAGGCCGGACGGTGACGCCGTTGCCGGGACCCGCTTCGTCGCCATAGTTGTCCTCGCCCCGTATCCAGTTGATCAGGGCTACGCGGTCACTGGTTCCAGCTTTACTAACCGTGATAGTTCCTGTCGCTGGCGTGGCAGGCGTAACGCTAACCGTGTAATTAAAGGTGGTAGAGCTCGGCACACTGGTGACGAGCGTGGTACCAACATAGGCACCTTCGTTGGTGCCAAAAGTACCACCAATGTTGACGGTGGTGCCAATGGTATAGCCGTGGGCAATCGCGGTGGTTGCGGTGGCAGTAGTGCCGGTGCGGCGCAGGTCGGTGATGACACGCGAGTTGTTGTTCTCCGCAGTCATCGTACCGGTGCCCGAAGTTGCAGGTGATAGAGACGCTGTCGGAATGGTAAAGGTGAACGTCTTGTTGCCTGTTTTGGTATATGCAACTGGCCCAATGTTGTAGCGCGCAATCTGGTTGCCGTTGGCGTCACTGATACCGGCCAAGGTTACGTTGCCGGTATTGGCAAAACCGTGGTTGGCAGTCGTCGTAACAGTAACAGTGGTACTACCGACGGCACGGACCACGCCTGGAGACGGATTGGAGTTGTAAGCCTCTATGTTTCTGATGACACCGCCCACCGTGGCGGTACCACTGCCCGCAGGGGATAGGGGATTCTCTGCAATCGTGAAGGTAAAGCTTGTGGGTGAGGTGACGGTGACTGTAAAGTTATTGTTGTATTCAGACTGGTTTGACCCCGCGATGGTGATGCTATTACCGGTGCTAAAACCATGCGCAACGGCAGTGGTGACAGTCACTAGATTGTTGACGCGAGAGAGAGACGTGATGGCCTGAGTACCAGCGCCAGGCACGCTCACTGAATAACAGGGTGGTGTGGCACAACCGCCCACTGCCGGAGTAACCGGTTTTTCTTGAACGTTAAACGTAAATGTTGTGGTGCTGGGTTTCGTGATTACGGTTTTGATGCCGTTGTAATCGGTTTGCGTGGCACCACTGATAGTAATGGAGTCACCTACTAAAAATCCGTGGGCTGAGCCGGTGGTGACCGTGGCAACGGTACCCACGCGTGTCAGACTGCTGACGGATACGCTGTTCATTGAACTCAGCAGCGCATCGGTTATGGCGGCATTGGTGGTTGCAAATACGTTAGCGGTGTCGGATAGGGTTGCATTACAAGTGCCTGGGACCGTGGTGAAGCCGCCGGACAGTGATACGCCGGGGCAGAAGGTATAGACCTTACGGGGACCTGAGGGTGTACTGCTGTAGTTGGTTGTCAACACCTGCTTGCGAATCTGCTGGCCCACGCCGCCTTTGTCTACCTGCTCGCCGTCTGCCGAGTCGTAGGTCAAACCTGCGCCGCGGGAGTCGTTGAGGTAAAAACCGCCAACCGTATTGGGAGAAACGGTTAGATCGGGTGCGGCCGCGGTGTTTTTGTAGGTCCAAAAGCTATCTGCATCGGGCGTAATAAAGCCGGTGCCAGCCGAACTGATGGCGGCATCGCCGTTGGCGTCAGCCAGGATAAGCGAAGCCGTATTGGGATCGGGCTTGGTCGGATCAAGGTACTTCAGCGCAAACTGGTACTGCTTGAGATTGCCTACCCAGCGGGGTTGTGCAAAGCCGTCGGGTCTGAACATGCCCAGATAGATTTGGTTCAGATACGTGCCCTGTGCGTTCACGCTGACAGGTAGCGTGGCCGACGCAAACACGCTGTTCACGGCCTGCACTTCGTTCAATATCTTGTTGATCGCGAGTTGGATTTCTTCGTAACTGCTGGTGGCAAAGTATCTACCACCACCCACCTTGGCCATGCTGGTCAGCAAAGCAGGGTAGTCCGGTTTGCAAGAAGCGCCCATGAGACCAATGGTGTAGGTGACGATGCCCTGGCTGCCGTCGGTTCCGCCAAAAATGTCGGTCTGCTTCATGAACCGGGCCCACTCGTCGGCATACAGGCCCGAGCTATCTGAGTGACTAGGCATGGTGTAACTGCCGCACGAAAACAGGCTGCTGCCATAAGTCCCGGCTGGAATACCGATTTCAGAGAGTTGCGAGCTGGTCGCGCCAGCGGTTGTCAGTGCCTGTTTGATACCCGCACTACCACCGTCTCCTGGACTACCCGCGGGGCCAAAAGCATTACCAATAAAAATGACAAAGTTTTTCTGGCATCCGGCTGGGACACCGGTGTAGGTACGACCCGATAGCCCCGTCGATCCTTTGTAATACGCCCAAGCCTCTTGCATGACTGCACCGGTGCGCTCGGTACTGGACTTGATGTAACCGTCGCCAGCACCACCCGATGTTTTCCAGGTTTTAATCCAAGCCAAAAATGTGGCTTTTGCTGGGCCGCTCATGGGAATGAGGGGTTGAACAAGACAACCCCCATTGCTATTGCCACAGAGAGTGTTGCTTACGTCGCGAACGTTGTTCGACTCATACACCATGAGACCAATGTTTACAGTATCTGCCTGCAATGCATACACAGTGTTGTACAGAGCGCATTGCTCTACGCCCCCTGCGGTGGCCCCTAATGAAGGCGCCTCACCAGCGGTTCCTATATAGGTGCAGCTGTTGGTCGCGCTGGAGCTAAAACTCGCCGCGTTGTCCAAAACAAACAGCACGTTAGGTAAGCCGGTGGTTCCCGCGTTGTCGACATAGATATCAATGTCCTCGGCCCGCGCCGCAGTCGATAGAACCAGTAGCGCACAGGCGGCAACGGACAATAAGGCGTGTACAGTTTTCTTCATTTTCGGCTCCAAAATAGTTGGTGCTTTCACTTAAATCTACGGACATGCAACCTGGGCTGACACGCGGACTGCAAAGCCTTGGACGGTCGTGACTTTGGTGCCAGTGGTGTCATCCAGCACGTTTGCTTGAACGGTCCACCGCTGGTCATTGCAGGCTGAAGGGCTGGTGGTGGTCTGGCCGTCTGCAGTTTCTTGCTTGTCTTGATCCTGCGATTCAAAACAGGGGATGTCTGATGCCTTCGCCGGGTTGAGGTCGGCATTGCTAACCGGCTTTTTCAATAGGCAAGCGGGTGCCGTCGAAGCGACTTTGTAGGAGGCTCCGCCGGCATTAATAACCTGCGGTGCACTCGCAGGGAAGGCCGCTATAGATTGAATGCTGGATGCGGTCTTAACTTGTTGTAGTACCCGCTCTATAGCAATCTGTGTTGCAGCCGCTGCCTCCGATTGCGACTGCACATTGCCCGCAATTTGGAGATTGATATTGCCAAAACGAATGGCCGACACTACCAAGAGGGTCAAGACCATCAACATGATCAGGCTAACGATCAATGTAATTCCACGTTCGCGCGCAACATGTTTCACAAAGGTCTCCTTCCGCTGGGGTTTACAAATTGCACGGTTTGGGAAAATACGTGGCGTTTAAAACGATCGTTTGTGGCGGTTGTCGCTGGGTTGGAGCCCAGCTTGTATGTTTTGGTATCTTGGTATCCAACCGAGGCATCTGCGGTGCGGGCCAGGAGATGGATGTTGAGGCTCATCACATTGGGCCAATCGGCAACAGTCATCGCTGCTGCGGGTGCGGCTGTGCCGTTTACAAAGTCGCCATTGCCGTAGTCGCCGTTGGGTGCGCCATCGTTGTCAGTGTCGCTGCCGTATTCAATTTGCATGTTTTCAATGCCTTCAGCCAGCGATACCGTGGTCATGGCTGGCGCTCCACCGGCAACAGTCAGATCCACTCTTTTGAGAGTAGGCAAGGGGGTACCGCCATCGGCTCCGGCGCAGTTACCACTCACGGGCTCGCTGCATTGGCTGATGTAATAGATGTGGACCAACACCTTGCGCAGTGCGCCCAAAGTAACAAGGTCTTTTTTAAGCAGGGTAAACGATGCGTCGTTTCCGGTGGCCATGCGGGTCTCAAAAGCGTACCCGCCCGATGTCAGGCCAGTTTGCATATAGGTTTGTCCTGCAATAGCGGCGGCCGGTACGATCTCGTCAACGTCGGCTCTGCGCACCACCAAAATATCCGTTTCGGGTTTGAAGTTGAAAATACAGGCAGCCAGATTAGCGGGTAGCGTTGCAAGATCGTTGTAACCCTGAACGTGCAGGGGATAGGCTTCTAGAATATTTTGAGCCCCCGCAAGGGTTGACGAGCACGGATTGGGAAGCGTAGCCGGCGCCGCCGGTAGGGTTGATTGCTCACCCCAAAAACCGGCCATTTGCACATCGGCGGCGATGGTCTGTATGGCGTAGCGGCCATTCTCAATCATGCGCCCCGACTTGTCGATTTCGGCACGGGCTCCGCTCTGACTGGCTATCAAGGTCGCGAGACCAGCCACCAAAAACAGTCCAATGGTGATGGATACCATCAACTCAATGAGGGTCATGCCCGATTGGAGGCGGATTAGAGGCCGCCGGTGGGACCGCATGCGACGGCAATAGGTAATGGAGACTGAAGGCATGGTCAGTTGAGATAGGTGACGCGCAAGTTCAGGCCTACTGCACGGCGTTGTGTCTCTGCGCCATACAGGGTGTTGCCACAGACCAATTCGGCTGGTGGCGCGTAGGTGGCGGCGCTGCCTTGCCAGGCAACACTAACCTGGTATTCGGTAGTTTGCCCGGTTACCAGGTCTATGCATCCTCTGGCTCCTAATACTGAGCCAATTTGGCTTCCGCTGGCGGATTTCTCACTGTTACCGAGCAACAACAGGCGCCACTCGCCGATGTCTTTAATCGCTTTAGCTTGTTGCAATGCGCTGGCAGCGGGTGTTGCCGGGATCGTGACCGGTGGTGCCGGGCAGGCTACTGGAAGGGTTGCTGTCGTTGCACCGTCGCCTGTTCCTGCATAGCCGCTAAACGGAGAGGTCGTCAGCAATAAACGGTAGCAATAGCCCGCGGCGCTATTGGCTTGGATGCGGGACACCATATCTTTGGCAAGGCTTATCGCCTGTACCCGTTGGTAGGATTCCAGCTGCGAATTCTGGCTTTGCACCATCAGACCGGTAAGGCCGAGCAAGCCGACCAGCAATATAAACAGCGACACCAGCACTTCAATCAGGCTGGAGCCTTTTTGTTGGCTGCGAGTTGCAAATTTTGTCATGTACAGGCTCCAGTCTTGGTGCTGGTCATACCGCTCAGGTCTACCGTAATGCACCGAGGAGTTGCGCTACCACCACTCAGTTGGAACTGGACTTTTCCGCCCTGGGGCCGGCCGCCGGTTGATCCCTGGTAGACGATGTTTGCCGGTGCAGAAGGCACGGGGATCAATATTCCAGAGTAGGCCACTTGGTCGGAGAGCGCGGTGCCGGCCAAAGGGGTTGTCACGTTCCAGCCGCCAGCCCAGTCTGCAGCCACTTTGGGGGCGACAGTGACGTCAGCATTGCGTTTGATCGCTTCGCTGCGAGCCAAAAGCAAGGTGCTGGCCAAGTCAAATGCTGCAGTTTTAACGCGTTGGCCAACAATGAACTGGCTAAACGACGGCACCGCAAGCGTCGCCAATACCGCTGCAACCGTCACCACCACCATTAACTCAATCATGGTGAAGCCGCGCATGGGCAAATACGGAGAACGCGAATAAAAACGGTGTTGTTTCATGCAAACCTCACCAACAATCCGTCACTGAACCGGTGCCTGATTCGCCCTTAACCCCACCCTGATTGAGCGTGAGATTGCCGCACTTTGTGTCCCGTGTGGCCTGCACACCACTGGGCGTTGCGGTAACGGTATAGGTTGGGGGTGTGTCGGTGTTGACAGAAGTTACTGTCACAGTGTAGTTTTTGGATACTTCTGTGGGTACGCTAATCGATACCGCAGTCCACTCAGTGGCTGTGCCTGTCGCCACCGCAAAGAAGCTGCGTGCGTTGAGCATGGACTGTTGTTGCTTGTTGGCAACGTCGAACATGAAGCTTTGTGCTGCCGAACGGTTTGCCCGCACGATGTATTGAATGTAGGAGGGAAAGGCAACTGCTGCCAGTATTCCGATGATTGCCACCGTGATCATGACCTCGATCAACGTGAAACCAATCTGAGAATTCTTGTTCGTCATATTTTGGTAAACACTAAGTGTCATTATTTACATTTATTAACAATATTAACTCACTGCACCATTACTTGCATCCTTACACGCTTATTGCTTCGGCGATGAAGTCCGCCGGACGAATGGCTAGCAATTCCCGACGAGCGGCATAGGATTTGTTGACTCGGTACCCGAGGTGGTAAAGTGTCGTCAACTACAGAAAGTACACCTTGGCAACACCCAATTACGGATACGAAAAACGTCAGAAAGAACTGGCAAAGAAGAAGAAAAAAGAAGAAAAGCTGAAAGACAAGAATGAGCGCAAGTCCCACGGCCCTGGTGATGACGGCGCCTCTGCCGATGACGCCCCCCCCGCGGATGAAAGCCCGGCGCCTGGCGAACAGGCCGACTAGGGTTTGGTGTCAGGGGGCAGAGTAGTCCCCAATCCTTGCACCATGTTGCGTGCCAGACGGTTCATGGACGCAAGCGACCGATCCCCTGGTGAGATGGTCTGGGCTGTGGAGTATTGCGAGAAATTGCGCCGCATGGATTGCAAGTAAACCGGGTCATAGTGCTGTATCAACAGATCTTGCACCACAGGTTCCCAGTTTCCCAGGGCTACCTGATCCTTCCAACCCTGCACCACGACTTTGCCGCGGAACTCGGCCAGCACATCCAGGCGGTTGCAAAAGTGCGCGCTGTCTTTGACAAAAAAGTTGTAGTCTTCGAGCAACAAAGCGACCCGTTCGTCCATGGGTAGGCTCAGGTCCCAGCAAGGGCTGCCACGCATGCGCTCCACCAGAGACAAGGGTACCGACACATTGCCTACCTTCTTGCTCTCGCTCTCCACAAACACGGGGCGCAGTGGGTCAAAGCTGCGCAAACTGTCCCAGATCAGCGTGTCAAAGCGTTTTTGCGAGGGTTGTGATTGGCCTGGAATAGCGCCCAGCACGGAGCTGCGGTGTTGGGCCAAGGCCTCCAGGTCCAACACCTGTGCACCCGCTTCGGCGAGCGATTGCAGTAACCGGGTTTTGCCAGAACCGGTGGTGCCGCAGACCACCTGAAAGTGCAGTTGCGACACCCTTTGTGTGATGTCCAGCAACATGGCTGCCCGGAACGCCTTATAGCCACCTTCCACGAGCGTCACGCGAAAGCCTATCTGGTCAAGTATCAGCGACAAGGCGCCACTGCGTTTGCCACCGCGCCAGCAGTAGGCCAGGGGTCTCCATTCGCGGGGTTTGGCGACCACATGGCGTTCAATGTGGTTGGCGATGTTGCGCGCTGCAATGGCGGCACCGCGTTTTTTGGCTTCGAAGGCGTTGACCTGCACGTACATCGTGCCGAAGACCTGGCGTTCTTCGTCATTGAGCGTGGGCCAGTTCACGGCGCCGGGCAGATGATCCAGCGCGTATTCGCTCTCGCTGCGGGCATCAATGACCGCGTCAAATTGGTCCAATTGCGCCAACACCTCGGCGGCGGGCATTAGTTTCAAACTCATATCGGTGGCTTAGCGCAGCAGCGCACGCACGGCGGGCCACATGGTGTTGAGAATGGTAGGGTGGGCCGCTTCGTTGGGGTGGATGCGGTCGGCTTGGAACAGCTTGGCAGCGTCCGGACCATCCGCCACGCCCTTCAGCAAAAACGGTACCAGCGCGGCCTTGTTGGCCTTGGATACGGTGGCATAGATGTCACTGAAACGTTGCGTGTAGTCTTGCCCGTAGTTGGGGGGTACCTGCATACCAGCCAATAACACTTTGGCGCCTGCGGCCTGGGCGGCTTGGGTCATGGCCTGCAGGTTGTCTTGCGTCATTGTCAGTGGCAGTCCGCGCAGGGCGTCATTCCCACCTAACTCAATCACGACCACCTTGGGCTTGTGTTTCGCCAAGAGTGACGACAGGCGTGCACGACCACCCGACGTGGTGTCCCCGCTGATGCTGGCGTTCACAACCGTGGCGTTGATCTTTTCTTTGGCCACGCGCTGCTCCATAAGCGAGACCCAGCCACTGCCGCGTTTGAGGCCATACTCAGCGCTCAGCGAGTCGCCCACTACCAAGATGGTTGTGGGCATGCGGGTAGGCGGTTGTGCAGCCAATGCCGGTAAAAACCCCGCAAGACCGGCCAACAGGCCAAGCGCGATACAGTGTCTACGAACTAAAGAGAGTCCCATGAGTGAAGATGTCATTATTTCTGTTGAGCACGTTTGCAAGTCGGTGACCGATTCCACCGGCACGCTGGAGATTCTGCGTGATATCGATTTTGCGCTCAAAGCGCGCGAGACCGCGGCCATTGTCGGCGCCTCAGGTTCGGGCAAGAGCACATTACTGTCCATCATCGCCGGTTTGGATACCCCCACCAGTGGCACGGTGCATTTGGCGGGTGCCGATCTGTTTGCGATGGACGAAGACGCGCGGGCCGGCCTGCGGGCCAGTAAGGTCGGCTTTGTGTTCCAAAGCTTCCAGTTGTTGGGCAACTTGACCGCGCTAGAGAACGTAATGCTGCCGCTGGAACTGGCATCACGCAGGGACGCCCGCCAAGCCGCCACCGACATGTTGGCCCGTGTTGGCCTATCGCAGCGCTTGTCGTCTTACCCCAAGGTGCTCAGCGGTGGCGAACAGCAGCGCGTGGCCCTGGCTCGCGCTTTTGTGGTGCACCCGGCCGTGCTGCTCGCCGACGAGCCCACCGGTAGCCTGGACTTTGCCACTGGCGAAAAGATCATGGAGCTGATGTTTGACCTGAACCGTGAGCTGGGCACCACGCTGGTGCTGGTCACCCACGACCGCGCTATTGCACAGCGTTGTGACCGGCGCATCACCATCGAGGCAGGGCGGGTGATTTAAGGCCCCCACGTTCTCCCACTGCGTGTGGCTCTCTGCCCCCCGTGGGGGCTAAGCCGTCTTGGGGCGGCCCGGCGACGGCTTGGACCCATGGCGTAAACCGCGATAATCGCCCGCATGTCTTCATCCAAAGTTCTCTTCGGCTTCCATGCCCTGGGCGTGCGTCTCAAAACCGCACCCCAATCCATCATTGAAATCTATTTCGAACCTACGCGGCGGGATGCCCGCATGCGCAGTTTTCTGGACCGTGCCACGGAGGCCGGTGTCAAACTGATCGAGTCCGATGGCGTGCGTCTGTCCAAGATGTGCGGCGGCCACGGCCACCAGGGCATTGCTGCCAAGGTGCAGGCTATTGCCCAGGTGCATTCGCTGGACGAACTGTTGGAAGACCTGGAAGCCGCCAATGCCGAGCTACCGGTGGAGCAGCGCACCCAACCGCTGATTCTGGTGCTGGATGGTGTTACCGATCCGCACAACCTGGGTGCCTGCCTGCGGGTGGCCGATGGGGCAGGGGTTCATGCGGTGATCGCGCCCAAAGACCATGCTGCGGGCATCAATGCCACGGTGGCCAAGGTTGCCAGCGGCGCGGCCGAAACCGTGCCCTATTTCATGGTCACCAACTTGGCCCGCACCCTCAACGAGCTGAAAGAGCGCAACATTTGGATCATTGGCACCAGTGACACTGCCCCCACCACGCTGTACCAGGCCGACCTTAAAGGCCCGGTTGCGCTGGTGCTGGGTGCCGAGGGCGCGGGCATACGCCAGCTGACTGCCAAGACCTGTGATGCGCTGGTCAGCATTCCCATGCGCGGTGCGGTCGAGAGCCTGAACGTGTCGGTAGCCAGCGGTGTGTGCCTGTACGAGGCACTGCGCCAGCGAATAGTGTAGGAGTTACGCCATGATTGCTATTAAATTAAGAGCATACTGTTTAGTATTTGCGGGGGCTACAGCCTTATTTCTTATAAGTGCGTGCACCCAGGAGCAGCAAAACAAGATCAGCCGCGACATTCAGAACTGGACCGGTACCAACGGCGTTTTGGAGGTCTACTCTGGCGACAAGCTGGCGCGCCGCTTTATCAAGATCGACAAGCTCTCCACTGCCATGGGTACGGACGATAACAAACCCAGGCCCTACCGCTTTGGTTACGGTGTGCTCGACGAAAACCTGAATCTGCTGGTGGACCCGGGTGAGAAGAAGGTCTATTTCGAGATCAGCGACTACGGCAGCAATTACGTGTTTTTCGAGAACCCGCGGTAGCCACTCACAGGTAGCCCAGGGCACCCAGCACGGCGCCAGCCCCCAACAGCCATAACATGTGCAGCCTGGTGCGCCACACCAGCACAGCTGTCACACCGGTCAACAGCCACAAGCGCCACTGCTCCAATGGCTTGCCCTGGCTGGCCGCCAAAATCCAGCCGGTGGCGATCAACAATGCGATGACGATGGGTGCCATGCCCTGCTTAAAGGCGCGCACCGACCGCAGCTCCCGGTTCCGGTGGCCCCAGCGTGCAGCCGCAAAGGTTAGCGTGGTGCTGGGCAGCATGATGCCAACCATGGCGATGCCAACCCCGGCCAATGCCATCCACCACGCCTGCGGCCCTGCGCCGATGCCGCCTCCCGCGTTCATACCCACATTCCAGCCCAACAGGGCAATAAACAGCACATTCGGACCTGGAGCGGCCTGCGCCAAGGCAATGGATGATGTGAATTGGCTATCGGTCAGCCAGCCTCTGTCGTTGACGAGGTAGTTGTGCATTTCTGGTGCCGTAGTGATAGCCCCGCCAATTGCCAATAAGGACAGTGACATAAAGTGAAACAACAACGCCCACCAGTCCGCACCCGTAAAAATGACCGTCATGGCGAGCCCTTCGACTGCTTGGCATTGCCAAGCTGCCGGTAGGCAAAGGCGCTTGCCAGCACCCCGACGCCCAGCAAAACCCAGATCAGCGGCACGCGCAGCAGCGCGATAGACACAAAACTCAGCACCGCAAAACCCCAGCACACCGCCAAGCCCATCACGTTGTGTTTCAGCGCACCAATCAACTTGATGCCAGTCGCCGCAATCAGCCCTGCTGCCACTGCACCCATGCCACGCAAAGCGCCTTGTGCTGCGCCGGAATCAGCCACGCCGCCAAACAGCGCCGCCAGTGCCAGTACGATCAACAGTGGAAAGGTCAACATGCCCGCCAGTGCGACCAGCCCGCCAGCAAAGCCGAAGTAGCGGTCGCCAATCATCAGTGACAGATTGACCACATTGGGGCCGGGCAGAATTTGGGCCACGGCCCAATCTTCTAAAAACTCTTCTTGCGTAAGCCACTGTTTCTTCTCCACCAACTCGCGTTGCACGATGGCGAGCACACCACCAAAACCTTGCAGGGCCAGAATGGAGAAGGAGAAGAAAAGGTCGGACTTAGAGGCGGGGCGGTAGTGGGGTGCGTGGGGTGCAGTGTGCGGACCAGGGGCTGGTGGTGTCATACACCCACTTTATCGGAAATGCGTTGGTCTGCACCAACATTGGTTACAGTCGCGGGTTATTGAAAACACCGTGCTTCAGAGGAGAAATAGATGCGTCGTTGTATGAGAAAAATGTCCGCCGTGGTGCAGGCCTTGGGCTTGGCTGGTTTTGCATGCGTGGTAATGGGTGCGGCGCAGGCTGCTGAGGTACGGCTGCGCATCCTGGAGACCACCGATCTGCACATGAATCTGCTGAGCTACGACTACTACCAAGACAAAACCACCGACCAATACGGCCTAGACCGAACGATCTCGCTGATCAAGGCCGCCCGCGCTGAAGTGCCCAATAGCCTGTTGCTAGATAACGGCGATTTGCTGCAAGGCAACCCGATGGGCGACTATGTTGCCAAGATCAAACCACTCAAAGACGGCGAAGTCCATCCGGCCTTTCGGGTGATGAACCAGCTGGGCTACGACGCGGCCAATATTGGCAACCACGAGTTCAACTTTGGCTTAGACTTTTTGCGCCGCGTGATCAAAGGGGCCGCTTTTCCCTACGTCAATGCCAACATTTATGTGGATGACGCCGACAAAGATAGCGACAAGGCCAAACACGCGTTCACACCCTATGTGCTGCTGGACCGGCAGTTGGTAGATGCCCAGGGCAAGGCCCACAGCATCAAGATCGGGGTCATAGGTTTTGCCCCACCGCAAATTTTGATGTGGGACAAGACGCATCTAGAGGGCAGGGTGATCGCGCGCGATGTGGTCGAGACCGCCCGAAAGTACGTCCCACTGATGCGGGCCCAGGGCGCGCAACTGGTGATTGCTGTTCCGCACGCTGGGTTTGAGAAAGGCCCGGTGGCCCGATTCTCTGAGAACGCAGTCGGGATGCTGACCGAGGTTGCCGGCATTGATGCGGTCTTGTTTGGCCACTCCCATGCCGAATTCCCCAGCAAAGCGTTTGCCGAATACCCCCATGTCAACCTGGAGCGCGGCACCATCAATGGCGTGGCAGCCGTAATGCCTGGGCGCTGGGGTGACCACCTGGGTGTGATTGATTTCACATTGGACAATGCCAGTGGAAACTGGAAGGTGGTGGACAGCAAGGCCAGCATCCGCCCCATTTTTGACAAGAGCACCCGCAAATCAGTAGCCGCCGCCGATCCGATGGTGGCGCAGACCGTCGGCGACGTTCAGGCCGCTACGTTGGAGTACGTGCGCAACAAAGTGGCCGTGAGCAGCGCCCCCATCTACAGCTACTTTGCGCAGGTGGCGGATGACCCGTCGGTGCAGATCGTGGCCAATGC
>JBKJJC010000199.1:0-3170 GCA_046598245.1 Rhodoferax sp.
GGCGTCGGTTCGCACGACCTGGAGATTGGTCGCTACAAACATGGTGCCATGCCCAAAGCCGAATTCAAGGCGCGGCTGGACCGCTTTTTGACCAAAGTCGGCAAGGTCTGGTTCAAGGATTATTTGCTGTTCCCCGCATTGGCGCTGTGGAGCGCGCCGCGTGTGCTGGCGGGCAACTTCTGCGCCAACCTGTTGCGTAACCTGTGGACTTACCTGATCATTTTTTGCGGCCACTTTACCGAAGGTGTGGCGATCTACCGCGAAGAAGATACGCGCAATGAGACACGTGGAGATTGGTATATCCGCCAACTCTCGGGCTCCAGTAACCTAACCGGTGGGCGTTTGTTCCACATCATGAGTGGCCATCTGAGCCACCAGATCGAACACCATCTGTTTCCCGACATGCCAGCCCACCGCTACCCCGAGGTGGCGCCGCAGATTCAAGCCCTGTGCCGCAAATATGGCCTGTTCTACAACACGGGCAGCCTGTTCAAGCAATATTTGACGGTGATGAAGCGTATTTTGGTTCACACCCTGCCTCCTAAGCGCCTGCCGCAAACAATCGGCTGATTGGGTGTTTTCCTCAATGGTCAAGGCGTTCCTTGCGCGATAGTCTTGGGGCATGCAACAGCTGCCGCCCTCCCGTCCCGAACCCTATGTTGCACCGCCTTCCGATGCCCCCAAGAAGACTATCAAACCTGTTGATCTGGGAGACTTGCTGAAATGGCTGGTGTCCGGATGGCGCGATATGCTTGCCAACCCCCTCATTGGTGCCTTCTACGGTTTCGCGTTTTGGCTGATGGCTGTGGTACTGGGCGCTGTTTTCAAGTCCTCGCCCGAGTACACCATGTCCATGGCGTCTGGTTGCCTGCTGGTGGGGCCTTTTTTGGCCATGGGGCTTTACGACGTGAGCCGTCGGCGTGCCCTGGGTATCGCTCCCGACCTTGGCAGTTCCCTGATCTGTTGGGACACCCACATTGGCAGTATGGCCATGCTGGTACTGGTGCTCATCGTTTTGGAGTTGCTCTGGGGCCGGGCTTCGCTGGTGGTGTTTGCGGTTTTTTTCAACACCGGCATGCCTTCAACAACCGGGGTGATGCAAGCCGTTTTCAACCCGCAGAACTGGGAATTCTTGCTCGCCTACGCTGTGGTGGGCGGGGTATTTGCCGTTCTGGTGTTTTCGGTCGCCGTAGTTTCCATTCCCATGATTCTGGACCGCGACACGGACGCTATTTCAGCGGCCATCGCCAGCTTGGAGGTTGTCGCCACCCATACCATGATGATGATGGTGTGGGGTGGGGTGATCACCGGCCTGGTTCTAGGTGCGTTGTTGACGCCGTATGCCATCGGATTGCTGATCGTCGGCCCATTGATCGGGCATGCAAGCTGGCATGCCTACCGTGGGACGATCAACTGGCATGAGTTACCTGCTGCTTGATTGCCTGAGTCGCTGCAGTAGTTCCGTGCCTGCCCAGTTGCACCTATCTTAAAACCGGGGATAGCATTGTTTTGCGTTTGATTCCTGCGCGTGTTTGTTGCACTGCAATATTCGGTTAGGCAGAGCGCTCTACGATAAATGACCAATTGGTCGGTACCATCGCGCCCCAAAGGAGCTTCCCTCGCATGATCGATTCGTATCTTGGCTTTGCCAACTCAACCTTGGGCTCACGCATTGCCGCAATGCTGGGTCTTCCACAACCCCTGCCTTTGGAGCGCTTCCAGCCCGGCCAACCCGTCATCAAAGGCGGTGTGCTGTTGGGCGGAGGCGGCGAGCCTCAACTGCTGAACGCACTTGTGGCTGCCTTCAAGGCCATGGGTGCGCAAACCGTGGCGCACAAGAGCCTGCCCCAGTGGACTGGCCTGGCCAATGAAGCCGGCATGATGACCGGGCGCTGGGGCGTGGCCGACCAGGCCGGCGAAAAGGTCAAGGCCCTGGTGTTTGACGCCACCGGTCTGACGGACAGTTCGCAGTCCGATGCCATCTACAACTTTTTCCACGATGCGGCACGTTCGGTTTTGCCCTGCGGCCGTGTGGTCGTGCTGGGTCGCCCACCCGAGGCTTGTGCCACACCGCGCCAGGCGACCATCCAGCGTGCGCTGGAAGGCCTGACCCGCTCGCTGGCCAAGGAACTCAAACGCGCCATCACTGTGCAACAGGTTTACGTGGCCGAAGGTGCCGAAGACCAGTTGGAAAACACATTGCGCTTTTTGCTGTCGCCGCGCTCGGCTTATGTGTCGGCGCAAGTCGTGCGTTTGGCCGTGCCCAGCACGGTTGCGGCTAATGCCATCGACTGGAACCAGCCCTTGGCCGGCAAGAAGATCTTGGTCACCGGCGCATCGCGCGGCATTGGCGAAGCGATTGCCGAAGTCATGGCACGTGACGGCGCACAGGTCATTTGCCTGGATGTTCCGCAAGCCCAAGAAGGCCTGGACGCAGTTGCCAAGCGCCTGGGTGCCAAGGCACTCGCCTTGGACATTGGCTCCGCAGAAGCCCCGCAAGCCCTGGTGGACGCCGCATTGGCCGACGGCGGTTGGGACGTGGTGGTGCACAACGCGGGCATCACCCGCGACAAGACCATCGCCAACATGAAAGACCACCTGTGGCAGGCAGTTGTTAATGTCAACCTGTCGACACAAGAGCGTATCAACGACGCGTTGGTCGCAGCCGGTGCGCTGAAGGCCGGTGCGCGCATCGTGTGTGTGTCGTCTATCTCCGGCATTGCCGGTAACCTGGGCCAGACCAATTACGCACTGTCCAAGGCCGGTGTCATCGGCATGGTGCAAAGCATGGCACCGGTGCTGGCAGAGAAGGGCATCACCATCAACGCCGTGGCACCCGGGTTTATCGAGACCCAGATGACGGCTGCCGTGCCGTTTGCGATCCGCGAAGCCGGTCGCCGCATGAACTCCATGGGGCAGGGCGGTCAACCGGTCGATGTGGCCGAAGCCATTGCCTGGTTTGCATCTCCTGCTTCCGGCGGTTTGACCGGGAATGTGGTCCGCGTCTGCGGCCAAAGCCTGATTGGGGCTTAACAATATGTCTACAACCTCCCAAGAAATCACTGGTTCGTCCAGCCTGGCCGCTACGTTCTTTCGCGCACTGGGCACCGGCGGCAAACGCCCCGGCCTGGTCAAGACACTGCCCAAGGTAGAGCTGGCCATTCCCAGCG
>JBKJJC010000004.1:0-16228 GCA_046598245.1 Rhodoferax sp.
CAAATCAAGCTGCAGGCCACGGTAGAGGGCCTGTCGGTCGCCGCCATCACCTATTACATCGTGGGTCTGGTCAGCTACCTGGCCAAGGGTGCGCAGCATTGGGGCTGGCCGTGGAGCCCGGAACTGACAGCAGCCTTTGCGATACCTGTGGTGGTGGGCGGCGTGTGGTGGTCCTTACGCCGCATGCACCAGCGCGTGTTTCGCAGTTAAGGGGTGGTCAATAGACTTTGGCAATGGAAGCCATTGTTTCAATCAACCCAGTAAATGAGTCAGAGCGCATAAGATTGCGCCTGTTCAGTTTTATAACGTCCACTCAAGAGGAAAAAAACCATGTCTTTGATCAACACCCAAGTCCTGCCTTTCAAGAACGAAGCCTTCCACAACGGCAAGTTCGTCACCGTGACCAACGAGACCCTGAAGGGCAAGTGGAACGTGTTCATTTTTATGCCCGCAGCCTTTACCTTCAACTGCCCGACCGAAGTGGAAGATGCCGCTGAGCATTACGCAGAATTTCAGAAGGCCGGTGCCGAGGTTTACATCGTCACAACAGACTCCCATTTCGCCCACAAGGTGTGGCACGAGACTTCGCCCGCCGTTGGCAAGGCCAAGTTCCCCTTGATCGGCGACCCCACCCACGTGCTGACCCGCGGTTTTGGTGTGCACATCGACGAAGACGGTATGGCTCTGCGTGGCACCTTCATCATTGACCCACAGGGCATGATCAAGACGATGGAAGTCCACTCCAACGAAATTGCCCGTGACGTCAAGGAAACCGTGCGCAAGCTGAAGGCTGCCCAGTACACCGCTGCCCACCCTGGCCAAGTGTGCCCTGCCAAGTGGAACGAAGGCGCCAAGACCATTACGCCGTCGCTCGACCTCGTCGGCAAGATCTAAGCCACGCCTAGCGGCCCCCAAAGCCGGACAGCGTCAAGGTGCGTGTGCACCTTGCCGTCCGGCTTTTCTATTTGTGAAATGTGCCTGTAGCCCCCGTGAAATATCACTGGTTTGCTATAAAAATAGTAGTATTCAAGAAGGACACCACCATGCTCGACCAAGACCTCAAGACCCAGCTCGCCGGTTACCTGGAACGCGTGAAACTGCCGTTTGAGATGGTGGCCTCGTTGGATGACAGCGAAACCGGCCGCGACATGCTGAGCCTGCTGCAAACCATACAAGGCCTGCGCAGCGACATGATCACGCTGCGCCTGGACGGGCAAGATGCCCGCAAGCCATCGTTCGCGTTGCAACGTACCGGCACGGCCAGCGGCCTGCCCGCAAGCTTGCGATTTGCCGGCCTGCCGCTGGGCCACGAATTCACCTCCCTGGTGTTGGCGCTGCTGTGGACGGGTGGCCATCCGCCCAAGGTGGAGCAGTCGGTCATCGACCAGATCATCGCCTTGGATGGTGATTACCAGTTCGAGGTCTACATGAGTCTGACCTGCCACAACTGCCCGGACGTGGTGCAGGCCCTGAGTTTGATGGCGATTCTGAACCCCAAGGTCAAGACCACGGTGATAGAAGGCGGTGCTTTTCAAGAAGAGGTCAAGGCGCGCGAGATCATGGCCGTGCCCATGGTTTTCATGAACGGCGCGATGTTTGGCTCGGGCCGCATGATTCTGGAAGAAATCGTGGCCAAGCTCGACACCGGTGCCGCGGCCCGCGACGCACAGAAGCTGTCGGCCAAAGCCCCGTACGACGTGCTGATGGTCGGCGGTGGCCCCGCTGCAGCCGCGGCGGCTGTGTACGCCGCACGCAAAGGCATCCGCACCGGCATCGTGGCGGAGCGCTTTGGCGGTCAGGTGAACGACACGCTGGCGATCGAGAACTACATCTCGGTGCTGGAGACCGATGGCCCCAAGTTCGCGATGGGCCTGGAGGCCCACACCCGCGCCTATGACGTGGATATCATGAACCTGCAGCGGGCGGACCAGATTGTTCCTGCAACGCAAACTGGCGGCTTGATTGAAGTCAAGCTGGCCAACGGCGGTTCGCTCAAAGCCAAGACCGTGATCCTGTCCACCGGCGCGCGCTGGCGCAATGTCAACGTGCCAGGCGAGCAAGAGTACAAGAACAAAGGCGTGGCCTATTGCCCGCATTGCGATGGCCCGCTGTACAAGGGCAAGCGCACCGCGGTGATCGGCGGCGGCAACTCGGGCGTGGAAGCGGCTATCGACCTGGCCGGCATCGTCGCCCATGTCACACTGGTGGAGTTTGCTGAAGAGCTCAAGGCCGATGCTGTGCTTGTCAACAAGCTCAAGAGTTTGCCCAACATAACCATCCACACCAACGCGCAGACAACCGAGATCACTGGTGTGGATGCGCAAGGTGTGGACACGGGCAAGGTCACCGGCCTGCGCTACAAAGACCGGGCCACCGGAACCGAGCAATTGGTGGAACTGGAAGGTGTGTTTGTGCAGATTGGTTTGGTGCCCAACACCGAATGGCTAAAAGGCACGGTTGAACTCAGCAAGTTTGGTGAGGTTGTGGTGGACGCCAAGGGCAGCACCAACTTGCCGGGTGTGTTCGCTGCGGGGGACTGCACCACGGTGCCGTACAAGCAAATCGTGATTGCGGCAGGGGATGGTGCCAAGGCTGCGCTCAGTGCGTTTGATTATTTGATTCGCACACCGGTGGTGGCTTGAGCTGTCAACGCTGTACGGTAGTCCTCTAGCATGTTCACAATCAGCCCGGCCCTACCTGCTGATGCAAGAGACTGCGTGCGCCTACGCGGAATGACACGTGAGAATGCCATTTCGGAAGAGCGTCTCGCAAGCCTTGGCATCACTGCTGAAAATTGGGCACAAGACATTGCCAGTGGCAAGTTGCCAGGCTGGATCAGTACGAGCCACGGCGAAATGGTAGGTTATTGCTTCGGCGACAGCACGAACGGAGAGATCGTGGTCTTGGCCCTGCTGCCAGAATATGAAGGCCGGGGCCTGGGTCGCCGGTTGCTTGCCATCGTCACAGAGCACCTGAGAACTATAGGTCACAGCACCCTGTTTTTGGGGTGTGCCTCTGACCCCAAGGTCAGGTCGTATGGCTTCTATCGCCATCTCGGTTGGCAAAGCACTGGCAACTTCGACCGTTACGGTGATGAGGTTCTTGAACTCCGTGCCCCATTCGCGAATTCGCCAGTCGCCCCCCGCATCTACCTCGCCCCCATGGAAGGGCTTCTCGACGCCGTATTGCGCGACATCCTGACCCGTGTGGGCGGGGTGGACCGCTGCGTGTCGGAGTTCATCCGTGTCACCCATACGCTGCTGCCCGAGCATGTCTACCTGCGCATCATCCCCGAGCTGGCCAACGGCGGCTGCACGCCCGCTGGCGTGCCGGTGCGGGCGCAGTTGCTGGGGTCGGATCCGGTGTCCATGGCCGAGAACGCGGCCCGCTTGGCCACGCTGGGGCCGCACGGCATTGACCTGAATTTTGGCTGCCCTGCCAAGGTGGTGAATCGCCATGGTGGCGGTGCCGCGCTGCTGCAAGACCCAGAGTTGCTGACCCGCATCGTGTCTGCCGTGCGCCGTGCGGTGCCGGCCCATGTGTCGGTCACGGCCAAGATGCGTCTTGGCTTCAATGACGACTCGCGCGCCGTGGAGTGTGCCCAGGCCCTGGAGGCGGGCGGGGCGGAGGAGTTGGTGGTGCACGCCCGCACCAAGGCCGACGCCTACCGGCCGCCCGCCTACTGGGAGCGTGTCAACGATATCCGCTTGGGCGTCAAGATTCCGGTGGTGGCCAATGGTGAGATCTGGACGGTGGAAGATGCCCGCCGTTGCCGCCAGGCTTCGGGTTGCGACAGTCTCATGCTGGGCCGTGGCATGGTCACCGACCCCGGCCTGGCACTCGCCATACGCCGCGATATGCAAGACGGGGGCTCGACGACGCCGGTGCCGTGGTCCGACATACAGCCTTTGCTGGGCGGCTTCTGGCAACTGGTAGTCTCCCGCCTAGAGCGCCGCCAACAGGCCGGGCGCTTGAAGCAGTGGCTCAACTTCATGCGCCACCGCTACCCTGAAGCGCAAGATGCCTACGACGCCCTGCGTACGCTGCACGAACCGGAGCTGGTGACCGCGTGGCTGGTGCAGCACGGGGCATTGGGTTCTGAAGATGCTATACATTTAGTAGCTAGAAAGAACCATTTCACGGGGGCTACGGCCTAGTTTTTCTTATATAGCCTGCCTGGCCCATTCATTCAAACATGCACCTCAACCGCCGCAATCTCCTGCTCGCCGGGGCATCCCTGCCCATACTTGCCGCATGTGCTACGGACTTGCGGCAACTCCGAGCACGTCCGGTCGGGGCGCTGGCCAAGGACCTGGGTGTATGTTCCGCGGTCTACACCGTGCTGCAGGCGGGCATGCCCGCTGCGCCGGTTGCGGTCTCTGGATGTGAGGCAGAGACTACGCGCGCCAACGCCATTTTCCAGGCGGCGTCGTTGACCAAACCGGTCACAGCCTACGCTGCACTGCGCCTGGTGCTGGATGGCAGGCTGGACCTGCAGGCCCCGGTATCCCACTACCTGCCCGGCGGCTACACCCACTTCCACAATGTGCTGGCGCGCTCGGCGCAGGACGCGCAGGATGTCGTACTCGGCCGCACGCTTGGTGGGGTTACGGTCGCCCAGTTGCTGAACCACACCTCTGGCTTGCCCAACTGGAGCAGCGGCACGCTCGCGTTTGATGGAGTGTCAGGCCAACGCTGGCGTTATTCTGGCGAGGGCTTCATGCTGTTGCAGGCCGTGCTGGAGGCCGTCACCCAGCAGAGCTTTGCCGATTACATGTACCAAGAGGTGTTTGCCGCGCTGGGCATGTTCGATACCAGCCTGGTCTGGCGCGACGACTTTGCTAGCCGTGCGGTCCCGGGAAGAGCCATGCTTGGAATCCGTTCTGGCGCGAAGTTTCGATACCCTGTTGCCGCAGCCTCGCTGTACACCACGGCTGCAGATTACGCGCGCTTCATGTCAGCCCTGTTGGCGAACGCGCAGCTGCTGTCACTGACGTTGGATGGCCCTGTTGAAGTAGATACCGCGCTTGGGCTGCAGTGGGGCCGGGGCTGGGGCATCGAAAGGGCGCCGGGTGGCCCCTACCTCTGGCAGTGGGGCAATAACCCCGGCTTTCGCAGCTTTGCCATGGCCTCGGCTACGTCCAGGGACGGCTTTGTGATACTGACGAACAGCGGGGACGGCATGCCACTGGCGGCGTCGGTGGCGCAAGCAGTGTTGCCGGTGGAGCACAACGCGTTCCGATTCTCCATGGTGATGTAGCCAGACGCACCGGTCTTGCCACCCCACGAAGTTGTATCTGTCAGTGCCCTGGATACCCTTGACGGCACAATCGCAGCTTGTTGAGACCATGTAGTGCCTACGCCTATGACCCAAAAAATTCTGTCATCCCTCTTCGCCCAGAAAGCCTGGGCCAACCGCGAACTGTTTGATGTGCTGGCGTCGGTGTCGCCCAATGACCACTCGGACCGCCTGCACACTGCCATCCGCACGCTGAACCACATCTACGTGGTGGACCGCATCTTCCGCGCCCACTTGCTGGGCGAGCCCCAAGGCTACACGGCCACCAACACCACCGAGACACCGGGCCTGGGTGAGCTGCATTTTGCGGTGGCCGAGACCGATATCTGGTACGAGGGCTATGTGGTCACGCTCGACGAGAAGGCCCTGGGCGAAAGCCTGGTGTTCCGCTTCACCGATGGTGACTCGGGCACCATGACCCGGGAGGAAATGCTGTTCCATGTGCTCAGCCACGGGTCTTACCACCGCGGTAACGTGGGCCAGGTGTTGAAAGACATTGCGGTCGCACCGCCGCGCGATTTGTTCACCAAGTTCTTGCATGTGCATGAGCCCGCACGCCGGCAATCCTGACGTACAAAAAATTCCCACCAACCCATCGCACTGCGGTTTGGGGCGGACACCAGCCACATCAATGGTGGGCGGGCTATTGCCGCCAAGATGACACGGTTAGGTGGACGAAGCCACTACGATGGCGTTCGTTTTTCCACCATAAAAGAGGAGACTGTTTTGTCCAAACGTTTGAAAACGGCTGTGCTACTCGCGGCAATTCCACTGCTGCTAGCTGCCTGCGCCCAAACCGGCCCCCGGACCGAAGACAAGCGCCCACACGACGCGCGCACCGACTTTGTACCCGCCCCCGCCAATGCCAATTTCTTGCCCATGCCCGACAGCACCACGCCGACCGACCGTTGGAGCGGCGTGCTGGGCGGTGCGGCCTACCGTATTGAGTTGCCCACTGGCCAATGGAACGGCAAGCTGGTGATGTATGCCCATGGCTACGCAGGCACGGGCCCCAATCTGGTGGTGCAAGACCCTCCCATACGCCGCTACCTGATCGACAACGGCTACGCCTGGGCGGCGTCAAGCTACAGTAAAAACTATTACGACGTGCGTGCCGGTGTGGAAGACACCAATGCCCTGGCCCTTGCATTCAACGCCATAGCCGCCCGCAATGGCCGCCCCCTGTCTGCGCCAAGCAAGACCTACATCTTTGGTCGCTCCATGGGTGGGCATATCGCTGCCGCTGCGGTAGAGGCCGAGACCCTGGCCACCGCCAACAACAAGGTGCGCTACGACGGTGCCGTGCCCACCTGTGGCGTGCTCGATGACGATGGCCTGTGGGCCTACTTCGGTGGCTACCAGTTGGCCGCGCAGCAATTGGCCGGGCTGCCCGCTGCTTCGCTGCCGGTGAACAACTGGCCGCAGATCGTGGGCCATGTGCGCAGCACGCTGTTCAGCAGCACGACATCTTTTGCCACTCCCACGCCGCAGGGCCTATTGCTTAAAAACATCGTGATGCATCTCACCGGGGGTGAGCGGCCCCTGTTCGACCAAGGCTTTGCCAATGACGGCTTGCAGAACGTCGTGTGGGGTGCGTTTGGCGATGATGGAACTATCCGTGGCGTACTCAATGCCAATGTGGTTGACACGCGCAGTGTGCGTTACCGCTTTGACGCGCCCGAGGCGGTGGTGGCTGCGTTTAACGCATCCATCGGCAAATCCACACCCGCGCCCGATGCCAATCGCCTACGCCGTGATGGGCTGCGCTGGGTCCCCAAGGTGCATGGCGATTTCTCGGTACCGGTCTTGACCATCCACACATTGGGCGACATGTATGTGCCCTTTGGTCTGGAGCAAAATTACCTGGCAAATGCCAAAGCCAAGGGCCGCGCAGGCCTGCTGGTGCAACGCGCGATCCGCGCACCTGGCCACTGCGACTTCACCGTGGCCGAACAGGCCCGAGCGTTTGCGGATTTGGCTCGGTGGGTAGAGCAGGGTGTCAAGCCTGCGGGCGATGATGTGGCCACCCCCGCTACGGTGGCGGACCCGGCCTATGGCTGCACCTTCACCAACAACACCCTGGCCGCCGACGATACTGCCGCCGTGAAAGCGGCGCGCGCTCCCGCAAAGCTGCCGGCTTGCCCCGTGCCAAAGTAAACGGTTGGGCTGGCCGATGAGTCCGTTTTCACTTGAAACTATGTGGGTACTGATGGCGGTACTACTTTCTTATTTCCGAGTGCCAAAGGCTTAAAAATTCTTTGCTAGTGCCTCAAGTTGTCCACGGGAAATTCTTCATGCTGTTTAATTCCGTCACTGTTGGTCGAGTAGGTGCCCGTACGCGTTTGCTCGCGTATGGCTTGTTTGGCTACTGTTCGGCAATGGTCTTTTTAGGGCCCTCTGTTGCCGAATTGGGATTGGGGGCGTTGGGTTGTCCCGGGAGCAGTGGGTCAGCTCAGAGCGGCTGCCAGGGTCTTGCGATACTGCCGGCCAGCGCACTTGTGCCTTGGCTGAACGTCGCGCCGCCCGTGGAGACAGTGTTTCTTTTGTTGCAACAAAGTTGGGCATTGATTGCTGGGTGGTTTGTGTTGATTGCGCTCAGCGCGCGCTCTGATCGTCGCAGAGGACCGTCGGGCGCCGCGCAGCCAGACGCACCGCAAGTGAGTGAACTGCGTTCGACGACTTCTACAGGTAACGCCTCGCTTGCGGAGCGCAGTAGGGGATTGCTTTCACTTCATCCGCGCGTTCGGGCGCAGGGCGCGCTGTGGGGCTCGCTCCCTAGCGCGATCGTTTTGTTGTTGGTGGCACTGGCTGTCTTTTGTCTGTTGCTGGGGACGCCCCTCCTGGGAGGTTTGAGTGCGGATAGCATCTTGCAAACTTTGCGTTGTACTGACCAGGCGCTGATGGGCTCCAATCCGTGGAGTGGCTTTTGCGGATTCTGGGTTGATCGGTTGGAGCCATACCAGAGGCCATGGTATGGAGCGCTGCTCTCGCCATTTTGGCTCTTTACCCAGTTTTCGGATGTGCTGTTGATCTGGATGGCCCTGATACTGGTCTTGGTACTGATGTTTTCGTACCGCCTCGGATGGGGAGCACTCTTTAAGAAGACCCCGTTGTTTGTGAAAACGGGCGGGTTGGTTCTGTTTGGCGCTGCGCTGTTCGGCCAGTTTTTTGGGCTTTCCCGCGTGGTCCCACCACCGGTTCACTCTGACGGCGGCTTGGGCTCAATCGCGGGTACCCTTCCAATCTTGTTCACAGTTGGCGCTGGGTTGGTGCTGGGACTTGTGGCCGGTCTCATCGCGCTAATCGCATTTGCGATTTACTTGGTAAGGCATTTCAAGCGAGCGCGAGACCAAACTGCGCCGGAGAAAAAAATGCGGTGAACCCACGTCACCGTCGGGGTCCAGATGAGTGCGGCAGCGCAAGCTCTGAAAGCCCTCGGCAACACCCTGCCTCAAAGGGAGCCATCTCCTTGGGGCGTAATATCTTGCCTCATGTGGTTAAAACACCGATCCGTTGTGCGACTATTCGGCCATGACCTTAGCCGAAACTCTCGCCCCCGCCATCCGTGGCTACCACGCCCACGTATACTTTTCGCAGGATTCAATACAGCAGGCCCGCGCCCTGTGTGAAGCGGCGGCGCAGCGGTTTGACGTGGTCATGGGCCGCGTGCATGAAAGGCCGATAGGGCCGCATCCGGACTGGAGCTGCCAGCTGGCATTCGCGCCCGCCCTGTTTGCCGACATTGTTCCCTGGCTGGCCCTGCACCGCGGCGGCCTGGTAGTTTTTGTACACCCCATCTGCGACAACGAAGTGCTGGACCATACGGACCGCGCGATGTGGATGGGCGCGGTGCGCCCGCTGGACCTGCGTGTGCTGCGTAACGGGCCGGGCGACGTGGATTGACATTCGCTGTTTTTTGCATAGCAGCATGTTGATATTTTGCGTGGGCTACAGGCTATTTTTCTGAAAACTCTTTGGGGTATTGGTGCAGGTACCAATCCACTACCTGTTCGTGCTCCAGGCTTAAGAACTCCTTGAGGCGCGGCACCCACAAGAAGCCCAACACGCTCGTTGCCATCAATAGGCCAAAGGCGGTGTAGACGGCATCCACACTCCAGCGTGCCAGGGCCATGCCTACCAGCGCCGGTCCTATCGCGCCGGCAACCTGGGTTGCCATGGATGATGCTGCAAAGATGCGTACCCGGTGGGTTTGCGGAATCGCCAGTGCGCGGTGGGTGGCGCCCACCAAGCCCATGGACGCATTGCAAAAGCCGGTGAGCGCCAGGCCTGCGACCACCAGGTAGGGCGAGTTGGCAAACCCCACCACCGCCAGGGCTAAGCCCTCGCAAAGCCCCAGGCCCAGTCGCACCCGGTAGCGACCAAAGTGCCGAACCAAGAATTGCGAGCCGAACATGCTGCCTACCAGCACGCCCAGTGACAAGGCACCCAGGCATATACCCAGCCAATTGCCGGCCAGGTCCAGGGCTTGCACCTTGATGGGAATCAGAATTCCCACGGCCGGCCCTTGAAAAATCCACACCACAAAATTCACCAGTGTCCAGCCACGTTCCATGAGCACGCGCCACTTGGCGGCCATGCCGGCATACAGCGAGCGCCACCAGTGTTGCAAGTCGCCGCGCTTAGCCAGTGCCGCTGTATTGCGTGGAATCTGCGTCGCCACCAACAGCGTCAACAGCAGCAACCCGGCGTAGCTGCCCAACGCGCCCGCAACGCCGGCCGTGCCCAGTGCCAAGCCCGCAAGCAACGGCCCCACCATGCCGCTGATGGCTTGTAGATGACCAGCGCACTGATTTCGGCCACCTGCACCATGGCGTCGGTCAGAAGGAAACGAAAGAAGACGGGAGAGTCAGCGGCGAACGCGCGAAATTTTGCAAGCGAAAAAGGTGTCATTGCTGTCGATGTCCGGCCACGCGTGTGGCCACCCGTTGATTTCGAATGCCTACTGAATGCTTTTCTTGCCTTCGACCGCCACTGCATTCTGCATGGGCACCCGATTGGCGAAGGGCGTCACCACTTCCAGCGACTCTGGAGATACGCCAATAGCAACCAATCCCTTGGATGCATACTTTGTGTACCAGATGTTGAGCTAGGGAAAGGACTCGCCCAGCTTGACACCGTTGAACCAGTCCACAAGACCAGCCGAGGCAGAAATCGTAGAACACACGAGCAACAAAGAGACGTTGACTTTTTTCATGTGGGCTTCGGAAGAGGTAGCGCGGTATTTTGCTCCATTTTTGTCACAAAAAAGATGCAGCTATCCTCCTTGTCTGCCCGCCCACAACCAGGGTAAAAATGGCCGTCCATTCCAACTGCGCACAGCGCAAAACTAACTACCGTTGCAACACTTGCAGCAGCAGCCACCCCGGCAGACCGATATACAGCGCCACCAGGCCCAAGCGTTCCAGCCAGTGCCTGGCCGCCAGTGCGTGTGTGGGGTACAGCATTACGACCAGAAGTGTGCCGACTTCAATAGTGGCACGCAGGGCAGCGGCACACAACACCACACCGATGGTCCACGCAGCCCACCACAGCGCAAACGTGGTGAGATAAGCCTTCAAGCCATACGAGTAGTACTCACCGAACGTGCTGCCGTAGGCAATGTGTTGGTGCAGGCGGAATGCCACCATGGCCATGGCCAGTGGCAACACCCCAAACTTGATCAACGGATGGTGCACGCGGCCGCGCTGCACACCCAAGCGTGCGTCCCCATACGCCGTGTAACGCGAAGGTGTTGGCGCTGGCACTGGTGGTCCACCGGCCGCTGCCAATACGCGTGCCAGTGCGGCGGGGTTGTGGATTGCAAGGCCGTAGCCCCAGCGCTCGCCCGATACCAAGCGCAGCCATGCGCCAGGACCGGGAATGGGCAAACGCCACGGTTCAACCGCGGCAATCTCTTGGGTAGCAAGTTCAAGGCGCCTAGCGCCACGCGCCATGACGAGCGAGCCGCCTTCCAGAGTCGCCCGTGCGCCAAAGGCTTGCAATAGGAACCAAGCAGCAGCCTCGGGTGCGAGGAACAGTCCGGTGAATGTGCGAATTTGTGCCAGTGTGTTGGACCGCAAGGAGTCATCCAAAACCATGGCGGCGCCCATCCACAGCAGGCTGGCGCGAGCGAAGGTACGCAGCAGGCCTGCGGCAATGCGTGCGCCCGGCGGTAACACTGCCACATGGACCGGGAAAATCAGAGTGTCCCCCATTGCGTCCCCCGCGTTCTGACCAGGCAACGATGGGAACAAGGCGATAGCTGCCATCAACACCAGCAAGGCGGCACCAGCCAGCCCGACCCAATTGCCCCACACCACCATGAGGGTGCGTGGCGGTGTGTGCACCGGCAGCTCGCCAATGACCAGGGTGCGCGAGCCCATAGGCGCACTGGCAATCACCGCCCCGGTCGGGTCGATCGCGGCGCTGTAGCCATTGGTGGTGACGCGGAATTGGGGCAGGCGTGTTTCGATACTGCGAAACGCGGCCACGGTCTGGTGCAGTTGCGCACCCAGTGGCTGGCTGGTGAACCAAGAGTCATTGGACATTGTCAGGATCGCACGCGCGCCTTGGCGTGCACCGTCGATAGCCAGGCTGGTATCCACATCGTCCAGGCAGATCATCGGCAACACCGGTATCTCGCGCCCGTCGGCCAGACGCAGCGGGAACACGCGTGCACCGTCGCCCGCAAGCCAGTTGCCCGTCCACGGCAGCCAACGCCGCAGCGTCGCGCTGTCTAGCCAAGCCGGCACAGTCTCGGTGAATGGAAAAGGGCGCGACTTGCGGTAGAAGCCCAACAGGCCGGTTTGCGGTGCCACAAACGCGGCGGCGTTGTATTCGCCCGCACCGTCCCGGTCGTAGGTGCCAAACACAAAGGGCACCCCGGCTGATTGCATGATGCCCAGGATCTCGCGGTCCAAGTCTGCACCCAACTGGCTCTTGGGGTTGCCAAACGTGGTGGGGTAGGCGGTCTCGGACCACAGCACCGCATCCACATGCTGGCGCTCCACTGCGTCGTAGCTCATGGCGTAGTGGGTGTCGAGGATTTCGCGCACTGCGGCCAAGGCACCTTTTTCTTGTCGCATGCGCTCGTAATCCACGATGTTGGTTTGCACCATGCCTATGCGCAGCGGCTTTTCGGCTTGGAGGGATGTGACCAGTGGAGCGCTTGGCAATTGGCTCAGGCCATAACCCGCCAGCAGCAAGGGTGCTATAGCGGCCAAAAACAGCGGTTTGGCAATCGCACGTGCGCCTTCTGCGCGGCGCGCAAGGGCTAACGCCACACCTTCATTGGCCAACAACAGCAAAAAGGTAAGGCCCGCTGCACCGCCCACATCTGCCGCCTGCCGCAACAGGGCCGATGGGTACAGCCCGTGGCCCAGTGTGTCGCCTAAAAGTTTGGGTAGCAACCGCTCTGTGGCGACCCAGGCTGCAGCGCCCGCCAGTGCGCCGAGCGCCGGGCCGAAGCGTCTTCGGCTGACATGGCGAACCAGCGCAAACGCCAGTATTTGCGGCTGGAACAGCGGCGCCAAGACCAGCAACGCAACGAGCCCGGTGGTCGCGCCCACTTGTGTATAGCTGCCGATGGCCGTGCCAAACCAGGCGAAGGCCGCACCGGTAAAGGCCACCGCCATCAGGTAAGCGCCCAGCAAGGCGCTGGCCAGGGTGCGGCGCGTATCCAGCGTGCGCAGCCAGGGCACCAAGGCCACAAAGCCCAGCAGCCAGCCCGCACCGCCACGGGCGTACAAGCCCAGCATGGCAGCGCTGGCAAGAATGCCGATCAGGATGCGCAAAACGGGCTGAAACGCGGGCCGCGGAGCGAACCGGGAAGTTGAGGTTAAAGAGTTCAGAGCCCGGATCTTCCAGATTCAGTCGGTGCAGGAATGACGACGAGCCGAATAGGAAGCCCGGGCGGGGCGAGTTCCTTGGGCACGACCCGGTCTTTGGGGATCTCGATCGGTTGACGGTTCGCGTCAAAAAACACCCGGTCTGGCGCGTACATCAGGATCGCCTCCACGCGTTGACCGCCGTCGGTCGCCTGGTGGTGGCGCACATAGCCTTCGGGCAACACAAAATCTTCGGGCACCGCAAGCCCGACCAAATTGGGGCGTGTGCCGGGTGGGTTGAACGCGGCCAGGCCGGTTTGGATGCCTGCCCCTTGGAGTCGGTCAATCACTTCTTTCATGCTGGGATTTGCGCCGCGCGCAACATAGCTGGTGAGGTCGGGTGTGGGATCGTTGTCGCCCTCGGCCGTAGGTCGCATATCGGGCGCCAAGGGGCGCTCGACCGGCGTGGGAACCGTGGCTTGTATTGACCAAGGGGACACCGCACCGCCAGAGGTTGGTGCTGCTGCAACTTGGGTTGCGCTCTTGTCGGCAGGCAGGGCATCCGCAGTGGTGTCAGAGGACGGCATCAGCAGAATGCCGAGGGCCCCCGCCACCAGCACGACTACGACGGCCAGGTAGCCCAGGGACGGACGCCATGCGCCCCCGCCCCCCTTGGGAGGGGGCTTTTGGGGCGCAGAGGGTCGGGGTTTGCCCATGGTGAAGCGCTACCAACCAACAAACTCCATCGACGCGTCAGGGTGCTGCGGGGTTGGAGGTGGACACTGCCCAGCCCATGCGCTCATGGCCGTACTGGTTCCAGATCGGATTCTTGCCGCCGCTGAAGGTTGTGTAGCGCGGTGCGCCAGACCCGGTCGTCCCGCCAAACAGGCCAGCGGTCACTGTGCTGCCGCTGTAGGTAGGGTGCGTATCGTCCGTTTGGATGTAGTCAAAGCTGCTGCTGGCAGACACGAAATGGGCATTGGCATCACGAATGGTTGACTTGAGCGTGGAGGTAATGCGGGTCAGATAATTGGACTCGCTTTCACCCGATACATAACGCAAGCCGTCGACGTCGATCTGGCCATCACTATTGCTATCGTAGTCTGCACCCATGTACTCGGCGAAGTTGTCCGTGCATTTGAAGCCCTTTTGGCGGGCATATTCGCACATCCAATAGTTCATGGTGGCCAGCTTGGGCAAGAACAGGTTGCGCAGATTCACGCTAGCGCCTGTGGTGGCGTCTTTGCACGAACTCTGCACGTTGTCTGCGTTGTAGCCGGGGTAGTGCAGGTTGGAGACGATCTTTACCTTCACGCCCACATAGGCGTTGGCGTTGATGTAGTCCATTGCTGCGGCAACGTTGGTTTTGCAATTGCTCACGGCGGTATTCATGCCGGAATAGTTGCAGGTGCCGGTTTGTTTTTTGAAGGCGGATCGCGCTTGCAAGCCGTCATTGCCACACATCTCAAAGGTGACCACACGGGTCGATGCGTTCTGCATGTACGCGCGCTCGGCCACGATCTTGTTGTTGTAGACGTCAGAGGCAATCGCACCGGATTTGGTGCGGCGCACGCTCTCAATATCAGCGTTCCACAGTGCGGACAGGTATTCCGCATCGACGGTCGGTGCCGCGTATTTGGCCGCGCTGGTGGTGGAGCCGTTGTAGCCGGCGTATATCGAATCGCCATAGGCCACCACGCGGTATTTTGCGGTGGTGCCGGCTCTGTCAATTGTCCAGGAAACATTTTGATTCAGGGTGCTCGCGGCGGCATGGGAGCCGAGCGCTAACAGGGCCAAGGTCGATAGCAGGTTACGCAATGCAGTACGGGATCGAGTGCTCATGTTGTGCGTCCAATTCAAGTAGTTGAATACCCATAGCAGTTGTCTTTGGGGCGGTGTCAGCATCGGTGCCGGCACCTATACAACTTGCCAAAAATTCCTGTGGCGTCGGATGCACCCGTGCGTGGTTGCAATCGTCTTCCTGCAGTCCCCAAAAGCGAATCATCTGAAACAGAGTCGGCGGATATTAAGTCCGCCTGCCATATTCATGTGATAGGGTAAACACGAAGGATGGGTGCAAACCCTTGTCCGGGTCCGTGCCCGGTCGACCAGTGGGCGGTCGGCTTCAGGCCAGGTTTTTCAGCCCCACCAAGGCCGCGTGTTGCAGCAGCATGATGGTCTTGCCGTCTTGGATGGCGCCGGTTGTGATCTGGTTCAGCGCGGCGGGCAGGGTCATCTCCAGAACCTCGATGTCTTCACCCTCGTGCACGTGCCCACCGCCCGGTGACACGCGGTCGCCCGACGCGTACTCCGCGGCAAAGAAGTGCAATTTTTCAGTCACCGAGCCCGGGCTCATATAGGCCTCGAACAGCTTGCGCGGGTTGCGGATTTGAAAGCCGGTTTCTTCCATGGCCTCGCGGCGGATGCAGGTTTCGGGGTCGTCTCCGTCTAGCTGGCCGGCGCAGGCCTCGACCATCATGCCGTCGGCATTGCCGTTCACAAAGGTGGGGAATCGAAACTGCCGTGTCAACACCACGGTGTTGCGGCTGGCGTTGAACAGCAGCAGCACTGCGCCGTTGCCGCGGTCATAGGTTTCGCGGCTCTGGCGCTGCCAATTGCCGTCGCTGCGCAGGTAGTCAAAACTGGTTTTCTTCAGCACATACCAGCTGTCGGACAACAGGGTGACGTCCAGCACTTTGACGCGATGGGGGGCTTCTGGATGTGGCGGCGGCTTGGTATCAGTCATGGTCAATTGCTATGCTATTAATAGCTATAGAGGTATATTATTCGGGGGCTAGAGCCCGATTTCGTTGCAAATACTTCGGCTGGCAGTGTTTCAGGCAAATAGCGCTTCAAAACCCTCGGTCGGCTCAAAGCGCTGGTTACGAAACAGCAGCCGCGTCACACCCGGCAGAGCACGCGCTGCGACCGAATGTCGGGGGTCGCCGGGGTAACACAGCACGCGTGTGCCGTCTTCGTCAAACGACTCCGGCAGCACCAAGGGTGGTAACTGTTTGCGTGCGGCATCCATCACGCTGGCCACCGTGGCGTGGCGAGACAGGTGGGCCAGGCTCATGATCTGGGGTGGTGCCAACTCGATGTC